>JAQUND010000117.1 GCA_028717785.1 Candidatus Nanoarchaeia archaeon | reverse complement strand
AGTTTATGCAATAGTAAAACCTCATGGATTAAGAGGATATATTATAGTAGAAGCATCAAAATTAGAAGAAGCTGAATTAGCTGCACAAGGTGTTCCTTATGCTAAAAAAGTTTTACCTAATGAAATAAAATATTCAGAAATTGAAAATATGCTTGAACAAGTTAAAGTACAAGTTAATATTCAAAAGAATGATATTGTTGAAATTATTTCAGGACCTTTCAAAAGAGAAAAAGCAAAGGTTAAAAAAATTGATGAAACCAAAGATGAAGTAGTTGTTGAATTATTAGAAGCAACAGTACCAATTCCAATAACAGTAAAAATGGATTCAGTAAAAGTTATAAGAAGAGAAGGCGAAGCAGAAGAAGAAAATGAGTAAAATAAAATTAATCGTTGATGGTGGAAAAGCAGCAGCAAATCCTACTGTAGCACAAGCATTAGGTCCATTAGGAATAATGCAAAAAGTTTTAGATGATGTTAATAAAAAAACAGTAGATTTCAAAGGAATTAAAGTTCCTGTAGAAATAGATGTTAATAAAGATAAAACTTATACTATAACAATTGGTACACCATCTGCAGCTGAATTAATTAAAGGTGAATTAAAAGCTGAAAAAGGTGCAGGTTATCAAAATTTAGAAAAAATTGGAAACTTTGCAATACAAGATATAATTAGAATTGCGAAAATGAAAAGATCTGGATTACTTGTTAATAATTTAAAATCAGCAATAAAAACTATTTTAGGAACTTGTAATCAAATGGGTGTTTTTGTTGAAAATATAGAACCTAAAGAAATAAGCAAACAAGTTGATGCTGGTGTTTATGATAAAATTATTTCTAAAGAAGAAACTGAAGTTAATTCTCAAAAAAGAGCTGAATTAAAACAATTCTTAGATGAAATTAATAATAAAAATAAAGATAAATTAAAGAAAGTTAAAGAAGATAAAGAGCTTAAAGAGAAGAAAGAAGCTAAACCTGCAGAAGGTGCTGCTCCAGTTGCTGCTGGTGCAAAAGTAGAAGCTAAACCTGCAGAAAAGAAAGAAGTTAAAAAAGAAGCAAAGAAATAAAATATGAAAATAGATCATGTAGAAAATCCATTAGGAATAATCGATAAATATTTTCTTATACCATTACATTTAGAAGGAAGAATAATTGGAATTACAGAAGAAGGATTTGATGATGTTAACTGGTATGAAATAAATGTAGTTTATACTCATTCATCTATTAGAAAAGAAATTGGTGGAAATCTTAATAATTATAAAAAATTAAGAAGAGGAGCACCAACATTAAAAGAAGCACAGTCAATGTTAATAAAATGGTGTAATGAAATGGATATTGATACTTTTAAAGTTGAAAATTTAATGAACTCTGTAGGATATGCATAAATATTTTTTAAATAAAGTATGTTCTCTAATATATATTTTACAGTAAATTGCAACTTGCAAGGTGTGCGCGTAGGGTTTATAAAGAAAATTTTTGTAATATATTATGGACTTTGATATTTCAAAAATAAAATATAGTTCATCCGATGTTAAAAAAGGAATAATTTTACCTAAAAAATTTAATGAAGACCTTGCTGAAGAAATAGGAATTTTGATAGGTGATGGTCATTTAACAACAAAAAAAGAAGATTATGGAATAACTATTTCTGGACATTTTATAGATGATCAATTATATCATAAAAATATAATAATTCCTTTATTTCAAAAATTGTATAATGCTAAATTTACATCCAAAAAAAGAAATAGAGATACTAATGAATTAACAACCTCTACGTGGTCCAAAGCAATATTTAGTTTTCATAATAAAATTTTAAATTTACCAAGGGGAAATAAAGTAAATAAAATACAAATACCTGAAGAAGTAATATTAAATAAAAAATTATTATGTGCTTTTTTAAGAGGCATCATAGATACTGATGGTTCTTTAGTTTTTCAAAAAAAATATAAAAAAGTATATTATTATCCTAGAATTACTATTGGATTATGCGATAAACATCTTATGTTATCAATAAAAGATTCTTTACTTAATTTAGGTTTTACTTTATCATATTATTCAAGAAAAAGTGAAAGTAAAAAAATTAAAAATAAAATTCTTAGGGGTTATAATCTAGATATTTATGGTGAAGATAACTTAAAAAAATGGTGTAATCTAATTGGATTTAACAACCCAAAACATACTTCAAAATATCAAATTTGGAAAAAATTTGGACATTGTCCTCCAAAATTGAATACTTTTGAAAGATTAGAGATACTAAAACAAGAATCTTTATAAATATAAAATTTAATGATTTTTAGGGGTATAGTTACTCCATAAGATGGGACTCTAAATAGAGCATCACGTTATGGTGCAACTTGGTCAACATACGAGATTTGGGTCTTTAAAAAGGCAAAAAATCTTGTGATCAGGGTTCAAATCCCTGTAGCCCCATACTAAACATTTATAAATAAGGAGAAATTAAAATCTTCAATTCTTAAAAAATGGCAAGGACAAAAAAAGTTAAATCTGCAGGTAGATTCGGTGCAAGATACGGTAAAAGAATAAGACA
>JAQUND010000116.1 GCA_028717785.1 Candidatus Nanoarchaeia archaeon | reverse complement strand
TCACCATAAGAAGGTGATTGAATTCCTGAAATTATATCCATGGGGATTTCTTTTATTTTATATATCTATTCTTTGTTCAAGAAGATATATATAAAAAAGTTTAATGATATGAAATATTCTCAATTTATACAATTTAATAAATTATTAGAATTTAATAATATGAATTTAAATACTTGGTTAATAAACTTTACAAATTTGAATGAAGCAGAAGGAGATCCTACTGATACTCTTGATACTAAAAAAGGAAATATACTTACTAAAAGAGGTAGATTAAGAAATTCATTAAATGGTCATGCAAAAAAATTAATGGATAATATCAATAAAGAGGTTGCTGATAAATTTCTTAAACCTATATATGATTTAAAAGTACAAGTATACAAAAAAATGGCAGAATTAGGTAAAGGAAAACAACCTAAAGATATTGTTATTGCACTAAAAGGGGATTTACAAAATATACAAAAAATTCAAGCAAAACAATTAGCACAAATTGAAAAATATGCTCAAACAAGTATAGATAATTATACAAAAAAAATTGAAACAACAATACAGAAAAAAGGATTAAAAGAAACTACTAAAGTAGATCTTCAAACTTATTGGGGTTTATTATCTACTCAAATTATAATGAATCTTTTACAAAAAATTGCAATACAGGATGATAAATTAATAAATGATACTATTAAAGATCCTGCAATAATAAAATCTGCAAAAATAATTAATAAAGCTGTTAATAAAGATTTAAGTTCTAAAACTGAAGAATTAAAGAAAAAATCAGATGAAAAGAAAACAGCTATAAAAGCATCTGATGAAAAAACAACCACTGAAGAAAAATCTAGTGAGGAAGTTAAATCAGAATAAATATAAAATTGAAGATGAATAATATAATCGAAAAAGAACTTGATCAAATAATATTTGAAGAATATGAAATAACTCCTTTATTAGAAGATAAAGATAATGATGGTGGAGTATCTACTCCACTTCAAAGAATGATTTCTTTTCCATCTAGAGCTATTAGATATAGAAAAGCTAAGAATGTTATGTCTAAATACTCTAAAAAAATTTTATCTCGTTCCGAAAAAATTATAAAAAAGTTTGAAGGAGAATTAGAAAAATCTATAATAGAAATAGAGAGAAAGGGAAATGATCTTCAAAATCAGTTATTAAAAGCTAGAAATGCTGGAAAATATATGGAAGAAAAAGCTATAATAAACCAGCAAAAAAAATTTAAAGCTGATGTTGAAAAAAATCAATCAGATAGAATAAACCATTTAAATCAATCTATTGATAGTTTAATCAGTGCTTATACTACGGGGATTCATAAAAGAATAGATGAACCTGGATATATTTTAAAAGTAGAATTATCAGAAAGAGGTAAAACTGATTTAAAATTTTTATGGGAAGAATATATTTCAACAATTAAACAACAAATATATGAAAAATTAATACAAATTATTAATAATAAACATGTTAAAGGAATGGAATCTCTTATTGCTCGTCTTGAAGTTGAAATAGAAGATGCAGAAGACCGTAGACAAATTAATAGAAGATCCAGAACAAATATATTTAATCAAGAAAGAAGAGAATATAATCAAGAAAAGAAAAAAAAAGAATCAGAAGAAAAAATTGATAAAGAAAAACCGGAAGAAAAAGAATCAAGAGAAGAAGAATTTGAAAGAAAAGAATCTTTTAATACTTTAAAAAAACATTTAGATGATGGATTACCTGAAGGTATTTTAGATGAAGATGAATCTTATCCTATTAAAACTGGTAAACCTCCTGAATTTTATGATCTTTATTTAGAAATTGATGATAAATCTAAAACAATAACAGCTCTTTTTTATAAAAAAGATGGTTCATTTAAAGAAGATAAACCAATAAAAACTGTTGAAATTGATGATTTTGATATTGCAGATAAAATTATAAATATGGTTGAAGAAGGAGAAAAAGCTCAATCATATGAAGAACAAGATATTAAAGCTGACAAATATACAAAAAATCTTATCAATGATATAGATACATTATTTAAAACTAGAGAAAAACGCATAAAAGAAGTATTTAGTAGTAATTTTTATCATAAATATAAAGATTTTCAAACTATAAAATCTTTTGCTAGATTTATTATCGGAGAAATAATGGATGATCCTGAAGAATATGATAGACAATTAAAACTTTTACAGAATCCCCCAATAGCTGATAAATCTTTATTAATTCTCTTTTTAAAAGAATTTCGTCAAAAATACGAAACTCAAAATGAATCATTTGTTTCATTTAAGAAATATAAATATTATTTATAATATGTCTAAACAAGAAAAAATACCATCTTTGGAAGAATTTATAAATGAAGATTTTTATAATCCTTTTGATGTAGAGGATGATAAAAAATCAACTCCTAAACATATGGCAGATTATGGCGGGTTTTTTAAACAAAGAAAAGAAGCCTTTAATTTAGCACGTGTCGAATTTTCTAAAAGACCTGGTGGAGATTATTCTATTTTTGGAAAAACCCAATTTGCTAAAGGTGAAATTGTTGAAGTTTGCCCAGTTATATTGACTGGAGAAATTGCTAAAACTTTAGATAAAATAAAAGATATTATTTTTGAAATAGATAAAAATAAAGATCAATGGGGAATTGTTTTAGGATATGGTTCTTTATATCGTCATTCTCAAAATGCTAATGTTGATTATGCTTATAACCCTAAAAATAG
>JAQUND010000115.1 GCA_028717785.1 Candidatus Nanoarchaeia archaeon | reverse complement strand
TTCTAATTCTTGTTCTAATTCTTTTTTAGTTATCATAATATCTTCTGTAATATTTCCTGATTTAGTTTGAAATGTAACTATATCAATAAGCCATTCATCCGGTAAATCATTTGTACAAAAAAGAACGCTATTAATTCCTTTATTTTTTTTAAAAAGAAAAAGTTTTTTGTATTCTTTATATTTTGTAATATTATATAAGAATTTTTTTGTATTATTTGTCATAAAATTTCGTCTATATATTTTTTATAAGAATTAAATAAATCTAATGGATTAAATAATTTATTTTGATTATTAATACATGAAATTATTTTGCAATGATTATCCCAAGATGGATCATTATTCATAGATAAAATATAATTAGATCTTACCTCATTTTGAAAATTTATATTAGATTCATGAATATCCTTTTTACCATTTAAATATCCTCTATCAGTTCCTTCCCTATTAGATTCTAATCTTTGTTTTATAATTTCGATAGGAACATCAAAAAATATATTTAAATCTGGTTTAGGTAATTTTAAAAATCCAAATTCAAATTGATATATCCATCTTCTTATATCTTTATTTTCATCAGAATCAATAGGATATTTAGCTCCCTGGTAAGCTATATTAGAGTATACGTATCTATCTAATAAAACTACATAATTTTCATCCATGGCTTTTTTAAGTTCTGGTAAAAACATAAAACGATCCATGGCATATAAATTTGCAACAAAATAAGGAGAAACTTCTTCAATACTTCCAAATTCACCTCTAAGAAAGCGAGCAATCATTTCGCTAAACTTATTGTGTCCATACATGGGAAAATGGAAAAATTTAAATGATTTATTATTATCTTTTAGATATTCTTTTACTAATTCTGATTGAGTGGATTTTCCTGAAGAATCCAAACCTTCTGTACAAATTAATTTAGCAATTGTTCCCATTTTTCTTTATACCCATCTGTAAATTCTAAATATTTTAATTTTATTAGTTCTTTTATGTCATCATGATATAAAAGTTTTGATGGATCTATTAATTTATAAATTAAATTTTTTTCTTTACAAAATTTTATTGCAGCTTCTTTTTTTAATAAAATTAATTTTGAATTATGTAATTTCTTAGGTTTTATTTCAACTAAATATTTATTATTTATAAGAAAATCAGCTACATAAGTTCTTTTAGTTTTATTATAATCTAAATATTCTATTTTTAAGTTTTTAATTTCTGCATTTTTCCATTTCATTTTAAATCTTTCTATAACATTAATCATATATGAGAGTTCATGAATACTTCTAAAATGCCATCCTTTATACCAACCAGACCATCCATTTCCAGAACCAATTGGAGAAGGTCTTCCATACATTGGATTATTTTTGCCAGAAGAAGCAATAGATAATTTTCTTTTTATATTTTCGGATTTTTCTTTTCCATATAATTCTTCTAATTTTTTTCCTTTTTGATTTTGACTATATTTTTTTAATCCATTACATTGATAATTTTTTCCATACATAGAATTTTTTTTACCTTTAGAATTTTCAGATCTTTTTTTTCTTAATATTAAGGATTCTTCTTTTCCTAAAATTTCTTCAAGACTTTTTCCTTTATATTTTTCTTTATATGAATTACCAGCTTTATAACATTGATCTTTTGATCTTAATCCCAATTTATATTGTTCTTTTTGCTGACATCCCCTACATAAATCTAAATTATATTTTTTAAAACAAACTTTTTGAGCTAAAATAGATCTAGAATATTCTTTAGCACATTGATCACAACAAATTATTATTTGTTGTGTTTGATTTATTCCTTGTTGTTTAGTTGGATTTAATTTGATTTTAGATATTATCATGAATATATTTTATTTATATATTCAATAAATAATTCCGGATTTGTCAATTCCCTTAAATACTATTGGTTATTTAAAAAGTTTTAATTTAGATAAAAGATTTATTATTTTATGAGTTAAAACACCTACTCCTAATAATCCTAAAAATGACCAATCAGCAGAAAATATATTTTTTAAACCTATTCCATAAAGAATAGATATTCCCGTAAATTCTATAAGATGATAAATTTCAATAGATAATGACATTAAAGGAAGAATTGGTTCTGGTTGAGTAGGAATAGTATCCTGAATAATTTTTATTTCTTTTGCTGGTGGTTTTGGTATTTCTTTTCCTTCCTTTACCATATTTAATCTATTTGCTAATAAACTATCCCTTAACATATTTTTATTTTTTATTCTTATATTTATCTTCTTTTTCTTCTTTTTCTTCAGCTTCTCCGTCTTTTACGGATACTCCTTTTTTAGTTTTAACTTCGCCTTTTATACCAGGTTTAGAACCAAATTTAGTAAATCCTTTTCCTTCAACTGATTTTTGTCCATCTTTATTACCATCTTTAATTCCGTCTTCTTTCTTTTTAGAGCCTTCGGTATCAGAAGTTTTAACATCCCCAAACATTCCAGGTTTAAAATCTTTTACACTTTTTAAATTTGTTTCAAGATCCAATGCAGGTTTAAAATTAGAACCCCCCATGTTTATTTCAACTTTTACTTCTGTTCTTCCCTTCTGATATTCTTTTTTAAGCCAATCAAAAGATTTTTTATTTTCTTCAGGAATAATAATTCCTTCTACAGATGATGTTGTTTTAGAAATATTGGATTTAGATTCACTTTCTTCGTAAAGACGATTTAAATAATCGTTTATATTAAAGGATCCTATCATAATTTATATTTTATTTTATCTATATA
>JAQUND010000114.1 GCA_028717785.1 Candidatus Nanoarchaeia archaeon | reverse complement strand
TTACGTCTTTATGGTAAATATAAATTGAATGAAGATTTTGAGACGCAATGATACGAGTAGAATTAGTTGATTTTACTGATTCTAGTAAATAAGAATTAAGTTCTTCAATAGTTGCTGGATTGATATTAGCACCAAGAATTTTGTAAGAATTAATCGTCATAATTTCTTTCTTATAAATATTAATTTTAAATTATTTTTTTTATTTCTTCTAAGTAAGAATTTGCCATATTTGAGAAATCATATTTTTTAGCAATATTTGATGACGCTCTTTTTAGATCTTCTGCGTATTGGGCGTTTGATAAAATTTTATTTGTTATTCGAGCTATTTCTTTAGGGTCGTTTTTTACTATAGATGGAAAGTTTGAACCAAACATATCAATAGACCAAGGGGCTTCAATTAATATAGCAGGTAATGGGATAGACATAGCTTCCATAACAGCTAAGCCAAAGGATTCTGATAATGAAGGAAACATAAATACTGACAATGTTTTTAAGAAACTATAAATTTGGTCATGTGAAATATTTTCTATAATAGTGACTCTATTATCAACTTGCTGTTTTTTAGATTCTTTTAATATATTTTCTTTTTCTGGTCCTTGACCTACAATAATATAATGTACATCATATATATATTTTAAAGATTTAATAATACTGATATGATTTTTGATAATAGAAAGACGACCAATAGATCCTATTAGTTTTTTATTTTTTAAATATTCAAAATTATTATTAGTTGTTTTTTCGTTTAACGAGATTCCGTTAAAAATAAGTTTACATTTTTTGAGATAAGATTTTGGGTATAAAGAATAGCTTTTTAAATTATGTTCTGATACTATGATATTAAGATTATATATGTTTGTCATACCTAATATTTTGTCTAAAATAACACCCAGTGTACCAGTTAGTCTCAATCTACCTTTTAGAAATTTATATTGGTATGCAGTAGATGTCTGCATAACAATTCTTTTGCATTTAGGATAGAATAATGAAGCAAAAATACCGAAACTATTAGATGTCCATCCCCAAGTCATAATAAGGTCTGGTTTATATTCTCTAATACATTTAATTAATTTAAAAAATATAATAAATGTTTTAAATAAAGAAGGTTTTTTATGGAACAAACAAACGCCTTCTTTATCAGCTTGATTATTAATTTTTTTATATAAAAAAACTGTTTTTATTTTATATGATTTTTTACTATATGAACGGAACATAAACTCACGTTGTTGAACGCCACCAGGTTCCATTAATGTCAAGATATTAAGAATTTTTTTCATAAGGGATTTTTTTTGTAATCTGATATTAATTGTTTATAAATATCTTCTAAAAGTAATGTTTGTTTTTTAATATCAAAATTTAAATTGATATGCTTTTTACAATTAATACTAAATTCTTTCCAAAGAATATTGTTTGTTAATAAAGTAATTATTCCGGTGGACAGGCCTATAATATCTTTTTCAGAATATAAAAACCCAGTTTTATTATTAAGTACAGCTTCAGGTATACCTCCACTTAAAAAACTAACTACAGGAACTCCCATTGCTTGGGCTTCTAAAAAAACAATACCCAAACCTTCAGCACCACCAGAATCCATAGTTATACTTGGACAACAAAAAACAGAAGCTTTTTGTAAGTATTCTTTAATTATTTCTTTTTTTTGAACTCCTAAAAATTCAGCATTTACATTGTTTTTATTTGAAAGTTCTTTTAGAGATGAAGCTTCTTGGCCATCTCCTATTATTACAAGTTTCGAATCAGGAACAACTTTTTTGACATGTGACATAGCTTGTATTAGATATTCACAACCTTTTATTTTTACAAGTCTACCAACAAATACTACGATTTTTTCTCTTTTTACTTGAATATTACTCTTAGAAAAAAAATCAATGTCTATACCCATATAATTAACTGTTATTTTTTGTTCTGGGTATCCTTGTTTAATCATTGCTTTTTTAACATATTCAGAAACAGCTATAAAATGATCAATATCTTTAATTATATTTTGTCTTTTTCCGGGATACTGTCTATGGTATATAAGATTTGATTTTTTTTTCCAATAATCTGACGTTGTCGCATCAGTTCCATGAAAAGTTGCTATAACAGGGATATTAAATTTGTTTCTTATAGCTGTGAATCTTGCCGCATCACCGCCCATATGAATATGTAAAATATCAGGATTTTCGTTTTTTATTAAAGATACTAATTTTGGCGAAAAACCCAATAATTTATAAAGTATAATTTGCAACTTAGAAAAAGCATCTAAACAAACAACTTTCATATCATCAAAAGGAATATATTTAAGTTTATTTAACCCCATAAGTGTCACATCAAAATTCTTTATGTTTTGAGCTTGATCTAAGACAAATCGTTCAGAAGTATGGAGCATATATTCTTTAAATACAATAACTTTATTTTTCATTTTTGACTTTCGATTTATTAAGCTTTTTATATATAACATTAGTTGTGTTCACTACAGCCAAACTATAGAAAAATTTTAATTCTTTTTTTATTTTGCACGTAAAATATTCTTTGTTTAAGACTATATATTTAAAAACAACAAACTTTAAACCGTGTTTTAGATAATCTTTCCAAAACTGTTCTCTTTTGTGATTATGTTCTGGTGGAGATTTTAATTGTTTTTGAATACAATTTTTTTTATTTGATTTTATGTATTGAATATCTTTTTTTATACTTTCAAAGATTTGTTTTCCTTTTTCAGTATTTACAAAGACTAA
>JAQUND010000113.1 GCA_028717785.1 Candidatus Nanoarchaeia archaeon | reverse complement strand
TTTGAAATATGGGATATTTTTACTGAAGCAAAATACTACTTGTATGATAATGTAGTCTATAACTTTTCTAAATCTTCAAATAACTGCGAAACTATTGATAGATCTGAAATTGTTCACTTATACTTTATGATATTTAAAAAAGTTACCGAACGGTAATATATAACTTTCTTTTTAACGGTTTAATATAAAATGTTACTGAACGGGAATATTTTTAAAGTACTCTGTTTCATAATATTGATTAGATTTTGAATAGATATTATCTCTCAATAACTCATATAAATCAATACATTAACACATTATATAAACAGATTTTGAATAGATATTATTTTAATTATTTTTTTATAATATCATATTTTAATCTTTAAGTTTTTTACATTGGAGATAATTTTATTAAACTGTTCCTTTGTGGTTTTTTCATCCTTCATAGCACATTCAAAACATATACATTCGCCATTAGGACCATAAGGTCTTAGCTCTTTAACTTCACCACAAAAGTCACATTGTTGTGACTCTTCTGTTTGAATAATAAAAGTATCTCCAATAACTTCTGACATATATTAAGCATTCCTATAGCTAGTTGTTAAGAAACTCATATCACCATAAGCTTTAGTAACACCAGCAGCAGTAGCAGCAAAACACCTAGTATAGTTTACATTTACGCCAAGACTTGAAGCGTTAGCAAAAGCATCCTGATTAGCACCTAAAAACATAAATTCCCAACTATACTTAGACCTTTGATGTTCTATCATTTCTTTAATTTGATTTTTATTATATTCAGAACTGTGATTTTCTTGACCATCCGTTAAAATAATAACCATTACTTTTTCAGGTCTTTCATCTTCTGTCATATTACTTAAACGAACTCCTACATCAGTAATAGTTTTACCAACAGCATCCAATAAGGCAGTCATACCTCTAGGAACAAAAGTATCACGATTTAATAAACTAACATTATTTAAATCTATATTACTATAAACATTTTCATACAAATCATCAAATAATACTAATGAAACAGAAGCAGTACCAGGAACTTTCTTCTGTGATTCAATAAAACTATTAAAACCACCTATAGCATCATCTCTAATAGATTCCATTGAACCAGAACGATCTAAAATGCAAACAATTTCCGTTAAGCCTTTCTTTGACATAATAATCTCCTTTATAAGTTAAATACCCATTGGTGGTTCAGAATTACCAACAGACTTCTTATAACAATCATAAACTTTTCTACCTACAATAATAACAATAACAATTGAAGCAATAAACAACAAAGTCTTCCAAAAACTTTTCATAACACACTCCTTTAATTAAGATGTTTTTTTAATACTTCTAATTTACTAATAATTTCATTAATTTCATTTATTAATTCATTATTATTTAACTTAATATTAATAATACTGCTTGTAAAACTAGTTTCATTAAAAGATCTTTCAAACTCTTTTAAATTAGCTATAGCTTGTTCTCTACTAATACCTTTAGCAATTATATTACCACGTTGAGCTTTCCACTCTAAACCACCAAAATTTGACCAAGTACAAATATCATTATCATCCATAATTTAATTACCAAACATTTCATTTAAAGAACAATTCTTTTTATCAACTTCATATTGTATTCTGTCTTTAGCTATATCACTATATTTCTTAGAAATCTCAAATCCAATAAAGTTTCTATTAAGTTTTATAGCTGCAACACCAGTAGTTCCAGATCCTGTAAAAGGGTCTAATATAACATTTTCTTTATATGTAAGCATTTTAATAGCTTTAGTTGGAATATCCAAACTATAACATGCTTGAGTTAAACCTTGTGTTTCTGCTCTATAATTCCATAAACCATTTACACATTCAACAAACTCTTCCTTAGTTAAATCAGATTCTCCTTTTATTTCTTTTACATGAGTTTTTTTATAAGCTAATAAAACACACTCTTCACAATTATAAATGTATGGAGAAGATGGCGAAAGATATGATCCCCACGCTGTAAACTTAACTCTTTGTGAACTCATCTCGTTTAATCTAACTAATCCAAACCATTTAAAACCAATAGATTTCATTATATTCCAATACTCTGAAGTTAAAAAAATCCTACCAATATCATTATGCTTCATATTAACTTCGAAAGGAATATTTAAAGCTATTCTGCCATCATCTTTTAAAACTCTATAACACTCAGTAAGCCATCTTTTAGACCAATCAAAATAATCATTAAAAGTCATTAAATCATTCCAAGAATCATACTCTATACCGATATTGTAAGGTGGACTGCAACAAACTAAATCAATAGAACTATCTTTAAGAGTTTTAAACCCCTCTATAATATCAATATTTTTAATTTCAAAACTCATTATAGTACTCGTGTTTTAGATTCTTCCCATCCAGCATTAGTAATTTCATTCATTTTAACTCTACGCCTAAACTCATACCAATTACGACACCCTCCATAATAAGATACTGCGGTTTGTAAATTACCAAGTAACTCAGTAACTACTGTCTCAGTCTCACCGGTATAAGGAATAAGACCAGAAACACCTTCAATTGATACAACACTTTTATTACTATTTAACTTAATAATAGATTCCTTTGAAGCCATACCATGATAACGAACATACTTCTTTCCATTTAATTCAACCTTTTCACCACTAGATAAACTAGTAGACGCAAATAAATTTCCACACATAACCATATCAGCACCGTTAGCAATAGCCTTACATATATCACCCGGATAACTAATACCACCATCAGCAACTAGATAAGACGTAGACTTTTCTTT
>JAQUND010000112.1 GCA_028717785.1 Candidatus Nanoarchaeia archaeon | reverse complement strand
TCTTATCTTTTTTCATAATCCTTCCCTGATATATCCTGCTATTTGAAATTTACTCCAGTAATGACCGTTAAATCGTTTAATTTCTTTTTCATCCTTATATACTATAACTGTAGGTATATAATGTACTCCTAATGATTCTTTTACTGTATTAGTTAATTCTAAAGTATAATAAGTCGCATTAACATCTTTTAATAATTCACTAATACTAGCATTCATTTCATTTAAGAACTTTTTACAAGGAGTTCTAGACTCTACTTGTACTAATACCACAACTATACCTGAAGTTGGTATTTGATCTACCGATTCTAATCTATTCATTCAAACAATTCCATAAATTGATCTTCACTAAGAACTTTTGTTCCATACGATTGTGCCTTAACTGCTTTAGAAGATCCTGAATTCGGATCCGCCATAACAAGAAAATCAGTATCCTTACTTAAAGATGAAGGGCACTCTCCACCAACTTCCATTACCATTTTCTGTGCTTCGTTTCTTTTAATATTCAAAGCACCAGTAAAAACTACCTTTTTACCTGTCAATGGATGTGACTTTGTCATTTTAACTTTCTCCTTAATCTTAATACCAACATTCAATAATTGTAATATAACATCTTTCTTCTTTGAAATGCCATTAATTATATCATTTGCCGTAGTTTCACCAATACCTTTAATATTAGATAAATCAATAGACTTTGATTCTAACAATTTATTTATTGTATTATATCCATTACGTTCCAATAATTCTGCGGTTTTTTGACTAACATTAGGTATATTTAATCCACCTATAAACTCTCCAAATGATACTTCTTTCTTCTCATTTAATGTTTCAACAATCTTATTAGCTGAACTGGACCCAAACCCTTCTAAGTTTTCAATTAATTCTGGTTTTAATTTATAAAGGTCTGCCGGGGTTGCCACTAATTCAGCATTGTATAGTTTTTCTAAGGTAGCTTCTGCAACGCCTTTTAAATCAAGCTTTTTAATCCATTTAATCAAATCCCCGATTTTTCCACCAGAACATTCAGGATTAGGGCAAATTAAATAAACTCCATCTCGTTTAGTTTCACAATTACATACAGGGCAAGTCAATGGTGGAGTGAAATATTCCTTATTCATCTATTACTCCTTCGCTTTCAATGGATAGTATTCAACTTCAATTATATATTTTCCATTAAATTCTTTTACAGTTCCATCAGGATAAGTAGCTCTTATCCATTTAACACGCGCCATTTCGCCATTAACTTCAAACCATTCTAATATACAATGAGATATACCCGAAGATATATCACCTTCAGCATAAATAAAACCTCTGCCATCAACTAATATCTGTTTAATTTTTAAATTATCCATCTCGCCATGCCTTATCAATCCATCCGCATTTAACTTTTTTACCTAAAAGTTCACTGGTTTCTTCTTCAATTTGTTTTTTCCAATCACCAAAAGTTATATCATTTGGTGCGCTCGATGGTGATTTTCCAATACAATAACCTACATCAGAAGTACCAAGAAATAAATCACTATCACATTTTAGATCTTCCCATTCACCTTCATATTCTTCAGTAAAATTTTCAATAATTTGATCAACAGTTTGATTTTCTTGGTGAATTATATTGTATATTTCTTCATCTGTATACTTATAAACTGATTTAAATTCTTCAATTGTTTTTAGTTTTTTAATTTCATTTATAAGTATAACATCTCTATCTTCACTATCAATTGCAGTTCCATATATTAAAAATGAACTAGTGGAACTATTACTTACAAAGCCTTTTCTGATCTTCATAATATTCTCCTTTAACAACAAACACTTTCAAAAATACAATCCTTATTTAATTTTTTAATTTCATCACTTAAAAGTTTCAAAGCATTTTCACGCATACATACTATATCTTCAATTTTATTCCAATCTCCCATTTCTTCTTCAGTTAGTACAACTTCTTTTCCTTTTCGATTTATAAATTTATGACTATCATATTCTTTAAAAATATACTCTAATTCAATATCTTCTGTTGATTCATTATCTAAAAAACATACAACATCTTTACCATTGAATTTTATGGCCTTAGTTTTACCAATCAAATGTTGTATTGATGGATGTAATTTTGCTATTGCTTCATCAAAATCTTTTTTATCAGCAACTAATACAAACGAACTTGAACTGCTATTACTTACAAATCCTTTTCTAATTTTCATATTTTCTCCTTATTCTTCAATTTGTTTAGTTTTTAAAATAACTTTAGGATCTTCAAAAGTATACCAAACAATAATATCCTTCAATATTTCTGGCATATCATTATAACTATTATGCATAGGGGTCCAACCAGAAACATTAATAATCTTAGTTAATTCTTCAATTTTTACATTATAATATTCGTTTAATAACAATTCTATAACAGAAGTATTACACACATATCTACAACCAATTTCGTCTTCAACTTTAGTTAAATCGTATATTTTTTCTAACAATAACTTTAAATCATTAATACGATTTTGCATATGTTCTGCCATAAAAGGAATACTTACTTGATCTGGTTCTTCGCATTCCTTAATTGTCTTTTTTATATTTTCAACAATATAGTTTACATTAAATGCTCCATATTCATAAGCTGTAACCATATCTGCTAAAAAATCTGCTTTAGTCTTATCTAATGTAATAATATAAGACGAACTACTTGAATTACTAACAAATCCTTTTCTAATTTTCATATTTTCTCCTAATCTTCTATTTTTATTGTAATATCCTTAATGTTTAATTTTTCCATTAACTTATATATAATTGAATCAGGAGACTC
>JAQUND010000111.1 GCA_028717785.1 Candidatus Nanoarchaeia archaeon | reverse complement strand
AAGGTTTTAAGTTGTTATCCAGCTGATACTATATTATGTCCGTTGCTTATGGATATGGAACATAGTATTGGCGGTAAAGAAAAAATAACTTATCAGCAACAAATTGATGATATGTATGATTTATGTGCTAAAAATCCCGGTAGATTGTTACCTTTCTTATGTTTAAATCCTCTTAATCCGCATATGTATGAATTATTTAATGAACATCTTTTAAATAGAACAGTTTTTTGGGGAGTTAAAATATATCCTTCGTTAGGTTATTTACCTTCTGATAAAAGATTATTACCTGTTTATAAAAAATGTGAAGAGTTAGGTATACCAATTATAGTGCATTCAACAATTGGTCCTGTTCATAATACAGAACATCACTTAAAAAATATTAATGGAATTAAGATAGTTGATGATAAGCCTGTTGAGTTTACTGATGATAAATGGTTTTGGACTAAGGATGATTATGCTGAGTACTTTAATCATCCGCGAAATTGGGAGCCTGTAATGTTTATGTTTCCTGATTTGATTTTAAATTTGGCTCATTTTGGTGGGTTTGATATAACATCTAAAAAAGGTACTTGGACTAGTCGTATTATCAATTTAATGACACGATATAGTAAGGTTTATTCTGATATTTCATTTGTTTTATCTGATATGAAAATAATTAAACCATTAAGAGATTTAATTGAAAATAATCCAATAGTTGCTGATAAAGTTTTATACGGAACGGATTATTATATGATTGAAATAGAAGGTCATTTTAGAGACAGCATAACAAGGTTTAGTGCCGCTATGGGTCAAAAGAATATGGATAAGTTATATAGCAACAATAATCAATTTTTATTTCATCAATAATTTCAAAATCATTGATATTTACAAACGCACATATTATATTTAATTGGAAACCATGAAAATACCAAAAGATAAGTCTAAGCGTAAAAGAAATGAGATACTGAAAACTAAAAAATGTAGTTTTCCTAATTGTGAAGTGACATTTAAAGGAACTGGTAAATCAAAGTATTGTTTAGAACATCGTCTTAAAAAATATCGTAAAATAATTGATAAAGATAAAATTGATAAAGAAAAATCAAAATTATTAAGTTCTAATCAATTAATAGAACACGATTATATTACGCCAGTTGTATTAGATTTAAAATGTGCATTAGATGGTTGTAATAATCATTATGAAATAATATTGTTGCCAAGAGTTAATGTATATCCACAATACTGCGAGGCGCACAGGAATGTCTACAAACGAATGTTCTTTGTCCAAAACAGAAATAAAGTGCGAACAGAAATGCAAACTGAAGTATTGCCTAAACAATGAAAATGAATTATGTTCTCTAATTAAACCGTTTGCTAAATTAATTAAACCGGATAGTATTCACTGCGACTTTTTTGAAGATGATTTTGAAAAGTCATGGAAAAATTATAAAGAACGTGGAGGTACTATCGGAGCCTTAATCAGATTAAAAAAGAAATTACCATTTGATGCAGATATAAGTGGTAAATCTAAAACAACTAAGAAAAACAATAAAAAGAATAAATCAGAATCAGAAACCAATAATTTAGATGAAATAATTTAAATAAAGGATATCTTATGTACTTTGTAAAAACATATAAAGCTGGTGGTGCAGATTATGATCCAAGGCAAAAAATATGGGCGCTATATCGTTGTAGTCTGTGTAAAAAAGAATCTTTAATTGAAGTGACCCGCACAATAGATACATTTGATTTTTCAGTTGAACGTAGATGCGAAAAATGCGGAATGATAAACTCTGATGACAGAGTTATTAATATGAAGGCTCAAATAGATAAATTAACTATGGAAAAGTCTAGAATACAAGTACAAATTGAAAAACTTGAAACTGAATTGAATGAAGTTACAGAAACGAAGGGATGTAATAATGAAAAGCATTGAAAAAGAATTGTATGTTGTTGAAATATATAAGTCTAATGAAAAAATATTTAGAGGTAAACCATTTGCAGAATCAAAAGTTACAGAATATATAAAAGAAATTGATGATTTATTTAAGGATCTAAAAAATAATATCGTGTCTCATATTTCATGGAGAAATGAAAATGATGAGTTAGTGTTTATACCTAACACGGTTTTATCACAATCACATTTTGTAATATCAAATGTTAATGCTTTATAAAGGAAATTAAAAATGATTACTTCCTGCCCAAATAAATTTTGTATCAATAATGAAGCTGGTTTATACTTTTGTAGTTGTAAAAGATGCAATAGTACTAAATCCGCAAGCTATTTAGGTATATGTAAAAAACTGCAACTTTATAATGAAATAAATCAAAAAAATCAAAAAGAATATCAAACTCTTTATGAAGATTATCAATATTTAAGAAGGGAACAAGATCGATATGTTGAATAAATATAAATTTTCAATGGATTTTTGGAATAAAGATCATATTAAAAACTTTAATAGAATAAAAAATTACTTATTTTATGAAGACGAACTTTTATATATACCAGGATTTTTAAACTTTTTAGAAATTGGTGTTTTTGAAGGTAGAACTTCAACTTGGTTATTAGATAATATATTATTAAATGAAGAAGATAGGCATTACGATAGCTTAACAATGATAGATCCTGATGTGGGTCCTAATTTTGAATATAATATGCAGAAATGGATAATTGACGGAAAATTAACTAATGAAGGTATAAAACGTATTAACTTCATTAAAGATTATTCATATAACGCATTACCAAAACTAAAAACTGAAAATAAATTATTTGATTTAATTTATATTGATGGTGATCATAATGCTTGTGGTGTATTAGAAGATGCTGTCATGGCATGGAAATTATTAAAAGAAAATGGTATTTTATTGTTTGATGATTATCTTATGGAAGTGA
>JAQUND010000110.1 GCA_028717785.1 Candidatus Nanoarchaeia archaeon | reverse complement strand
TTGATTATAAGCTAACGAAAAATTATGTGATAAAGTATTAACCGAATGCCACGGAAACTCTTTCTTCATATCAATAATCGAATGCTCATGTGTATCAAATCCAAACGGCACTCTTTGACGAATCTTATGATCTAACTGTTCAAATGCAATAGGCAAAACCTTGTCTATATTAATTGATAATACTCCGCACCCCACATCGACGCCAACCACGTTCGGAATAACCTTATCAGTCATTGCCATAGTAAATCCTATGACAGACCCTTTACCTGAGTGGGTATCAGGCATAATAGCAATTGGGTTAGTGAATGCAGGATGGTTTACAAATCCATAAATCTGCGCGATACAAGTAGGCTCAACATCATCAATCATCACTTTCGCTGTAGTATATTTACCTTTAATTTCAAACATTAACATTCTCCCATAACATTTTAATTATGCTTTAAGTTTTAAAATAAGATCTTTTATAAGAGGTATTACTAAATTCGTATCAAAATTGTCTGCAACTTGGATATTAATACCGCGTAGACTTTTACTAAAAAGTATACGATTTTCGCGCCAAATAAAACCCCAAACAGCATTTTTAAATTCATACGTAACATAATAACTGGGCTTAAATCCTAAAAGCTCTGTTAGTTTATTCCAATGATTACGTATTCCAACATTGGCTAATAACCCGTGTTTACGATACCACCCAGATAATCTTATCATTTTATGAAATAAATAAAGTCTTTTAATTCCTCCAATATTAAAAATATTTTCAATGGGAGTGCTTTCATACGCAAATTTTTGAACATCTTTTTTAAGCATTGGTGTTAAATTTATAGATTTCATTATAATATCCTTATTTAACACTATCACGCCCTGCCAAAAACGCTGGCATTGCAATAGAAGCAATTATAACAATCATTATTAATACATGATTCCACCCAACAACATATGCATCCATTGAAACGCCAATTTGTGTAATAAGATAAGAAATCCAAAAAACAATCTGAGCAATAAGCCACACTGCACCAAGTTTCATATTCACTCCTTTAAAGTATTATTTAAATTATCAAACTCTTTAAAGCATTTAGTAAACAGTGACAGATTATCTACTTTAGCATTTTTAATTTTTCGCCATTCTATATGTTCTAAAAGCCAGTGTTTAAAGCCAGTTGATAGATATGCCTGAATTTCATCATATATCATATTACTTTTATAGCCCATATTAAGCAAATGATCTTCAATTTTAGAAATGATTTGTTCATCACTATTGTATATAATCTCTTTCATAGATTTTTTATAGCTACGATAAAGATACCAATAAGCGTGAGCGACCTCGTGTTTAACCGCAACTGGTGAAGATTTACAGGTCCCAATAACATAATATTTGTCTTTATCAACATTAACTAAGCTTTTGATAAGGTTAAACAGTTCAATTTCTTTTTTATTAAGAATGTATTGAAAATTGGTATAAAACTCGTTAAGAATGTTTCCTGGGATATTAAAGCCGTTCCAGTCTGTATAATATGTAAAAGCTCCGTTCTTTTTGGCATATGTATCCATATATTCATCCAAAGTGAATACATTGCGATATATGTTCTCAAACGGAGACTCATAGTATTCCTGAGGGCGTAGGAACATAGAGGCTATTTCATATTGGGTATCTGCTTCAATTTGAAGCACGTTTTTGCGGATTTCTTTAATGGTATAAGGCATAATTGACCTTTCTTGATATGAATATACATCAAGAAAGTTAAAATGTCAAGAGGTTGAATAAATTAAAATTAAACCATATTGGTTAGTTATTGTTATCTATAAACTATGTTGAATGTATATAAGTATTATCAATTTCTATTTTTAGTTTACGCCATTTATAGACAATATCACGTAGAACATCTTTGCGTGTGTCTTCTTCTTGAGGTGTTGATAGTACATAGTCTAGTGTATTTAATAACTCTATTATATCATTTTCTTGTGATTGAGTCATTTAAGCTATCCTTGTATTCTATGGTAGAAAAGTCTGCATTATTGAATCCTTCCATGACAATTCTTATATTTTATCCGTTTTCCGTTTTTCACAGCACCACAAGGGCAAGGTTCATTACGCCCGACTTTAGGTATATTTTTAGTCTTATAATAGTTTAAAAGTAAATTAGCAAACTCAGGATCCGTTTGTTCTATAGGTAAAGGATTATGCACCCAATTTTCCATTTACTTTAAAACATCTCCAATCATCTAAATTTTTATTATCTTCTTGTTCTACATTAATAGCTTTACCTTCACACTTAGGACAAATATCAACGTCTTTACATAGTCTAGGCACAAAGACTTTTCTACATCTTTTACACTGATGTTTTTTAAATGAGTATTCTAAAGCTACTTCATTATAAGCAATAGCTTTTTGATACATTTCTTCTAGGCGTTTTGACATATTAAATTTCTAAAGCATCATGCCATTTGTTTAAGGAAGATTGCGTAAAAGTATTATCAACCATTACTAAAGGAGGATTACAAACAGGTAAGCCCCAAGGATTAGGTGCAGTAATAATTTCAAATCTATGATCTTCTGCATTAATACTATCACTTTGTTTAGCCTTTAAAACCTTATTTTTTAATTGAGTTGGAACAGGACTTATAGTAATATTATCAATACTTGCAGGTTTAGTTATTTTAACCACACTAATTTTATTATGTTTAACTAATGTAGCGTGAACTGTTTGAACTGTCATTTGTAGTTCTTCGGCTACTTTCTTTTTTGAATCTGATTTCATAGTTAGTTCACCAGAATCAAATAGAAAGCGAACTATATCAGCTTTGGATGAATATTCTTTGTCTCTAAATGTTATCATTTAATTTCCTTATATTCACATAAAGGTTTAGTACCAGAAAGTATTGCATTACCACAAGTTATTCGACCTTCATCTTCTTCTTTAGATGCAATGAAGACTAGTACATCATAGCCAGCATTTTTTAAATTGGTTTCAATATCTTTATAAGGAGTATATGTTGTATAATCACCGCTTGTTTTAATTTCGTTTAGAATAGCAGTTTCAGTTTTATGCATTGGAGTCAATTTACATATATAATAATCAGGATCAAAGTATTTTCTTAAAACCATACCATCGACTTCATAATCAGCAACAGCAAAGTTTAAAGTTATTTTTCTACCATTAGGAATAGTACCATCCATTATTTTAGCAATTTCTTCTAATGTACAGGCATTATTATTAAACATTTCTTTACGTTCTTCTTCATTGGTACTATTAATACTTAGTTGTA
>JAQUND010000109.1:2375-3293 GCA_028717785.1 Candidatus Nanoarchaeia archaeon | reverse complement strand
GTTGCTCAAGTTGGCATAGCAATTGCAACAGGTGGAGTAGCTATAATATGTCCCCCTGCAGCCGGTCCATTTTATGTAGCAGCTCAAGCTACCGTTACACCATTAGTAGAAGGTATAAGTACAACAGCAGCAATGATAGGTGGTCTTGCTGGAGCTGTTGCAACCGGCCCAGCGTGATTTAAAGGATAAAAATGATATTATGGTATGAAAGTTTTTTTTTAACTCTTTTTTTTCTTATTTTATTAAAATATTTAACTGATTATTTATTAAAAAGGAAAAAAGATGAGTGAAATCTTTCATATGTATCTAGGTATATCTTTAGCTATTCTTGTATTTAATGCGATAATAAAACCATTATTTTTTAAAAAATAGATTTTTATAGATTCATTGTGTGCTTGGGCAAGTCTACGGGCTTGCCCATTTTAAATAATAATGTTGATATATTTATAGTATTTGGTATATTTATAAAATGAAACTAAGAGATTATCAAAAAGAAGCATTACATAGTATTATAAATTTATATAATTCAAATATTACAAAACAATTAATTGTTTTGCCAACTGGAAGTGGTAAGACAGTTATAATTGCTGCAATATTAAAATTTTTTAATAAAAAAACGCTTGTTATATCACACAGGAAAGAAATAATAAAACAAACAATAAACACTATAAAACGATTTTGTGATACTGATGTTGGTATATATCTTGGTAAAGAAAAAGATCTAAATCATAAAATAATAGTGGGATCTATTCAAACATGTTGTATTTCAAAAGAATTATTAAAAGAACAATTTGATATTTTAATAATTGATGAAGCGCATCATTCAGCAGCAAAAACTTATAAAAAATTAATCGACGAATTAGGATTTGGTGATAATAGTTCTAAATTATTAATAGGATTTACAGCTACACCTAATCT
>JAQUND010000109.1:0-2365 GCA_028717785.1 Candidatus Nanoarchaeia archaeon | reverse complement strand
AATACATTAGGTAATATATATCAGGAAATATCGTATCACAAAGAAATATCTGAAATGATAGATAGTAAATATCTTGTCAATGTGATTTGTAGAAAAATAAGAACTGATATAGATCTTAAAGATGTTGAAGTAAAACGTGGTGATTATAAAAAAGTTTCATTATGTAAAATAATTAATACTTTTTCTAGAAATAAATTAATTGTAGAAAAATATAAAGAACATATTAAATGCGGTAAGACTTTAGCTTTTTGTGTTGATATAAAACATGCTAATGATTTAGATAAAGTCTTTAAGTCATATAATATAAAATCAGAAGTAATTATTGGGAAAATAAATAAGTTAGAAAGAAATAGAATCTTAAAAGAATTTAGACAAAATAAAATAGAAGTATTAATTTCTGTTTCATTATTTATTGAAGGCTTTGATATGCCTGAAATAGATTCTATTTTAATGGCACGTCCAACTAAAAGTAGATCATTATATATTCAAATGATTGGAAGGGGACTAAGACCATCAATAAATAAAGATAAATGTATGGTATTAGATTTTATTGATATTGATCATACATTACATCAATCAATAAGATTAGACATGATTCTTCCTGATGCGGAAATAGAATCAGAAATTAAAGAAGGTGATTGTTCTGAAGTAAATATAAACACAGATTCAATTAATCTTTCAAATTATAATTTATTTATTCAAGAATTTACTAAAGTTTATGATGATAAAATAGACTTATTAGATAAAAATAAATTAATTAATAATAAACCTCTTTCCATATCCCAACAAAGAGTTATTAATCGATTAAAAGAGGGTGAATGTTGTCGTCCTGCTCCATATGGATATAAAAACATATATTCATATATAGTTATTAAAAAAGATGAAGCTGAAATTGTAAAATTTATATATAAAAATTATTTAGTAGAAAATTCCATCAGAGATTTATGTGAAAAAATATATAATGATTTTGGAATAAGAATAAATAAAAGTAGTGTGTCGTCAATATTAAATAATAAATTTTATTATGGAATTATGGATACTAAATATGGTGAATATAAACATAAATATGAACCTATAATTTCTAAAAAAATGTGGGATGAAGCGCATAATAAATTAGCTAAATCAACTAAAAAAAGAAATAATACTAAAATAGATAAATCAAATTCATTAATGATATATCAAAAAATTATTAAATGTTTTGAATGTGGATGTTCTATTTGTGGTTATATAACAAAAGAAAAATATGTATATTATTCTTGTACATTAGCAAAATTTAAACATCAAAGAAATACGTTAAGAGAAAAAATTATTTCTAATCAAATAATTAAAATATTAAAAAATATTAAATTTACAGATTTATTTAAAAATAAATTAAAAAATAAATCTAAAGAATTTACATATATTTCTGAAAATGAATTTAATTCATATATATATAAATTTAAAACTGATATTAATGAAATATTTAATGAAGCAACAATAGCTGAAAAACAAAAAATAATTAAATATTTTTTTAAATCATTACAGCTTAAAAATAAAGAAATTATATATGAATTAAATCCTGAATTCGAAATAAGTATTTAAATTTAATATATTTTTATAGAAATATCTTGATATAATCTTTTTATAAATATTTAATCTCCAACAGAAAGAGTAAATATGTTAGATAAAAGATTTTATTTTATGCTTATTCTTATTTTTTTTATAATATTCATAAATATAGTTATACTACATAATCTACGCGAGATACGTATTAATCAATTTACTTTTAATGATAAACTAAAAACATATTTAGATTCAAAGATAGATAGATATGTATTGAGCACTGAAGAGATAAATGATAATGAGAAGTTAAAAGTAATAGAAGGAGAAAAGAATTTAACCGTTGTTGAATCATCAAATATTTTAGATGTAAATGACATAAGGAAAAAGGCTTAAGGAGAATGAGATGCTTTCAAACCAAGCACCGGATCCTCAATATTATTCGGACAATGAAAATAAAATACTCTCTAGAATGAATCAATTCTATGCTGATAGCATTACAATTAATCAGGCTTTTTGGGCTGAAGCAGATATTGATAATAGATTTGAGGCAGGTGATCAGACGCTGTGGAACGAAGTATACGGCATTCAGGCTTTTTCTAATAAACGACAATTTAATTTTAATAGAATACGTCGCATAGTAAATATGATTTCTGGATACCAACGTCGCAATAGAAAATCTACGATAGTAACACCAATAGAAAATGCTGACCAATTTACAGCCGACCAATTTACCAAAATATTTTATTGGTTAAATAACAAAGAAGGTATTTTAAATACAATCTCTGATGCTTTTCATGGTGCTATTGTAACAGGTATGAATCTT
>JAQUND010000108.1 GCA_028717785.1 Candidatus Nanoarchaeia archaeon | reverse complement strand
GCTCCTACTATCTTACCATTATCTCTATATAAAAATCTCCACCCATCATATTCTGAACTAGTCTGATCAATATTCCCTAAAGTCTTAACTAACTTTTCTTTACCTATTAAAACTCTAATATCTTCTGAATCTATTTCATCAACTAAATGTTCTAACTGACCACTTTCATCTTTAGTAATAAAAGGTTTCTTATTACCATATATTTCTATCTCTTTAAAATAATAATTATTGAATTTCATTATCAGGATCCTCAGATAAACTAAATTCTATCTGATCTTTATACGCTGCAAAATCAACCAAATATACATCATTGTCTGTAAAATCTATCATTTCAAACTTTTGTTCGTCATTCATATCCTTAGAAAAATCCTTCCAATCCTCATCTTCATATGAATAATATTTCTTAAAAGCCTCTAAAGGAACCATATGCGCAACAGCAACTATTTGACCAGACTTCTCTATTTCAATAGCTTTAGCTGAATCATCTGTTGCTACTACTAATTTGCCATTATCAAAATTATTATATCCACCTTCTCTATTTCCTGAATAATATAAATCAAATACATGCTTATTTGTTAATGATGGTTCACTACCAATAGACTGCGCTGCAACATAATGACCTGCTTTCTTCCTTTGAATTTTAACATCTGGTGGGGCATATTTCCACTGAAGATCGGCCGGTAAACTTTTTACCTTAACTTTTTTCCATTGTTTAGTAACAGGAGTTCTATGATAAACGTATTTTTCACGCCAATCAGAAGTATTAGAAACTTCAGGATCTTCTTGAAACAAATAATATTCTAAAAACTTCATTTTACTTCCTCATAATTATAAACTATTGTATACGGTTTAGTTACCATTTCAATTTTATTTATTGAAGGCATAATTTCTTTAAAATATTTAACCTTAGGTTTACCATAATCATTCCAATATTTACCAGTTTCTCCGGATGATAAGTATAAAGTATCTCTATTTAAAGTATATTCCAGTCTAAGTTTCCATTCTGTTTTTAAAAATCTTTCAATATCTTCGTGTAATATATCTTCAATCCAAGCATAAGTATCACCTTTATCATCTATCCCAAAGCGAACTCCTTTATCGTATGATTCTTTTGATATTGCTTTTAATTCAGAATATGTTAGATTTTTATATATCTCAGCATATCCTTTAAAGTAATCAGTATTAAAGTTATTTCCTTTATAAAATGATTCTGTATAATAAAAATTATTAAATCTATTCATGATGTTTTAAATTTTAATCTCATTTTATTTAAGTTTTGTTCAGCTTCGTTTTCATCTTTAGCAAAAAATGTACTACGAGTTTTCTTATCAGTAAAAACAAAAGCACCAGTAAATGTTTCAAATGCTTCTTGCCATCCATGAAATTTTAAGTTTAACTTATTAGCTATTTCTTGACCTTTCAACAAACGTGATTTCATATCTCTATCTAAATCACTATCATTTTCAGTAATAAGCTTAGAAAAATAAAATAACTTAAAATCCATATTTACTCTTATTTTGTAAAATTATTTGTTTAGCTTTTTCAATATCTTTTTCTAAAATTCCTTCCGTTGAAAATATAAATTTAGCTTCTTCTTTAGTAATTTTTATTAACTTAATTTTTTTAATATCGTTCAAAAACATACAACTTAATTTAATTTCTTCTTCATTTTTTATTCCATCAACATCCATATAATTATTATTACTAACTTTTACAACAACATGACAATCTTCATACACATTTTCTTTTATATTATTATCCCAATAAAAACCTCTTACAACATATAATGGTTTATTTAAAAGTTCTGATAAAGCAATAGCAAAAACTTCACAATTACCTAACTTATAAGAACAAGAATCCTCAATAAAATAATATGAATTAAAATCCATAGCGTTTTAGTTCCTCTATAGTTTTTTCAGGATACTTATGTAATATTCCAATACCATCGTACTTAACCCAGTCTTTAATATTTTTATCTTCATTATCTATCAATATACTGTTTTGTGTAGCATATTTAAACTTATCTCTATCAAATACATAAGGAACATCTTTACCTAATTCTCTAGCAATCCACAACATTTTACCTTCTTTACTATACGTTGACCTAGCAGGAGAAGTTAATATTGTTGGATTATGATTTTTAACATGGTTCCATAGTTTTTTAGCATTAGGCAACCATTCCATATCTTCCCAAAAACTTATACCACCTTTATCTTTAATAGCAGCCCAAAATTCATCTTGGGTCATTCCTTTTTCTTTAATCTTTAAATCATCCAAAGCTTTAGTAAAATTTGTTAAGACTCCGTCCAAATCAATAAATATTTTAAGTTCATCTATTTTTTCAGATTTTTCTTCAGCTTCTTTGAAATAATAATTATTAAATTTATCCATTAGACCTCACGGGTAATTATATTTTTACCAGCATAATCAGTAATATTGTATGATTTTAAAAATGAAAATGCATTAACCATTCCATAATCTATTTTCTTTAAAAGATCTTCATTAACAGTATTGGCTTTCCACGATGGATCCAATAATTTAATATTAGCTTCTTCTTTATTATTAGCATCCCACATAACATCAGCAATGAAGTGAAGTTTAAATTCTTGTTGGATTTTCTTAGGATTGGTATCAAGTTTCCATACATGAACAATACCGTTTTGATCTATACCGCCTCTAATACCTCTATTATCAATTTGTAGTAAATATTGTATTTCTCTATCTGTAGGGTCTATAAACAGTTTAGTTTCATTTTTATCACCAAGCATTTTTTTCTTAAATGCCATTCTTTCATGAACGGTCTCTTTTGAAAGTGGTGTAAATATATCTTTATCTGATTTTAATGGATTAGTTTCTTTTATACTAATAGGTTTATTTAAAAAATCTTTAAGATACTTATTATTTAAAACTCTATCTTTATATGACTTTTTATCTTCATTTGATGCAGTTTGTCTAGACCAATAACTTATTATAACATTATACTTATCATCCGGATAAATATAAATTGGAATAGCTTTATAGTTGTTATAAAGTCCTAAATCTTCTAAGACTTCATCGTGTAAGGCTGCTTTATCAATCCACACATATAAGTTTCCTTTAGGATCTATGATACCACGAAAAGAAGCAAATATATCAGTACCAACCATTTCATCACGGTCAGCAATGTTGGGATTAATATAGAGTTCGGAATAGCCATATTGTGACTTTACTCCTTTTGCAAACTTCTCATAAAAAGTAGTAAACTTACTCATTTTAAGCTACCTGTTCGGCTGATTTAATAATATCTTGAGCTATTAATTTTAACTCATCTGCTATGTTTTCTATATCTTCTTCACCTAATTTATGTTTTTGACGAACCAATTCTACCATTCTTTGTAGGTCTTTAGGGTCCAAATCAAAGTCTCTTTTACGTTTAGCTTCTTCAAACCATTGTGAAATTAGATATCTAGCGTATTCATTTCTTAAAGAACTACCAATATCGTACTGCATTTTATAGTCTTCACCAAAATAATACGAAATAAAATTAGTCATAACACCTACCTTTAATAGGTTTAATTACCTAATTATATTTATATTAAATGAATTATATTATTTAATCAATAGTTGT
>JAQUND010000107.1 GCA_028717785.1 Candidatus Nanoarchaeia archaeon | reverse complement strand
GAGTATAAGCATTATGGGCTTACGTGTAGTTGTAAGAAAGGTTATCAGAATTTATTTATACGTGGGTTTGATATGGCAGATGTATATCCTACAGGTGGGGATGTAGTAGCTTGTTGGTATGATCCTTGTGTTATAGGTAATATAGTTGAGAATTGGTTTAATCCTGATTATAAGATTAATAGAGTTTCTAAAGGAATTGAGGTAACAGGAGTTCCTAAAATATATAGAGGGACATATGAAAAGGATTTATATATTTCAAAGGAGAAGTAAATGATACAGTTATATGCGATTGATGAAGATGCTTTAGTTTTACCAGTGAATGAAACTGCTATTGGGAAGTATGAAGTTTGGGTAAAGTATAATGATTTGGTAAAAGAAGGAATACATATACCAATTAAAGATGAAGTTTTTATAAGACATAATAAAACAAGTATGACTTTATGGAATTTAAGAAGTAAGTGTGCTGCTTCTGGTCCTGGTGTTATATCTGTTACAATAGAAGAATTAAATGCAATTGATAAAGAATGTACTAACTAAAGGAGTGTTTAATGACGGAAAAGGAAAAGGAAGCTTTAGAGGAGTCTATTTTTCATTGGTGGGAGAATTTATTTTTAGCTTATTTTGATTTATTAAAGTTAAATGATATAAATGGTAGTAAATGTGCTTTGTGTAAATTAGTTCGTGATAGAGTTTATCCGTGTTCAAAATGTATTATCTATAAAAAAACAGGTGGTTCTCATTGTGGTTTAACTCCTTATTTTGATGTACAAGATTTGGTATATAATGAAGATCAAAATATTGAAGTCATAAAGAAAGAGTCTTTGATACTTTCTATTATTAAAGAAATTGATTTTTTGGAAGGGTTAAGGGAGTAGTTATGAACAGGAAATATTGTGCCGGTTGTAGAGATAATTTTTATAATGGTAATAATGAGTTTGGTGTAATGAAGTGTTGGCATTTAGAAAATGCTAAAGTTCAGTGGAAGATTCAAGTTGGTGTATGGGAAAATCCGCCTTATTTGAATAAGAGAAAACAAAGAGTTGCAAGTTGTTATCAAGGTAATGGTATTATTTTTATTGATCCTGCAAAGTCTCTAAGATCTGATGGATATTGGAGGTAACATTGTATTCTTTTAGAAATTTTATATTAGAAATTTCTGTTGTATTTTTACTTGCAGTTACTGTATATTTTGTATTTCAAATAAACCAATTAAAGAAAAGATTACAAGTCATAGAAAGCAACTATACTCCTTTAACAGTAAGTCAACAAAGAGCTGATTGCGTTAATGCTGATATTAGTGAATTAAAAGTTAGATTATCAATGGTTTCTTTTAATTTAGATAAAGCATATAAAATTAATAATAACTGGATAGTCGGTCTTACAACAGATCAAATTGATTCTATTAAAATATTCTGCAATCCTTTAGATTATAATAGAATAGCTAAAAAATTAAGAAAGCAAAATAAATGAAACTAAATGAAATAAAAAATCAAAAACAACTTATATTTCAAGTCCATTATCAAGTTAAGTTTCAACAAGATATTCAATCCAGTGATATGATTGAACACAAATTACGTATTCATATTGATGGCGGCGGTGGTCTTTGGGATTTTTTATGGAGAAAATTAAAGAAGGATCTTGATCTTCAAAATCATGCTGTTCAAATAATAGATCAAATATATGAAACTAAATGAAATAAAAACTGAAAAACAATTTCTAGATCAAATATGTTCAAAAATTGAATTGGGAAACGATAATGAATTTCGTTTATTAGTTAATTCTCAAATTATATTACAAGTCATACCTCAAATTAGAGATCAAATTTATTCTAAAATTAGAGATCAAGTTTGGATTCAATTTAATTCTTTGGTTTATCATAGAATTCGAGTTCTAATAAATGAAACTATCAGATTGTAAAAATAGTAATTTTGTTGACTCACAGGCTTTTTTTCTAGTTAGAGCTAAAGTGTTGAATGAAGTTGATAATGAAATAATAGATATTATGTTTTCAAAAATAGTATATAATCCAGTATATGAATATATGCGGGGTTTAAATTTAGAATCTGTTATTCTTTTAATTCAAGAGCAATTAAATGAAACTAAATAAAATTAAAAATGATTTTCGATGCGCGTCTCAAGTTTGGTTGTATATGGATGCTCAAATCCATCCTCAAATTAATGGTCGAGTCGAAGCTCTACTTAAGTATCTACTTAAGGATAAAGTATGGAATCAAAGCATAACTCAAGTCTATTTTAGAATTAAGGATCGAATAAATGAACTTAAATAACTTAGTCTTAATTGGTGATGTTCACGGATTGTTTTATGAATATACCCAATTAATTAAAAATAGTAAATTGCAGAACACTCTACAATTAGGTGATATGGGCGTTGGCTTCCCTAATCAAAAAGTATTAGATCTATCAGATATATCAGGTAATCATATGTGGTTTAGAGGTAATCATGATAATCCTGAAGTTGCAATAAATCATCCTAATAATATAGGTGATTATGGAATATTAGAAGGTAACTTTATTAAAGATAGATATAATAAACTATTTTATATGGCCGGCGCTTGGTCTATTGATTGGAGTCTAAGAATACATAATGTAACTTGGTGGGAAGATGAACAATTAAGTGAAGATCAAATTATTAAAGCTTTAGATTTATATGAACAAACTTTACCTAATATAGTTGTAACGCACGATTGCCCTACAAGCATTTTAGAGGTTTTACACCACCATGTTATTAAAAGTAAGACTTCATCTGCGTTTGATATTATGTTAAAAATACACAAGCCTTCATATTGGATATTTGCACATCATCATATGAGTTGGAAAGGTATGATTGATGATGTGTCATATATTGCATTAAATGAATTAGAAACTCTTGACATTTCTTGATCCATGAATTATATTACATATGAAAGGGATAATTATGGAAATCACAAAAAATATCCAAGTCCCAACAGGTAATATTTTAATTGTAAACGGCGAACTAGGTCCACTAGAAATGTTATCCCTAGGTGACTATGGAAAGAACGTTAATGTCAAATGTGATGCAATGGGTCTTTCTAGAGAATTAAATCAAGTTCAACATACTAAACTTTTACCATTAGAAGAAAAATGGGTCATTACAATATCAACTCAATACGGATGTAAAATTGGTTGCCAGTGGTGTGACGTGCCTAAAGTCGGTCCTGGCAGAAATGCAACTGAAAAAGATTTAATCCATCAGGTATTAACTGGTATTAAGTTACATCCAGAAGTTGAATTTTCTAAAAGATTAAATATTCATTTTGCTAGAATGGGTGAACCTACATTTAATCCTAATGTGTTAGATGCAACTAAGTGGTTTAAAACGCATATTGATCCAGAATATCATATTCATCCTGTTGTATCTACCATGATGCCTAGAAAAAATGAATGGCTTAAAACATTCATTCATACTTGGATGCGTATGAAAAATAGATTGCTTAAAGGTGAAGCAGGATTACAACTAAGTATTAATAGTACCAATGAAGAAGAACGTAAAGAAATGTTTAATAATAATGCCTGTACATTAGAAGAAATTGCTAAAATAATGGATGGTACTATTCCTAATGGTAGAAAAATAACTTT
>JAQUND010000106.1 GCA_028717785.1 Candidatus Nanoarchaeia archaeon | reverse complement strand
GGCAGGATCATGGAGAGCGGCGAAAACCAATGGGTTGTTGCTTGGGGAGAAGATTTCCCTGACCAGTACAAACTTGATGTCATTTCGGACTTCAAACTGGGGGATGCAAAAGCAATTGGAAAAGTCAGATGGGAATTCCAGGATCACGAAACGATGCAAGCAAATGACAAGAAAGTTGTCGAAAAGACTCTTGGGATTACTATGACTCCGCAAGGCTTTAAGCAAACTGTCAATACTGAGAAAATCATAAGAGAAGTTCTCAAGAGATAGCTTTATCAAATTCAGCATAGTTTTTGTTGACAATTAAAATGAACTTGAATCCATGATCGACAACAGTTTTTGATTTTTCATTAATAAAATTATCTAATTTTAGAGTCCAACTGCTTTTTATTTCGACGATCATATTGAATTCTGGTAAATAAAAATCTGAGTGATACATTCTTTTCCCATATCTAAATGACAATCCGTTTCTTATTTCAAGTTTATCAAAATAATGAACAAGAAAATCAAGTTCAAAAGAACCCTGATAAGTTATATTTGTTCCATTAAAATTTTTAATGAGAAGTCTTGTTTTTAATCCTTTGTTATGTGAACTTAAATTTTGCGATGGATGCTCAACACCATATCTTTCAAGAATAATAGCAGTAATTTTTTGTTTTACATCTTCTCTTTGGAAACTATAGTATACTCCGTATTTTTTAAAACAAAGTTGTCTCGCATTTTCTTTTACAATATCAGATTTCATAGCAACACTTGTTCCATATTTTTTCAAACAAGTGTTAGATCTTTTAAGCAAAACATCTTTGTTCTTATTTGGGTTATCAAATCCAAATTTTTTTACATTTGTTTGTTTTATTTTAGTCTTTACATATTCTCTTTGGAAATTGTTTATTACACCAGAATTATTTAACATTGTTTGTTTAGTTTTTTTAAAAGCAATTTTGTGAGCATGTTCTCTGCAACAGGTTGGTTGATATCCAGTATCGCTTCTTATAAATCTTGCTTCTTTTCCACAATATTCGCAAATTCCTTCACCTTCTTCTTTAATCCATTTGTCATAATATTGTTTTGGAGACAAACAATGTTTCTTGATATTATGAATACTTAAAAACGTTTTTGATGAAAAAGTTTCATTGCATTCTTCACAAATGAATCTTCCTTCTTGTGTTTTTCTGAATTCTTTCATTTAAAACAATTCAGCTAATTTGTTTCTTTTTTCAATGTTTTCTTGAGTCATCCAAAACTCAGTATAATTAGAATTTATACCTGAGACTTGATTTAGAATATTAAGAACATAAAAATTTGGTAAAATATGAGGATTTGCTTTTCTAAACTCTGCTTCATCCAAATTTAGATATTTGCAAGTAAATAATCCAACAGCAGGTGATCTTGAAATTCCAGCCGCACAATGTATAAACAAGTCTGGTATTTCCATGTCATTGATTTTGTTGACAAACTTGACAATTTCTTTTGCCGCTTCTTCTGTAAAAAGTACACACCCATTTTTTGCAAGGTCTCGCTTCTCAAATTCATCTTTTGTGACATCTGAAAACCGAACGCTCAAAGCTTCAGGACATCCAATTCTTGCAAGCGTTTCTCTATTCTTAAAAGGAGTTACAAGCTCTTCTCCACTCCAAATAGATATTAAAGCCCAAGTTTGTTTTGATAACCTTGTACCGGTAATGATTGCATGCTCGACTTCACGTCTAGACTTCGTATAAATATGTTTAATCATGTTTTGTTTTTCTCCTTGTGAACTAATTATAATAACAGTTCCTTAGAAAAGATATAAATTCCTCTATGAAGAATAAATCTACAATGAACTGTGAACAATGTGGCAAGTTTGTTTCGTTATACACATCAGGCAAAACAATGAAAGAACATTCTGATCTTGATGGAGAATTATGCATAGTGGCTATGTGGTGTAAAAAATGTGCTGTAAATAAAGGAGATAAAAAATGAAACCCAAATTACATGAAGAATTTACTGGTAATGGCGAATTTAGTCACTGGAACTTAGTAGACGAAGAAACAGGCGAATTACTTTGGACAAGTTTGTCTGACGAAGAATATGAGAAAATTATAGCAAAATGAAAAGATATTGCGGACATTGTATTTTCTTAAAAAGAGAAATGGATTTGCGTTTTTATAATTCTATTGTTTTTAGAAATAATAAAGATAAGAAAATAAACTGTCATAATGACTTATGTATAGCACAAATTGAATCTTCTCAAAATGTTACTGAAACACCAATATTGTCAAACCTGATTTTGTCGTAGACGACCCATTTGAACTCAATAAAAATCTTGACTGTAAATTCTATAAAGAAAACATTTTCTTCAGGCTTCTAGCGAAACTATTTAAAAAACAATATATATTGGTTGAGTAGTCTATTTAATACGATATAAACCGTATGAAATACTCAACCAAGAACATGGTGGCTCTAACTACGGACATGTGTGAGCTCGCTTGTCTCAATGGTCCTTTAAACACACACTTTGACCCTGGGCACAAAGATATTGTTGTAGTCACCGGCGAAAATGCTACTGGAAAGTCTTTTATCCGTAGGCTTTACTACACTATTTTAAAACAAATGAAGCTCGAAGTAATACACCTTTCTCAACAAGGTCGTAGCTCTTCGGGCATACCTGCAGCCATGATTTATGGTGACGAATCATACAATTCTACTGGCTATCTGACTGCTTTAACCGTAGTTAATGGCATTAAGAACTGCCAGAAAAGAGAACACGAGCACTACATAATCTGGGATGAACCTGATATTGGGCTCAGTGAGAAATACTCTGGTGCTGTTGGTGTCAAAATAAGAGAATTTGTCGAAAACATTCCGGCTCTGACAAAAGGTGTAGTTGTTATTTCTCACAGCAAGCCTTTGATTCGTCAGTTACTTCCCTTGAATCCGTCTCATCTCCGGGTTGGTGGTTGTTCTGATCTTAAAACTTGGCTCAATACAGTTGATGAGCCCGGTAATCTTGAAGATCTTTTTGCAAGAAACGAAAAAGTATATGATGAAATTGCAGCCTTAATAAAGGCAAGCAACAAATGATTGGAGGGAATATGAAACCTTTCTATGCAATCATGTGGGAATATCGAGGAAAATTGCATTTTGTAGGCAATGACCCCATGACACTTAACGAAGCAGAAGATGTCATGGATAAAATTTTCAACCACAAGAATTACTTCATTGCAAAATGCGAACCTATCAAGAAAGCAAAAAGAGTCAAAACAGTTTCAAAAACAAAAAGAGAGTATCTGATTGCTGCTGAAGTCATAAGCAGAAGAAAAGAGAAACTTGTTGTAGAATGCAAAAAAAATGGAAAATTTCGTTCCAAATGTTCTGGTCCTATAGACGACCTTGAATATAAAAAAGGAATCCTTTCATGGTCTGATAAGGATGGTGAAGTCGTAATTGCTGTCAGACTGGGTATGACAATTAAAGACGTGCCTGATGTCAGGGCACCAGAATTCACGCATTCGGTTTATGTCGAGGTGTAACAATGGGATATAGCATTTCTTGCATTGCAAAAAACAAAGTTCTCTTGCTTAAAATGTGGGAATTTTTGCAGGAGCACTATGTAGAACCTGCACAATTATTCAATCAAAAAGATAATTATTCGCGACTAGCAATAAACATAGCAGATTCTACAGGCTTGTCTTATGATC
>JAQUND010000105.1 GCA_028717785.1 Candidatus Nanoarchaeia archaeon | reverse complement strand
GATGAAAATTGGGTTGTATTTGATGCTAAGAATATTAAAGTGGTTAATATAGAGGAACAAAAATAAGATTTTATGGAGAATTAATTATGTCTTTTTTAGATTTTTATGAACTAAATGAAGTAACTGCTGATCAAAAATACGATCTTCAATATAAAAATAAATTGGATCGTAATCAGTTTAATTTAGCAGTTGAATTGGATCCTACTTCTAAAGGTCAAGAAAAAGTTGGTAAATATGTTGATTGGATTATTAAAAATAAATTGTTTGATAAAAAACCAGAAGAAATGAAAGACTTACTATCTAAATATGAAAAGTTTAAAAGCAAACTAGAAATTAATCAACGTGATATTAATAAACTAAAATATGAAGATGTAGTTGGTGCTATTGATACTTTAATTCAAAAAGGAGCTCTAGTATCACAAACAGATAAAGAAAAAGAAAGAAAAAAACAAGCTGAAAAAGAAGCTGAAATGGCTTATCAAGACGATGATGTAATTGTAATAATACCTAAAACAATGTTTGCATCTCAATACTTTGGTGCAGGATCTGATTGGTGTACTGCTAGACAAGACGACAAATCATGTATGTTTGATTCATATGATAGAGATGGTACGTTATATATTGTTAAGGATAAACACGATAATAAAAAATATCAATTATATGTTGAAGATGAAAATAAAAAATATGAATATAGAGATAGTGCAAATAAATCTATAGATCCATTTCATATTTTTTCTGAGTATCGTGATTTTATGGAATGGCTAGAAGAAAAAGAATTCCCTAATCAAGGAAAATTAACTGAAGAACAAAGAGATGGTATAGCACGAAATATATTAAACGGATTGGATATAGAAGATATAACAGACGAAGAAGAACGAGACGCTATTGATATGATTAAAACTGCGTTTTCTGGTTATGAAGAAATGTATGAAGATGGTGATGCTAATGTAGAGAATATGGAAAGCGCTATCGAAGATATAACACGAGAATGGGATTATTATTTTGAAGCAGTAATGGATATACTACAATCTAAATACGGTATTGATTCTTCAGCTAAAGAAAATAAATTACTATTAATACCTTATATAGGCGAATTACAAGACCTAGAATATGACTTACGTCATGAACGAGACAATTATTCTATAGATTCTTTTGATCCAGATAAAATTCACGATTTTCAATGGAAATATTTATCAGATATGGAATTAGATAAAATGATTGATAGCTTAGATATAAATTTTGAAGATAAAGAAGGATTAAGTACTGAAGAATTAAATACTATAGAACAATGGCTAACTAGAAAATATAATACCGATCATGAAACTTTTATTAGCTTTATGGATGATTTAAATGATATAATTAATTCTGGTCCTTATAAAACATTTTTATCTAAAGAAATAGAAAAACAATTAAAAGATTTAATAGATAAAGTTGAAAAGGTCGAATATGGTAAACAAGACCATCCTAAATTAGATCTACAAAGTATATCATTTAAAGATTATCTAAGATTAACAATGAATGAAACAAAAAAAGGAAGCTCTAAAGCTAAAGTAAGAACTAGACCTAATCCTGTATTTGATTCAACTCATTCTAAAGTAAATGATAATAAAGATCACTTTCCTTTAGGTAATGCTAATCAAGCCAGAAACGCATTAGCTAGAGTAGCCCAATATACAAGTAAACCTAAATGGTATAATGGAACTTTAGAAAGTTTAAAGAATGCTGTAAAACGCGCAGTTCATAAAGAATATCCTTTAATTGAGATAAGTGATTGAAATAAGATATTATTAAATGAGAAATTATATGACTTTAGACTCAGAAGAATATGTTATTTGTCCTATTTGTAATAAAAAATTTAAAATTTTAAATAATGCGCATTTATCTACGCATAATATAACAGAAAAAGAGTTTGATAAAAAATATTCAGTAGATAGATTATCAAAGAAAAGTAGAGAAAAAAGAATAATTAATTCTGGTGGCGATCCAAAAAATAGAAAAAAATGGTATAAATTAAGAAAATGTGATGTTGAAAATTTAATATTAGATATTGATTATGTTATTTGTCCAATATGCGGAAAATTTTTTAGAGAAATAAATAAAGATCATTTAAAATTGCATAATTTAACTATAAAAGAATATGAAAAATTATATCCTAATAATAGAATTTCTCAAAAAACAAGAAAACAAAAAGATACTTTAACAAGCAGAATGACAGAAGAATTATCTAATAAATTAAAAAAGTCACATACATTAGAAGGATATATTGAAAAGTATGGAAAAGAAGAAGGATTAATAAAATATAATCAAAGATCTGAAAATATGCGTTATGCTAAAACTTTAGATTATTGTATAGAAAAATATGGAGAAGAAGGAAAAAAATTTTTTGAAGAAAATAACCGCAAAAAAGGATTAATATTTATTAAAGAGAATTTTATAGAAAAATATGGAGAAGAAAGATATAATTATTGGAGATATACTTCAAAAACATATGAAGGATATGTTAAAAAATATGGAAAAGAAGAAGGATTAAAAAGATGGATGGTTAAAAACAAAAATATATCTAAATCTCATTGTATAATTCCTTTGGATTTATATGAAGAATATCAACAATATAAAAAAATGGTATCACATTATACGAATATATCTATAACTCATTTCGGACTGAAAAATATTGAAAAAAGAGGAAGAAAACAGTATTATGATTTAGATCATAAAGTTTCTCAAAGTTATGGTTTTTTAAATAAAATAGATCCAATAATCATTGGATCTATTTATAATTTAGAAATTATAACAAGATTTGATAATAATAAAAAACATGAAAAATGTTCAATGAATCCAAAAAAATTAATTAAATTAGTTGAGATAGATGATTTTTATCAAAGTATGAAAAATGAAATATTATGAATTTAAAAAAATACTATTTTAATAAATCAATTAATTGGGAACATTATTTTAATAATAATTGTGAGTTGAAATACGCTCTAGAAATTATGAAGAAGTTAAACGAAGCAGGTTATAAATCATATATAGTTGGTGGCGCTATTAGAGATATTATTATGGGTAATAATCCGTCAGATATTGATTTAACAACAAATGCTTATCCATCAGATATTGAAAAAGTTTTTGGGAGAACTATAAGTGTTGGTAAAAGTAGAGAAATGGGTATATCTGTAGTTCCGTATAAAGGTTATAATTTTGAAGTTAGTACATTTCGTACCGATTTGTATACAGACTTAACAAAAGGAAACGGTGCTAATTCTGTGAATTTAACTAGATCGTTAAAAAAAGATATATCTAGACGAGACTATAAAATCAATCAATTATTAGCTGATGTTAATGGAAATATAATTGACATTAGTGGTGGATTAAAAGATATAAAAAATAAAGTAATATCTACTGTTGGAGATCCAAATCTTAGATTTAAAGAGGACCAGATAAGGAGCCTAAGAGCCGTTCGATTTTCTTCTAGATTAGGATTTACTATTAGTCCTGAAACTATTGAAGCAATGAAACAAAATGCACCAGAAATAACTAAGGTAGCTCCAGAACGTATTACAAAAGAATTAATGAAGATGGCCGAACAAAGTGGACCTGCATTTGCTGAAGCTATTATAACAATGGATAAAGTAGGTTTGTTACAATATATATTACCTGAAATATTTAAAATGCATGAATTAGAACATAACAAAGAATTTCATCCCGAAGGTAACGTCTTTCAACACACAATAGAAGCACTTAAGTCTCAGGAATTAAAAGACCCTATAATTAACTTATCCGTTTTAATGCACGATGTAGGCAAAATAAATACTCAATCTGTAGATGATCAAGGCTTCATTCATTATTTAAGACACGCACAAGAAGCCGATAAACTAATAGATCAAATAGCAGATAGACTTAAGTTTGATAATGAAACTCGTACCAAAATACAATTTGCTGCTATTAATCATATGAAAATTCACGAATTTTTAGATATGTCTAATAGTAAGATAG
>JAQUND010000104.1 GCA_028717785.1 Candidatus Nanoarchaeia archaeon | reverse complement strand
TATAACCTCATTATCCGTAGATTTTCTTTTGAAAGACGCTTTTTATTTTATTGCGTTTAATAATATAAGGAATTATAAGTACTATCATATTATTATCAGGTTCTATTTTAATTTGCATTTGACTTTCCACCAACGTAATTCTATCTTCCCAAGTTTTAATAGCTTCAGATATTTGGTCTAAAATAGATTCACCTTCTTCTGGAGAAGCTATATTAAAAATACGATTTTGTAGACCTAATCCAAATGAAGTATTAAATAGTCTTTCTCCTGGAGCAATACCTAAAATCATTTCTATGGATTGGTTAATAACTTCAACATCTTTAATTTCACCATTAGAAATAGGATTTTTAGCTATATCATACGCCCAATTGTCAGAAAGTTCCCTGATCATTCATTATATTCCTTATAAATATAAGTCTATACATTTATTTATAGTTACTACTTTTATTTATAAGCCACGCAATTTTCACAAACCGTTCCTTTAATATTTTTAGCAATATGAGCTTTTCTAAGCTTTTGATATTCTTCTGAGTTCCAAACATCCATAAATGATTGTTTAGTTAAATCGCCCATAATCCAATTTTCATTAGCATCAAAACAACAAGCTGATACTTTACCATTAGCAATAACATGACTTGCGGTAAATACTGTCCAACAAGGAAGAGGATTAACTAAAGCATCCTGTCTACCTTGATTACCAGCAGTTGGTCTATAACCTAAATCTGCTTCTCTACGAACTGTTGATAAACTACCCATCGTATATAAAGGTAACCAATAGTGTTCATCAACATAAGGAATAACTTTTTCATTTAACATTTGCATCATAGTTTCATGTTGTTCATCATCATAACGAATAGATGATGCAAATAATCCGGTTTTATATCCTTTTGCTTTTCTAATCTCATACGCAGATTTAATATTATTCAGTGACTTATGAAACATTTTTTCTGAAACTTGTACTACCTTTTTAAACTGTTCTGGATTAGCTGTATTACAAGACCATTTTAAACTATCTAATCCAGCCGCCATACATGCTTCAACTTGTTCTGGATTGGCTAAAGAAGCATTAGATGTTAAAAAAGTATAAGGAAAATTCAAATCCTGTTTAAGATATTTAATAGCATTAACTAATAATGTTGGATTAGTAAATGATTCACCCAAATAAAATAAACCTATTTCAGTTACACCAGCTTCTTGCATTTCTTTAGTAATACGTTTAAACAAATTCAAATCCATATCTGATGTACTTTTTTTAGTCTGATGTGAACAAAAAGCACAACGATAATTACACCTACTAGTCAATTCTATTTTAACTGATTTAGGTGCAGGAAGAACTTCCTTTAATCGATCTGAACCAACATTCGTAACCTTATCAATTCTTTCAGTAATCTTAAACATATTATTCAATCCTCCTATTTAGGTGCAACTATAACTAGTAATTCAGGACCTTTTCTAATTATAGAATTATTAACAAGTAAAAAATATTCAGATAGCTTTTCTTTCCACCAAGCTTCATCTTTTTGAATTAAATGAGCATTTCTTCCATCTGCTAAAGTTTTAGATGATGGAGATGTATTGATAGAAAAATAACCAATTTTCAAAACACATCTAGCCAAATCTTTTAAAACATTATCTAAGTATTCAGGTTCAATATGCTCCAATACATCAAAACATGTAACTAAATCTGCCTGTCTTGGAGCTTTATCTTTACCCGGAATAGCAGGATCATATTCCCATATTGGAAACGGAAGCTTTTGACCTAATGTTCCTTTACCACAACCATAATCAAGTACTGAAGATGTATTTAAACTTTCTTTAAGTTTAATAACTGTTTTAGCATGTCTAAAACTATAAGTACCATACTCATGAGAACTTTCATGTAATTGTCTATTCAATTCAACATAATCATTACTTATAACTTCTGGTATAACTAAAGCAACAGATTTCATAGTTACCCTCTGTTTTGGTTCTTGAGCTTTAGTTAATGCCCAATGTTGTAACATTCCGTTACCATGTAAAACTACTTTTATATCCGGTAACAATTGTACTTCGTGCCAAAACTCTCTTGCATAATGAATCATAACTTGTGTTGTAAAATATGTTTTATCTTCAATAACAATTTTAGCAATATTAGCATTACACTTTGGATGAAACGCCGCGTGTTGTTGTGGTAATTTTCCTTCTTCTGGTTCTGGAAAACTAAAATCTAATCCTAACACATGTATATTTATAAATCCTAAAACTCTTGCCATTGTTAATTGTCTTATACCAACATTGCTCCCACCTGTTACACAAACTTCTCCTCTTTTATAATAATCTGGCATTGTTTGCATTAATTTTGAATCGTATATATGCCACATCTTTACATTATAATCTTTAAGTACATCAAACAACTTTGGGTGACATGTATCAGCTATAAGATATTGTATTTTTGGATGCGGCTTACCTAAAAGTTTTATTTTATGATCTCTGGGGTCACATTCCATATGCCACCAGTTATCAAAGCTATCCGGATTAACTCCTTTATCAAGTAAAAACTTATGTGAACCAGAACCAGTTATAATATTTTTAAACTTATAGATTTCATTCCAAGTATCATTTAAAGAAGGGCCAAAAGCAACAATTGCGCATGAAGCGCTTGTTATTTCTTGGATTTCTTTTAATCTTGGTATATCTCGAAGACCATTAAGATAAAGTTGTCTTTCTTTTGTTTCTTCGTCTATACAGTATGATACGTTGATTTTTGTGGCACTTAAATCAAATGTTTCAATTGCCATATTCAATTTTCCTTTTTATTGATTAATTTCTCCATCTATTAACGGTAACAATGCTCTTAATTGTTGGGCGTTTAAAGTTAATGGAACCCATTCAGACTTAATCTTATAACAACTTATTTCTTCTTCTGTTTCTAAAAATTGTGGCATATTATCTTTTAACTTATTTTGATTATCAATTGGTGTTTTATATTCTTTTAATAACACATCAATTTCTCTATCAAATTTATCTCTATTTTGTCTTACAATATATGAATTACCATTAATAACTGGTTTGCCATCTTTATCTAAATCAGCATATTTTTGGGCTAATTCAAATCTTTTCTTATCATATTCTATGTATTCTTTTGAAGGGTCTAATACTTTTTTAATTGCTTTTATTACAATACCGAACGAATCTGTATTTCTTGAAATAGCATATACAAATTTCTGCCAATAAGTTCTTGAAGTTTTTTCATCACTATACATCTTTTCATCAAAATTTAAAACATTTAAAGCATCTAATACTGTTGCAACTTCCATAACTTTGTCGTTTGTTAATTTAATTGTTTCCATTTTCAAATTCTCCTTGTTCAATGTGATTGTCTTTATCTTTATCTTTATTATATATAGTTTTTACATATTAATGATTATTTATTTCTTTTCCAACTCTTCAACTCTGTCACGCAATTTCTTGACTTCTGCTATTAACGGGGCGACCAGCATGGCGTAGTGTACTCCTTATGATGCTGCCTCATATATCAATGTTCCCATAATCTGCTTTATTCCGCTGGTTGTAAAATCCCCCGTTGCTGGGTTGCCATTCCATGCCAAAACACACTCCACAAGCGTAGTGCTTCCTGCGGGCGACAGTCGCGCCATTCCGGGTGTTGCCTGCGCCGTGCCATTGTTTACCGCCCGAATTGCCCATGTATAGTACGTCGGGTATGATGCATGCGCCGCTACGGGTAGGGTGAATTTTGCAGTTGCGGCATTGGATGTTCCTGTGATATAAAATGAAACAACCACCGTTTTACCAATGCGCTTATAATAGATGGTTCCGGTTGGCGATGCAGCCCATCCCGTAATGGTAGACGACGCAAAGTAATCTGTCCATGCCACCGAGTTATAGAGGTCAGTGGCACTCAACGTGCTGGCACAGGTGACGGCCTGCGCGGTAGAGATGGTGATGGCAGTTGTTGGATTTCCGCCATTTGGAAGTGTCCACAGTTTCAGCCCAAATGCAAAATTTCCATCTGTTGCATTTTCCTTGAACGCATGTAAACCAGCGACAGCCGTTGCGTATA
>JAQUND010000103.1 GCA_028717785.1 Candidatus Nanoarchaeia archaeon | reverse complement strand
GAAATTACAATTTCTGCTCCTAGTGCACCAGCATTAATTATATCTTCTAAAACTTTGTAACCAATTGATTTAAATCTCTTAGGTCCGAATTTTTCAAAAGATGAAACAATTCTTTTAGCAACTGAATTTGCATTTAAACTTGGATTTCCAATTTCTGCAACTTCAATTTGTGGATTTTCCATATTAAATTTCTTTTTTAATAATAAAGTTAAATCTTGAATATTAGAACCACGTCTTCCAACAACCATTCCTGGTCTTGAAGTATAAATAATTATTTTTTCTCCTAATGGGGTTCTTTGTAATTCTGTATGTGAATAACTAGCTTTATTTAAATAAGAGAAAATATATTCTTCAATTTGTTTCTCTTTCATTTTTTGTGCAATTATTGTTCTTTCAATCATTTTTTCTCAACCTTCTCAACTTTTTTTATTTCTTTTGGTTTTTCAGCAACTTCAATCATAATATTAGTATTTTTCATTTTTCTTCTTCTTTTTCTACCTGCATGCCATTGACCGCTTCCTTTATTTGCGATAATTTTTGAAATATAAAGATCATTTTTATTTAATCCTCTATTTTCTGCATTTGCTTCAACACCTTTTATTAATTTTAATACTGCAATTGTTGCATTTACTGGATATGAACCTGAAGCTATTCCTGGTTTATGACCAACATCTCTATTATATCTTTTAAATGGAATAGCCATTTTTTTATTTAAAACATTTTCAAGTATGTATTTTGCTTGTTTAACAGATTTATTTCTAAGATAATCACAAATTTCAACGCAATATTTAGTTGAAATTCTCATTCCTAGTCCGTTTATTTTTGCTGTTGTTTCCATGTTTATTTCACTGAAGCTGAAGCACTTGATTTAGTTGCACCAATACCTGGAGCAGAGTGCTTAACTTTTTGTCTTGTTAATACGAATTCTCCTAAACAATGACCAATCATATCTTCGGTTATTTGTAAAGGAACAAATGTTTTTCCATTATAAACTTGAATTAATTTTCCGAACATTTCAGGTAAGACCATCATATCTCTGCAATGAGTTTTTGCTGGCTTTTTATCAGATTTTTTTACTTTTAATAGGAATTTTTTTTCAGATTCTGTTAATCCTCTTTTTAATTTTCTTCTTTCTTTTGCTGGAAGTATCTTTGACAATTCAACCAAAGACATTTTCTTTAATTCTTCTACATTTTTTCCCTTATATAAAAATTCTTTTGCCATTTATCTCTTCCTTCCTGTTCTTCTTGCACTTATTAAACCAACTCTTGCACCTGGTGGAGCTCCTCTTCTAGGAATAGCTGATCTTCCCATATTTTTAGCTCTTCCACAACCAAATGGATGATCAATTGGATTCATTTTAACTGGGGATACTCTTGGATACATTTTACCTTTTGCTTTTTTAGCATAAAATCTATTACCTGCTTTTACAAATGGTTTATCTTGTTTTCCTGATCCTGCAATAATACCAATTGTTGCTCTACATTGAGGAGAAAATTCTTTTATTTTTCCTGAAGGTAATCTAACACTTACTGAATCAATTGAAGATGAAACAATTCTTGCATAACCACCAGGAGTTCTAACTAATTTTCCACCATCGCCTGGTTTTATTTCTAAACAATATATATTTGAATCTTTGGAAATATTTTTTAAAGGTAATACATTACCTACTTTATTTTCTGCACTTGCTCCTGTAAATAAAGGTTGATTAACTATAACATTTTCTGGAGCAATCATTAAAACTTCTTCTCCATTATCATATTTTACTTTCATTAAAGGAGCTGAATGTCCTGGACAATTAACTAAATCAATAATTTTTCCGTTAATAACTCCGTTCTTTTCTTGCTCATCATATTTTCTATATTTTACTCTTCCAACAAATCTAAAACTAGGAGATCTAAATCTAATAGTTCCTTTTCCACGTCTTTGCTGAATTAAATTATGTCCCATTTTACATTAATCCTAATTGTGTTACTACATCCATTGCTGGAGATTCTGGTGCTAATTTTACATAAGCACGTTTTTGTCCATCGGATGTAATTAACGTATTTACTCCTATAACTTTTACTTTGAATAATTTTTCAACATCAGTTTTAATTTGTTTTTTAGTTGATTTTAAAGCAACTGCAAATAATAATTTATTTTCAGATTCCATTAGTTTAACTGCTTTTTCTGTTGTTAATGGAAATTTAATAGTTGAATTCATTTTTTACTAACCTTCTTTTCTACTTTTTTCTTAACTTCTTTTTTAGCTTCAGAAGTTTTTTCTTTTTTAATTTCTTTTTTAACAACTTTTTTTACTTCTTTTACTTCAGGTTTTTTAATTTCAACTTGAGGACGTTTAACATCATTTGTAAATAAATTTTCATCTTTTAATTTTTCAATTGCACCTTCAGTGTATAATACTAATCTTCCAAATTCTACACCTTTAGTTAATATTGAAGCATTTAAATTTTCAACTTTAACAACATTAATTCCTGCAATATTTTCTGCTGAATTTATTAAATTACAATCTTTTGAAACAACAATTAATGGACCCATTTTTCTTTTATATTTTCTTCCTCTTAATTTTCCTACTCCAGATCTAACTTTCTTCTCTTTACACCTTTCAATTTCTTGATATAAATTTAAATTTTTAAAAGTAGTTTCAACATCTTTTGTTTTATTTAAACTTTCAAATTTATTTTCTATAATAAAAGGAACTTCATAACTAGGATGTAATTCTTTTAATCCTGTTGCTGCTATTGCACTTCTTATTGCTTTTCTTCTTTCTTGAACATTAATTTTTTGATCCCAATTCTTTTCTGGCTTTGGAGGATGTGCTCTTCTACCACCAACTGAATAAGGTGCGAATGAACCAGCCCAACCAAATTGAGTACCTCTACGCCACATTGTTTTTCTAGGTGCTCTTGAAATACCAATTCCATAAGCTCCTTTATAATCATGTCTTCTTCTTGATAATTTTACTGATTGTTGTTTTCCTGCTCTTGCAAAAGCTCCATATTTTTGTCTTCCATGTGAAAATAAAGCCAAAACTGCACGTTTAATTAAATCTGGTCTATACTCTTCAGAGAACTGAATAGGTAAATCCATACTTTTTATTTTTTTTCCGTTTATATCTAATACTTCTGCTTTCATTTGATAAATTGTAATTGTTTTGGTTTTTTATTTACTCTAATTCCATCTACTATTCTTACTAATCTTCTATTTGCTCCTGGAATAGAACCTTTAATTAATAAGAAATCATTTTTAACATCACCATAATGACTTAAATTTTGTTTTTTTACAAAATCAGGATTTATTGATAGTATTAATTTATTATATTCTACTCTTGAGAAAAATCCTAATTGACCATGTTGTGGAACTGTTGGATTAACTTTTTTAGGTGTCCATGCTCCAAGGTTTGCTGGTGCTCTACGTTTCTTTTCTGATTTATGTGATTTTAAAGAAATACCATATCTTTTTACTGGACCTTGGAATCCTTTTCCCTTTGTAACTCCATGAATATCAACGTATGAACTTTCTTTGAAAACATCACTTAATTTTATTTCTTTTCCTAATAATGAATTTGCATATTCTAAAATTTTAGCTTGGTCATTTCCACCAACAGCAATTTCAAACATTTCTGGTCTTTTCTTTCCAATACCAGTTAATTTTGGTTGAGTATGAACTAATAATGTTAAATAATCATAACTATCTACTTTTTTATTATTAAATTTCTTTGGTAATCTTAATGTTCTTTCTAATTCTTTATCTAATTTTGAATCTAAATGTTCAGTAATTAAAGAAGAACCATATGCTGTTTTTTTATAAAATCTTATTGAGAAAACTTTGATTGGAGGGCACTCGATTATTGTTGCTGGAATAGAAATGGTCATATTTTTTGTTGGAGAATTTGGAGTTGCATCGACAGCCATAACATGAGTCATACCTGCTTTATAGCCAGCGAAACCAAGTAATTTTAAATCAGATTTTCCTAACCAACTTCTTACTCTTGGAAATGGACGTCTAGCTCTACATCTAGGTTGAAACTGTCTACTTCCGCATTTTGGTTTGTGTGCTCTTCCCATTTCTTAATTTTCCTTTTTGTTTGATTTATAAATCTTTCTAGAATTAGCGGCTTTTTGCAGCTTTCAGTAGGGTGTTTTAGAAACAATGTCTTAATTTATAAAGGTTTT
>JAQUND010000102.1 GCA_028717785.1 Candidatus Nanoarchaeia archaeon | reverse complement strand
GTATAATAATTATAAAGGAGTAAAAATAATGCCAATAAAAAGTAAAGTGCAAAGAAAATATTTATGGGCTACTAATCCTAAATTAGCTAAAAAGTTTGAGGAAGAAACACCCAAAGGTAAGAAATTATCGAAGAAAGTAAAAAAGAGTAAAAAGAAATAAGGAGTATGAAAATGCCTATTGATCCTGATTCAGATTTTGGAAAAGCTTTAAATGAAATAGTTGATACTATAGAAACTTATAATGATAATATTAAACAATTAAGATTTGATTTAAATGATATTAATAAACAAATAAATGATTTACAAATACAAAAGGATAGTATTGAAAAACAATTAGTTAATTATGAAAAATTAATAGATAATAAATATAGTGAAATGGAGCATAAGGTAAAGTTTAAGGATGAAGTGGCAATATAATGAAAGCAATTAAATTTGATGGAGAAATAAATGAAGAAAGTATTAAAATTTTATTGTCTGATATTGATAAAATAGATAAGAATGAAAATATAATTATATATTTTATTTCTTCTGGTGGTAGTCATTCAGATAGTTTAATATTATCTGATTATATTAATAGGGATTATAAAAGATTTGAAATATATTGTCCTTGGGATGTTTCTAGTGCTGCTTTTGATTTTTTAATAGAAGTTAAATGTAAAATAGTTTTAAATAAACATAGTTTTGCTAGACTTCATTTATTTGATAATAGTTTAAATTATATAAATTTAGAAAATAATAGTTCTATAGATTATTTTTTAAAAAGTAATTTAGAAAAAAATAATAGAATATGGTTAAATAAATTAAAAATAGCGGGATTTACTGAGGAAGAATTAAATAGAATTAAACAAGGTTATGATGTTATTTTAGATAGTAAAAGAATGATTCATGTATTAAAAATTATGAAAAGGATAAATAAATGATAAGTACTACAGGGACAACCATAGAAAATTATCTTGGATGGGCTAAAAATGAAATAGAGAAAAAACAATTTGGTGAAGTATCTTTAATATTTACTATAACAGCTGGACAAGTAACTTATGTTCAAAAAGGTTCTATTGATAAAGACCAGATTCCATTAAAAAAGAAAAGTGAAAATATAACAATATGTAGCGATGGAAATAAGGTAAATATATACTAATAATATTAAATATTATGTGTAAAAAGGAGTAAAAAATGATAGTAAATATAAAATTAAGTACAGGAAAAGAAATAGAGTTGACTTTAGATGAAATGAATGAATTATCTAATTTTTTTAAAGAACAAAATAAATTAAATATACCTCCATATATACCTGAAAATCCATATCCTAAGGTATGGTATACTACTTCTACTCCAAATATTCCTATGTTTCCTGTAGTTATATGTAAAGTAGGGTCTTAGGTTTTTGGGGGTATATTTAATAATAGAATAATTATACTAATGAATTAAAGTACTTTTATTTTTTATCTATATATTATATATTATTTATATAGATATGATTGCCAAACTGTAAACAGAAGGCAGTTAAGCTATTATAGATTTAATTATCTATTTTAGTTTAACTGTCTTTTTTTATTTTAATAATTTTGGAGGATAAAGAAAAAATCATGGGTAAATTAAAAGAACGGAAAATTGCAGCTAGGGAGCGTAGACAGGAAGCATTGAATAGAAAAAATACTACTGTTGAAACTACAAAGAAAGCTCTAGTTTCCAAGGAAAAAGAAACTACAAAAAAGAAACGGGGAAGACCGTCTAAAGTAGTTTCTGAAAAGAAGAAACAGGAAGGATTAAAAAAACTAACTGGTTCAAGGAGTAAAAAAAATGCTAAGTAAAAATGTATGGGATAAGATAGATTTACAGTATTTTGGTGAAGATGATGAAAATAATTCTTTATCTTTAGAAACTGTAAAATCTTTTTTAGAAAGTAAAAAGGAAGATCCAGAAGTTTTAGAGATATTAAAAACTATAGTTCCTGAAAAGCCTGTTGATTCAGATGTAGTAAAAGGGTTTTTAGAAACTAAAGAGGGTCTATCTATTTTACAACCTAAGCTTGATTCTTTTGCAACTAAAGCTATTCAAACTCATGATGAAAAAAATAAAAAAGCTGTTGAAGCTGAAATTGCTAGACGAGTAAATGAAAAATTAATGGAACTGAATAAGGAGGATACTCCAGAGCAGAGACAAATAAAAGAACAAGCTTTAAGAATGAAAGAGCTTGAAGAAAAATATGAAAATGATAAAAAGGTTGCTAAAATAAATGAAATTGCATATAAAGAAGGAATTAATCCAGAGTTTGTAGAGGGTATTTCTTTTAAATCATCGGAAGAGTTTGCTTTATATGCTAATAGATTAAAAGACTTTCTAAAAAAAGAAAGACAAAAAGCAATTGATGAATTCGTGGCAGCTAATTCTTTTAAACCTAAGGGTGGTAGTCAAAATGATAAAGATAAAGTTGATTTATCTTCCCTTACTCAAGATCAATTAATAGAATTAGAAATGTCAGGAAAATTAGATAGTCAAATAACCGCATAGGAGAAATAATATGGGTTTAGAGAATTTTAATCCTAAAATATGGAGTGCTAAACTTTTTGTAAGGCTTAGAAAAGCTCTAGTATTTGGGAATATTGTAAATACTGAATATGAAGGTGAAATAAGTCAATTCGGTGATACTGTTCATATTAATGAAATTGGTCCTATAACAGTATCGGATTATACTAAGTATGGTGCTTTAAGTTGGCAGGCTTTAACTTCTGCACAAAAAACTTTAATAATTGACCAAGCTCAATCTTTTAGTTTTGCAGTCGATGATATTGATACTGCACAGATGAAGCCTAAAATTATGAATGATGCTATGAGTGAAGCATCTTATGCTGTAGCAGATAAAATAGATCAATTTATTGCTTCTTTATATTCTCAGGCTGCTGTAGTTGGATCTGCTGGAACTGTAGGAACCTCTTCTACTTCTCTTGCAGTATCTTCTGGAAATGTTATTGAAACAATTTCTTATGCTTCCCGCTATCTTTCTGAAGCTAATGTTCCTGAAGCTTTACGTTGGATTGTAATTTCTCCTTGGGTACACCAAAAACTTTTACTTGCTGAGGTTGGTGGAGTTTCTGCTACTGCTGTTCCTAAAGTTACTACTCAAGATGCAATTCCTGGTTTTGTTGGGGAAGCTTTAGGATTTAAAATTTATGTTTCTAATAATGTTTCTAATGATGGGACCCAATATAGAATTATGGCTGGTATAAAAAATGCTATTACTTATGCTGGACAGATTTCTAAAGTTAAACCTGTAGAAAGGGAAGATTATTTTGATCAGGGTATAAAAGGACTTTATTTATATGGTGGAAAAGTTGTAAGGCCTAATGCTTTAATAACTTTATATCTTTCCGAAACTGCTGGTTAATAGAGGAGGTTTATTATGGGTAGCACAACTTTAACTATAATCACTCCTAGTTTACTAGGGACAACTATAGTCGGTGTAACTGAGGTAGCTTCTAGTGAGACTTGTACTATACAAGCATCTACAGCACAGGGAGCTATTGATTTTAATTCTTTATTTGTTAGGATTACTGCTGTAGGTGGAAGTGTAACTCCTACTTTAGGTAATGGGACTATTTATTCTAGTATTGGTCAAGGCGATAAAGCTTTAACCGTGATAGCTAGTTCTGCATCAGTAATTGTTGGGGGACAAGATTTTGAAGGAACTCGATTCCTCAATTGTACTGCTAAAACAATTGTATTTTCTTTCGTAGGTACTGGTACTGCTTCTATAGAGGCTTATCAGTATCCTAGGGTAACTGAATAAAATAATAAAGGGGATTGAAATATATCCCCTTTATTTTAGGATTAAAAATATGGCTATTTTAACAGCTACAGCAGTTTCAGTTTATGCTCCTAATATTTCAGTAACAGCTGGAACTATAATAGCAGGAAATTATATACAAATAGTACAAGATAGAATTAATTTAATTACTAATAATTATTTTAATTCGGATGAATTAAGTATTCAAGCTAATGTAACTTTTAATAAAACAGCTGGAACAATAGTATTAGATTCTGAAAAATGGGAAAATTATGGTTTCCAAGATGGTGATGATTTTTTAATTTATGGAAGTTATAGAAATGATGGAATAAAAACTATAGATAATATAGTTGATTCTACTTTAACAATAATAAGTAGCTATTCAGTAGTAAATGAAACTTTTAATAATCAAAGAGCTGCAATTTATTTTAGTGTAGTTCAATGGCCAGAGGTAGTAAAACAAATAGCTGCTTTAATGATACAGTATGATTGTGATTATAGAGATAATAATGCAGCTGGAATAAAAAGTCATAGTTTAGGGCCATTTAGTGAAACATTTGCGGATAGTAAAGAAGATGAATATGGATATCCTGCAAAATTAACAAATAAATTAACGCCGTTTATAATAGCGAGATTAATGTAATGATGTTTGGAAATATTAAATCTTTATTAAATTTAAAAAATGAAGTTACTATAAATAAAAC
>JAQUND010000101.1 GCA_028717785.1 Candidatus Nanoarchaeia archaeon | reverse complement strand
CGTTAAACCCTGTATAACCAGTTTGTATTTCAATATCCAGTGTAGCTATTTGAAATTCATTAATATTGACTTTTAGATCTTTACCTTTATATCTATCTTGAAGAAATTTAACATCCATTGGAATATCTGTTTCACACGCATTAGTTGCATGAGCTACCATATCCATATCTTTTTTAGATTCGCTGGTATGTAATATAACAGGATTACCATAGATATCTTTTATAGTAGAATTACCACTCTTATCATAAATATAATACTCAAATTTGGGTGATAATTCTACTCTATTGCGTTTACCGTTTTCTTTTTCAATACAGTAAAGCTTATTATGATATGCGTCGTAATATATTCTAGTGTACATAATTATATTTCAATATATTTAGTTTGAGGATTTTTACCAAAAATAACAATAGCACTAGGGAACGGAGCGGGTGTGATTTTCATTGATAAATCGTCTTTATATGATGGTAATTGTCTATTAATAAATTTTAATCTACCTTTAATAAATCTAATTTCCCCTTTAACACAATAATTATGCCACCATTTAGTATCAGTTCTAGATGGTACAAGCATTACTACAATACATCCTTTTAAACTTTCATTATATGCTTTTTCAACAAATTTACCTATTAATCTACCATATGGAGGATTACAATAAATGGATTTATATTTTGACCAATCATGTTTTAAAGAGTCTTCTTCAATTGTATAATAATTTTTACATAATGCATTTTCTTTTGTAGCAGCTGCATCTAAATTAAATCCACCGAATTCATAATTTAATGAATTATAAAGTTCTAAAGGTGTTTGCCACTCGTTAGAAATCGAACTATAATGTACAGAATTCATTAAACATCACCGTTTTCAATAATAGCTTCATTTTCTCTTATATCTAAATAACGTCTTCTAAACTCATCCGCACAGTGTTGAACTGCGTATGTACAATCGTGTAAATGAGTATATCTATTTTCCCTATGACGCATATATTGTTTCATTAGTACAAATATACAATATTCCATTTCACCTTTATTAGCAAATACTGGCATATTACATAAAACATTATCATACTTAGATCTATCAGCAACTTTAATATATGGCATAATTTTCTCCTTAGTATTGTGCTGAGTGCATTGATTTATAAAATTCGTTAATAATTTTCTTTTCTAATAATTCTTCTACACTCTTTACATACCAACTAACTGTATTACTGATAAATGGATGCTGCTCAAATACTATATCATTAGTAATCATAATAACAGGAAGATGTTTTTCATACGCCCATGCTAATTCATATATAGTTCCTATTAATGGTCTATTTTGACCGAACGTATCAGTATTACAAATTATTAAGTCTGAATTTTTAACACACGCATAATCTTTGTGTACAATAGCATTTGGCGGAAAACAACCTTTAAGACCATCTGGTGAAATTTCATTAAAGCGCTCACCATTCAGCGGATCGAGCCAATTAATCGGATATCTTCCACTAGGCCAATTATCATATGTTTCTCTAATTTTTTTACGCCAAGCCACACATTGATCGATAACAGATCCTTGAATATATCCGCACAAATAACAATTCATCATAAACTCAACTCCTTTTCAAATCGTTCTTCTAACATTTGCATTTTTTCTTTAAAATCATTCATATCAGTACTAAAGAAACCTGATGACATTTTATGACCGCCGCCAATTCCGTATTCTTTTAATATTGAACCAGTATCTAAATTCTCATATTTAGTTCTAACAGATACTCTACCATTTGAAGGATTTCTAACAACTACTATTTTATAACCTTCTTCGCTCATTAATTTCTCACATATTTCATTAATAAATTCTTTAGCTATAGTAACACATCCTGATACTTTTTTAAATTCAAACACATCTAATCCATTATATAAGTTTTCAAATTGAACCTCTCTTTTTTTCAACCAATCTTTTTCTTCTTGTGTAAATTCGGTTCTACCATCAAAAAATAATTCTCTAAATTTAACAGGTCTATACTTATAGAACATAATATCATTTAATTCTTTACTTTTTGGATCTTTTAAAATCCACATATCATAATCGTTCGTTAATTTTACCATTTCATTTAAATGATCTAATTTAATATTATACATTTTTTCAACAAATCTTTTCGTTAATAATGCTCCACATATACCTGAAATAATAAAATGTAGTTTACTTGGATCATTATATTCTGAGGCTGATTCATGATGATCCAACATTATAATCTTATCTGACAAATATAAATTTTGATGTTTATCCGGATGAATATCTGTTAAAAATACATAATCATATTTACTATAATCTAATGTTTCTAATATGGAATCTATTTTATAAAAAGAAGTATTAATAAATGTTATATTATCATAAACTGATCCTAATATAATTTGAGCAACAGCACCATCTAAATCGTTATGAGATAACGATAAAATCTTACTCTCTCTTGGTATAACTTTCATTTATTTTCCTTTCTTAAACACTAATAAAAGAATATAACATCTTCTTTTATAGTTGTCAATTACAATATAGTATCAGTTAGCAATTTAACATATCCTGGTGCTTCTAACCATCTATTATTTGTATCAATCATTTCATATTGCTTTTTAATCACTTCATTATATTTTTCAGGTTCAGTTAAACTCCATATTAAATCATCTAGTTTTTCGTAGGTAATATCATATGGAATATTTACTACACAATCGTCATATGGTGAAGGATAATTTTCATATTTGGTTCCTTTCCATATATTACCAATAAAAGCTGCACCATAAGCAATAGACTCTATATATTTTATATCACTCTTAGAATAATTAAAAAAGTTTGGTACTAAAGGTCCTATTGAAAAATCAGGTTTAGATTCTTTGATCGGTAAAGGATACTGGTAGCTGTTGATCCATGGTATTAACTTAATTTTATCTTTAATTTCATCAAAAAAGAAAGGTAATCCGCCCATTTGTACAAAATCTATTTTATTATCTTTAACATTTCTAAGTATCCACTCACACCAAGCACATTCCATATCACCCTTCATTTTCTTTTGTTGATTCCAATGAGTAGGTGAACCAGTCCAAATAAACTTAGGTTTAACTATTTTATTTTTAATTGGTTGTTTTCTAAACGGACCCCAAAAATATTGTGTTACTACGTTAGGTATTACAACTATTTTTGGTTTATCTACTCCATGAGTTTTAATATAATCACCTAAAAACTTAGTACTAACACATACAATATCCATCATATTCATTATTTCAAGTGAAGCTTTGCGAACTTCATCTGTTATACCCGAACTACCAAAATTATATTCAGGTATACTTTCACCTTCTTCTGGTCCTCTCCATATAAAATCATCAATTTCATAAACCATTTTAAAATTATACTTTTTTTGAGCCTCTTTATACGCTTTAATACCAGCTACCTGTGCAGGATTCATTGTTCTTTGAAAAAATATTGTTCTAGTTCTTAATAAAATATCGTGTTGAAATATCATTACTGGTGATAATAAAAGATTAAACTTTCCTGTCTTTCCAAATATAGCATTAAGGTAAGTCATTGGAAACACACATCTTATGTGCCCACAGCCTGTTGAATCAGCCTGGTAGGCTAAAACTAAGTTCTTTTGAATCTTAACAATTTTACTGTCTTGTTGACTAACTTCAAAAGGAGTATTTGGATTAAGTAAGTGTTGCCTAAATATTTCATAATTGCTGGTAGGTAATTGATTCATTTTAATTTTCCTTATAAACTCTTTTGATTTTCCAGTTTTTATAATTATTCCATTCATTATTTACAAATTTTAAATTATTTTGTATCCATCCATATTGTTTACAAAAGTCTTTAAGATTTAGAATATTATTAAATTCTTCATTATCTGGACTAATAAAAAAGTAAACATATTTAGTTCTTAGTTTACTACTTTGACCGATTAATTTTAAAGATTCTTTGGAGTGAGTTTTTCCATAAAATGAATTTTCTTTTCCTAATTTAGTTCCTTTTCTTTCTTGACTCCATTTTTCTTTTTGTGTTTTAGAATGACTTTTTCCTTTAAATGGATTACCGTTTATTTTATTCCAATCAGATACTTTTTTACGTTGTTCAATACTAATAGTTTTTCCAAGATTTGCTTGTCTAGCTCTTTCTCTTTGCTCTTCGTTCCATCGATGACCATAATTAGGATTATCTTTACCAAAAAATCCACTTATTCCACCCATTCCACCTTTAGTTATATTATACCCAACATCACGATTCATAGTATTTAATTTATCAATCCAAAAAATTTCTCTTTCATTTGCATTGTTTAAAGTACATAATTCTAAAGTTTCTCTAATAAAGTTTTCTCTCCCATATTTTTTAATTGCTAATTTAAGTAATTTACCAGATCCTAAGTAACCATCATTATCGCTAGTATAATGCTTACCAACATAAATTTTTTGATTTAATAAGTTAGTAGTTTTATAAATTATATAAGACATACTATAATATTTCACCTTTAGTTTCATTATACAAGTCAACTATTGTATTGTATATTTCCTGCTTATTTTCTATTTGTATTAAATCTACGTATTCTTTTATTAGTTCTGAAACGGATCCAATATTTATGTTTAAGTTTACAGAATCAACTATTACTTTATTTTCTATTACTAAGTTAGGAGTAGTGGCCGGATTATATTCTTCAATTTTATGTACGTATTTTTGGATTTCGTTTTCGTCATAACTATCATCATATTTAACATAAACATCAATAATATTTCCAGTAATAGTTTCCTTAGAAAAATTATCAGGATAGTTTAATTTAATATATTTTAATGATATTGTATTGTTAATAAACTCATAATTTAATGTTTCTGTATCAAGTATAACAAATCCTTTTTCTTCATCTATATCATTTCTAGTTAATTGATA
>JAQUND010000100.1 GCA_028717785.1 Candidatus Nanoarchaeia archaeon | reverse complement strand
GTAAATCCGGTATTAACGTATCTTTTAAATAATCTACAAATTCTGCGTAAATAAATCTTCCTTTATATACAAACCTTTTATCTCTTTCATCGTATTTTAACATTTCTATAACTTTTTCAAAATCATCAGCCGTTGCATCATTACCAGACTCACGTAAATCCGGTATTAACGTGCCTTCTAAATAATCTATATAATCTTCTGCACTGTTTTGACTTGGCTGAAACTTATCAAACCTTTCCTTTAAATATTCTTTATATGACATTATTTAGCTCCTTTTATTAAATCTTATTTTAATATCCAATTACAATAACTTCATTCATTTCAGCATGATCTATCATCTTTAAATACTTACTTGGTAATAAAGATAAATCAATTAATATCTTATCAGCTGGAACGCCATACCATACTTCTATATATCCGCGCATAGGATCTTCAAATTCAATAAAATTTAAAACCATATCCTTATTTTTAGTATACGATCTTAATTTTTTTGATTTTTCGTTTGCAATATCATCAAAATCTATATATCTATATAATTCCAGTATATTCTTCTTAGGTGCATATACCTTCAATTCTTCAATTATATCATCTGATGGAAACTCTACATGCTTATTCCACTGCCAATTTTTTAACCAATTAATAGTTACTCCGCTAATTTTTACATCATTAACTTCTTTTAAATATTCTTTAAATGACATTAAATTCCTCCAATCATTTTTTCCATTTCACTACTTCTATTTTTTCTATCTTGTGTAGTCGACCCTGGCAAACTCTTAAATTTATTTTGAATTTGTTTAAGTGTTCCTTTATCATCCAATGTTCTAGTTTGCTGTTCTGTTCCAAATTGCTGAATAGCCGTCTTCATATCCTCTATATTAACTAATTCTCCATACTTATTCATTAAATCATTTACCTTCTTATCATCAACTACCTCTTGCTTCATATTTTCAACCTGACTAATAAACTCACTGGCCTTAACCGCATTTGGAAACAAAGTTAATAATATAAACAAAAACGTTCCTACCTTCCCCTTACTAAATATAGACTCATCAACCTTTTTATTCTTTAAACTATCTACCTGAACCTTAATCTCCTGGATATCCTTTAATGACGAACTAACTAAAAACTCCCTAACCACTTCATCGCCAAATCCGCAGTCTTAGGAATAATCGGCTTGAACTTATCAACTAAATTAGATAAAAAAGACTCTATAAATAAATCTTCCTCTATATATAAACTCTCACTTAAATACTTCGATACAGTCATATTATTTTCTCCTTTATTAGGCTACTATGAATGATGGAGGCTCGCTTTCTTCTTCCATTCTTTGCAAAACTTCTTTTTCTTCTTCTTTATAATCTTCTAACATAGCTCTCCCATTAACAGTCAATCCGTCTGGTAAAGCTCCTTCATATTTTGAAAGATTTCTGGACCACCGTATACCAGCCCTAGCAACAGCTAATTTTTTTAGTAATGGATTATTATAAAGTTGTGTTGCATATGCTTTTCTATAAAATATCAGTACTCCTACTAGCGCCATATTTGGTGTAGGAGTTACTCTTAATGTATCTGTTGCTGGTATATAGTTTATAGTATAACCTTTACCAAACATTTCTTCAACCATATCTAAATACATCATTGAAGACTGATAATCAGTTAATACTAGTGAGTTTGGGGATCCATATGCAGGACCACCAGGATAACTACCTTGTTCCACATATTGATTATAAAGTAGTATATGTGTTGGACTAAACATTGTATTAATACCATCCATACCAAAAGCTACAGAGAAATCCCAGACTTGTTGCACGTTTTCTAATCTAGCACTTGTAGTATAATCGTATATACCAGCAGATAAAGGATATTCACTAACGCCTGATGTTGTTTGAAATAAGAAATAATCTAGGTAAGAACCTTCATCATATAAGTATCTTTGAATATCTTGTACTGAGTCGTGTATAGCGTCTTCAAGTTGTTCGTCTGAAATTTCAATATTATTAACAGGATAGCCTAATTTTCTCAGTACATAATTCTTCATATCTGTTAATGAAGTTATATTAGTTACTATTGCCATTATTTAATTCCTCTACTGTATTAGATTCTTTAATTACTTCTTTTTTTCTTTTAGGTGATGTAGGTTTAGTTCTATGTAATTTTATTCTAGTTTCTTTCTTTAATTTCACACCTTTTAAAACCTTTTTTTCATTTTCCTCTAATGATTGCAATTCAATTTCTCTTATTTCCTTAACTACAGGCTCCGCGAAATCAATTGTTTTATTTGATACTATCTCATTACTATTTATAACTTTTTGTGCATTTACAGGCGGAATTACTACCCTTAACAACCCCTGAAAATTATCGTCATACAAACATTCATCCGGTAAATAATGTAACTTTCCATCATTTAATACCATATAAACATTACCATTCTTTTCAATTTTAACATCAAATCCTGCAACATTTATAACCTTCATATCAATACCTCCTGTGATAAAATTGATTTATTCAACTATATATATTATATTTATATATATTGAATAAAAGGCTTAATAAATGAAATATACCATTATAGATTATTTAACAGAAAATAAACTAAAAGAACTATTAACAAGTGTATATATTAATATTCAAAGTAATGTTAATGTACCAAACACTAAAATGCGTTGGGATTTTTTAATTAATAGCAACACTATAGTTGAATTTGATGGAGATTCACATTATTGTAATATAGATGTTATTAGGCGGGATACCTTAAAAGATAATATAGCAAAATCGCTTAATTATAATACTATTCGTATACCTTATTTTATTCAATTAAACAACCAATCATTTTTTTATTACTTCAAAAAATCTATTGATATTATTCAAAATTATCCACACGGCTTTATTAATCCAAAAGCTACTTTACCAGCTTCTTATTGTGAAATGGGAATTCAAAGATTTATTAACGAAATAAAATTATTACCTAAGAATATAATTTTAGATATTTCAAATTCATTATATAATAAATTAAATAAATATGAAATTTGTTATATTTTACCAAACAAAATTCATTTCTACTTTCAAAATATTAATAAAAAAGACATTTAAACACAACAAGTATTATTTTAATATATCATATACAAATAAAAAAGTCAAGGAAACTTTCGTTTCCCTGACCTTTATTTTTACAACTATCAATCTATATTCTAACTTCTTAGAAACCAGAAGGTAGATTAGATGTCGTTGCTCCAGGGATCAACTTATTTACGTTATAGAAGGGGATAACGCGATAATATCGTCCACTACCTAATAGAGTATCAGTAACTGCATAGCGGCTCATTACCCCAATTCTCGGAGTGAAGTCACTTGGCTCGATTGCTCTATTTGTTAATCCCATGATATAAGGACTGAAGATTATACCACAGTCGCTAATACCATTACCCTTATATCCAACCATTGCATATTCAGTACGCGCATACTGGTCTCTGTAAACATCAAGCTGACCATTTAGCTTACCGATTGAAGACATAACCTGAGTAGCGTTAATCTTGTTATTTGAAGCAAACGCTACGAACTGGTGTCCAGCAGCCTGAAGAGCAGTAGCAATCGCAGGAGATACGATAACGAAGTTACCAGGACCTCTACGAGTTGTAACAGCAATCTTGTTAGCTTGATAGATAATAGCGGCGATAATATTCATATATTTTTCACCAGACCATCTACCATCAACACCTGTTCCAGAACCAGTAAGATCGATAGCAGTAACTGATTCTCCACCATTAGCAGTTGTCGTTGCGGCAGTCTTCATCTTCGTAATAAGTTCTCTATCCATTTCAGCAGTAATTTCGTACTGAAGGAAGTTTACCATTTCACGTTCAATATCAATACCGTGCATGGCTTTTACATCCTGAGCAGCTTCCAAGCTGAAGCTAGCTGCTAACTTTCTTGACTTAGCTGTAATAGCAAGCTGGTCAATTCTCATTCTTAGCTGAGGCCAATCGCCACAACCAGTAACAGCAGATTCTTCAGCAACGCAAGTATTATCAATCGTCCAAGCTTCAGCAGCTGAAGTAGCGGCACCAGTAGCAGATGTATCAACAATACCATCAGCTGCGGATGTATTATAATGCGTTCCCTGTAAAATACCAGAAACACCAACCTGAGATCCAGTATAGCCAGCATATTCCGGCACCTTATCCCAAGCAGCTTCATTACCGTTACCATCGTTATAAAGAACTCTCATAGCATAAGCAAGACCGACTGGTGTGCTCATAGCTTGTACGCCCACTACTTTATTAGCAAACAAGTCTGGGAAAGTACGTCTAACAAGTGCAAGAGCAATTGGACGGAAGATCCAGGAGTCAGAAGCTGCGGCACCGTCAGTATAACCACCCATCGTACCGTAGTTCATCGCACCCTGTGAGCTTTCTTCTAAAATTTCCCCACCGTTAAAGTCTTTTCTCTCTTGGTTCTCTAAAAGAGTAGCAAGGTTTTCTTTAACATATTTGTCCTTAATTTCTTTAATGGACATTTTGCCTTCTGCGGCTTCCCATTTCTTAACTAATGCAAGACTCATATTAATATCCTCCTATAGATGTAGTCTTTATTCCTCTAAAAATCTATTTGCTTTTGCGGCAAACGTGAATTCTTCTTTTTCTTCCTTAATAACAGGTTTTTCCTCAGGAAGTTTATCTTCAGTAATAACTTCGTCAATAGTACCTTTATCATTAGTTTTTACTGGAGTATCTTTTGATTCTTTGATAATATCTACAACCGAATCAATATTACCTTGAACATCATCAAACTTCTTAGTCTTAAACATATTCACAACGCGAGCTTTCTGTGATTTTGTAAGACCTTCAGTTTTTTCAGAAATAATCAAATAAGTAGCAGCTGTCTGAGCACGTTCTTCAGATTCCATTAACT
>JAQUND010000099.1 GCA_028717785.1 Candidatus Nanoarchaeia archaeon | reverse complement strand
GTAAAGCTGCTGCAAAAGCAATTGAAGTTATTGATAAACATCTTGGATTAAATGTAGATTACAAACCTTTACTTAAAAAAGCACAAGAATTTGAAGGAAAATTAAAAGGAATAATGCAAAAAGGTAAAAAAACTTTAGAATTACAAAAAGATAAAGAATTAAATTATTTAGGATAAAAAGGTTTATATATAAGTATATTGATTATCAAATTCTAAGCACAAAATAGATATTAATTTTGACTGTCAAATGGAAGAATATAAACAAATATTTAAAGATTTTTTTGAAGAAGGGATAAGTGCTGAATCTAATGAAAGATTTGGAGTTGCTGTAAGTAATTATTATAAATCTTTAACAACTTTATGTTCTTATTTAATAGAAAATAAGTTAAGAAAACATCCAAAAAGTCATACAGAAATCTTTCTATCTCTTAAGGTTTCTTTCCCAGAAATTCATAAAATAGTAGATAATATTTTCACAGTTTACACTGATTCTTATAATCATATAATGAATAAGGAGGATTGTACTAAAATTAAAAATGCAATCAAAGAAATCGCTAAACTTGGCGAAATTGAAAAAGAATTTGAAGTATATCTTAAAAAAATATGATGTAATAAAAGATATTATAATTTTTGGGTCTTTTGTTAAAGGGAGGCCTAATCCTAAGGATATTGATGTAGCTTTTATTGTAAAAGAAAAAGATCCAAAATTAGTCTCTCTCATTAAAGACAAGTTAATAACAGATAAAATTGATTTAGAATTTATAGAAATTGGTGATTTATACTATTCAAATAAATTCTTCATAAATCTTATTCTTGAAGGATATAGTATAAAAAAAGATGATTTTTTAAAAAATATATTAAATATAAAACCGAAAAAATTGTATAGTTATAATTTAAAACATCTGAATAAATCTAAAAAAACATTATTTGGAATGGCTTTAAAAAGAACCTTAAAAAAAATTAAGGGGGAAAAAATTAGTATAGGGTCTGTTTTAATTCCATTAGAAGAAACAAGTTATTTTGAAGATTTTTTAGATGTCTGGGGTATGAAATACAAAACTAAAGAATGGATTGTAATTTAAATTATTTAGGATGAAATTATTTTAAAAATTTTTCTAAATATTCCAATATTAATTAAAATAAATTTATCTAATATTCTAATTCTACACTCCCCAAGCACCAATTAAAGGAGGATAATATCTAACAAGTGGAGGAGATGGAAGTGGAAGAGGTTTTGTACCTTTAGGAAAAAATTTATTCCAATCTTTTAAATAACAATCAAATATTTCTCTCACTTCTTCTGCAATATCATAATCTCCTGAATCAAATGCTAGTTTACCGATATGATATAACTCTCCAAATCGGGTAAGTAACAACCTTTCTCTATAAATTGTATCATCCAAACGCTTATACATCATAAATTCTTTTAACATATTATAACTCCTTTTGAATATTTTTTAATTTCTTTTTCTAAACTTATTTTAAACTATTCCCAAAATTTTCAAAATAAGTTATTTTATTTAATGGTAATCTTTTAGGTGTTTTAGGTTTATCATCAGAATAACCAAGAACAACTATAGATTCTACATTAATATTATCTGGTAATTTTAAAATTCTTCTTAATTGAATTTCATCATAAGAACCAACCCAACAAGAACTTATTCCAAGAGAACAAGCTGTTAACAACATATTTTGAGTTACAGCTGCACAATTTTGAATTGCATAATGATCTCCTTCTTCTTCATAGAATTTTTTAATTTTATCTTTATTATTACAAACTACAACAAAAGTTGAAGCATCTAACATCCAAGTTTGATCACTTGCTCTTGCAATAGCTTCTTTCTTCTTATCATCAGAAACAACAATAAAACTATAATTTTGAATATTTCCTGCACAAGGAGCATAAGTTCCAGATTCTATAATTTTACTTACATCTTTTGAAGAAACTTTCTTATTTTTATATTCTCTTACAGATCTACGATCTTTTATGCATTTATCTATGTCCATTTTTTAAAGGAAAGCTTTTTAATTTATATTATCTTATATATTCTAATGGAATATTTAAAGCTTGTTAAAGTTTACGAAGCTCTAGAAAAAACAACAAAGAGGTTGGAAAAAACAGATATTATTTCTGATTTTATAAAAAATATACCCGAAAATGAACTACCTTATATGATTCATTTAATTGAAGGTAAAGTATTTCCTGAATCTGATGAAAGAAAAATTGGAATGAGTTCTCAACTAGTATTAAAAGTAATAGCAAGATCAACAGGAAATTCTATAACAGAAATTGAAAAAGAATGGAGAAAACAAGGAGATTTAGGAATAGTAACTGAAGAATTTGTTAAAGTAAAAAAACAAAGAACTTTAGCTAGTAAAGAACTAACAACATTACATGTTTATGAAAATATTCGTAAATTAGCAGAATTAGAAGGGCAAGGAACAGTAGATAGAAAAATTTCTTTAATGTCCGAATTAATTACTAATGCTAAACCAGAAGAAGGAAAATTTATTGTTAGAACTATTTTAGAAGAATTAAGAATTGGAGTTTCTGCAGGAATAATAAGAGATTCTATTTCAAAAGCATTTGATATTGATGTTAATGAAATTGAAAAAGCATTCAATTTAGTTGTTGATTATGGTAAAATTGCAGTACTAGCCAAAAAAGGATTATCACATTTAACAAAAGTAGATTTAGAACCAGGAAATCCAACAAAAGTAATGTTGGCTATTTTAGTAAATAGTGTTGCAGAAGGTTTTGAATATCTTGGAAAGCCATTACAAGCAGAAGTAAAACTAGATGGATTTAGATGTACAATTCACAATGATGGAAAAAATATTTATTTATTTACAAGAAGAATGGAAAATGTTACAAATCAATTTAAAGAATTAATCCCTATAATAAAAAAACAAATTAAAGGTAATACTTACATTATTGATAGTGAATTAGTGGGTTATGATCCAAAAACAAAAAAATATTTACCTTTCCAGAATATTTCTCAAAGAATTAAAAGAAAATATGATATAGAAAAAATGGCTAAAGATTTCCCTGTTGAAATAAATGCATTTGATATTTTATATTATAATGGAAAAAATGTTCAAGAAAAACCATTAAGAGAAAGAAGAGAATTATTAGAAAAAATAATTAGTGAAAAGAAATATGAAATTATTTTAGCTAAAAAATTAGTAAGTGATAATGAAAAAGAAATTGAAAAATTCTTCAAAAATTCTGTAAAAGAAGGTTATGAAGGTATAATGTTAAAAAATTTAGATGCAGTATACATGCCTGGAAGATATGTTAATTACATGTGTAAATTAAAACCTACACTAGAACCTTTAGATTTAGTTATTGTTGGTGCTCAATGGGGAGAAGGAAAAAGAAGTAATTGGTTATCTTCATTTACACTAGCTTGTCAATCTGATGGAAAATATTTAGAAATTGGAAAAGTAGGAACAGGAATAAAAGAAAAAGCTGAAGGAATAACATTCAAAGAACTTACAAAATTATTAAAACCATTAGTTATAGAAACAAAAGGAAAAGATGTTATAGTAAAACCAAAAATAATTGTACAAGTTGAATATGAAGAAATTCAAAAATCAACAACATCTAGTTCTGGTTTTTCTTTAAGATTTCCGAGATTAATTATGCTTAGATCTGATAAGCCTTTAGATGAAATAAGTGATCTAAATTTAATTAATAAAATCTATAAACATCAACGGGGTAAAAAATGACTGGTAGTATAGGTCCAACATTAAAAGAAACTATTAAATTTATAAATAAATGCAAATCTGACGATGAATGGAAAAAAGAAGGTTTAATACCTAAAAGACTAAGAAAACAATTATTGTTAGTATTAATATATTCTTTCTTATTTTTTATTATTTTTATTATAACTTATCTTATAACGGGTGAGTTTATGATAAGATTTAATATAATAAACACTAGTTTATTAATATTAGTTTTATTTATAACATATTTAAAAAGAAAAGAAATTAGTAATTGGTTAAAGATTAAATAGTAAAAAAGAAATGAATTAAGATTTTATGTAATGATAAACCTTTAGATGAAATAAGTGATATTAGTTTAATTAAGAAAATTTATAAATATCAGCGTGGAAGAAAAACTAAATAAAAAGTTTTATAAACATGAACTTTTGAATTTTAAGAAAAAATAGTCATTCTAGAATAATAATATTTATAAATAGAAAGTTACTACTTAACTATAATATGTATCGCCTACTAGTAATGATAAAAAAGAGGGTGGTATTCGGGAGGTTAGTTAAATGATAGTTAAGGAAGAGTTTTTAAGCAAACTTAGACGTTTCTTTGGACTCAATTTATATGAAGTAAAAATTTGGACAGCGTTACTTTCAAGAGGAGTATCTACTGCTGGAGAACTTAGTGATATTGGAGATGTTCCAAGATCAAGAGCTTATGATATTCTAGAATCATTAGAAAAGAAAGGTTTCGCTATGATGAAACTTGGTAAACCAATAAAATATATTGCAGTTGAACCAAGAGAAGTTGTAGAAAGAGTAAAGAAATTAATCAGAAAAGAAGCTGAAGACAATGTTCAAAAACTAAAAGAATTAGGAGCAAATGATGTTCTTAAGGAATTAGATACATTACACAAACAAGGTATTGAATTTATTGAAGCAACAGATTTATCTGGAGCTCTTAAAGGAAGAAGTAACATTTACACACATTTAGAAACTATGATTAAAAATGCTCAAAAATCAGTTACAATCGTAACAACTTCAAAAGGTGTTATGAGAAAAATAGAAGCATTAAAACCTACATTAGAAAAATTAAAAGCTAAGAATGTAAAAATAAAAATTGCAACTGGTGTAACTAAAGATAACATGGCTATGTTAAAAGATATCAGCAAAATAGCTGAAGTTAGACATGTTCCAAAACCAGAATCAAGATTTGCTATTGTTGATGGCAAAGAATTGATGTTTATGGCTTTGAATGATGAAGAAGTTCATCCAAGTTACGATGTTGGAATTTGGGTAAATACACCTTATTTCGC
>JAQUND010000098.1 GCA_028717785.1 Candidatus Nanoarchaeia archaeon | reverse complement strand
CAACAGCTTCTACAGATTTATATCCGGTTGAATCTGTTCCACTTGCAATATACTCATGATCTTCTATTCTTTGTAAATACTCCTTTTCAGTCGGGCCAAAATTTATTGGTATAGATATAACTTGAGCAGATGTACCATATCCGGCAGACGTAGTATCAGTAGCGTACTTATAAACGACCATATTATCAAACATATCAGTCAGTGCTACTATTATACCTTTACACGTCCTCGGATAATAAAAAGTTTGCATTATTCTTTAGTTCCTGCTTCTTTTTCCATTTTAGCAAGTCTGGTATAGTAATCCGGCAGTTCTGCGAGGTGATCAAGACTTATGCGTTTACTTAAGGCATGAGATCGCGTATGTTCCATTTCTACTTTAATTCCCATTTCAAGTTCTTTAGGATCTGGTTCAACAGGATTTTCTTTAAATTTACCTGCATTTAGAAAGCTACTAATCAGTTCGTATATTTTTTCTTCAAATTTGTGTTCGTCTATACCAAGTTGTTCCGCCAGTGCGTGTACGTCTTTATCAGATGGCTTTTCATGGGTTGAGAAAAACTCTATGATTCCACCCATTACTTTATCTTCTTGGTCTTCTTCTTGTTCTCTTAAAAACTGTATAAATGACATTATTTATCTCCTTATTCTAAATGCTATAGTCATGTCTTTATCTGTCCAACATAATCTAACCAATATAATCCTTCTTCAAAATCTTCGGCTGTTGCATCTCTACCAGACTCGTGTAAACCTGGTATTAACGTATCTTTTAAATAAATTTCAAACTTAACATCTCTTGCACGATTTTTTAACATTTCTACAACTGTTTCAAAATCATCAGCGGTTGCATCCATACCAGCCTCACGTAAATCCGGTATTAACGTGCCTTCTAAATAATCTATATAATCTTCTGCACTGTTTTGACTTGGCTGAAACATATCAAACATTTCCTTTAAATATTGTTTATAAGACATTATTCCTCCACAAAACCATTGTAAATATATTTTAATTGACCTGAATCATATATACGATAAATATTTTTTTCTAACATTATTTCGTGTTCTGATTTATTTTCATCATAACATTCTTTAACTAATACATCTTTATAAAAATTAAATCTATTTATTCTATACTTATTTATAATATAATAATAATTAGGATTAGTTTTTGAAATAAAATTAAATCCTAATTTATCATATAAATTGTTATGATTATTCATATTCCAAGAACGATCAGCATATGATACAATTTCTATAGGATTATATTTTTTAAAAAAATACTTAAATAATCTAGTTGCTTCATCAATCACAACAACATTTAACTTATTACAAAATCTCAACATTTCATAAGCACCATTTCTCAACTTTCCAAATATCATTAAAGACACTAAATTATTCTTATAAAACAAACCCTAAAGAAATAAAATTTTTTATCTCAGACCCACATATATCACATTTCATATTATTTTCAATTTTCATAAAATTTGAAAATCTGGTGGCTCGCTTTCTTCTTCCATTCTTTGCATAACTTCTTTTTCTTCTTCTTTATAATCTTCTAACATAGCTCTCCCATTAATAGTCAATCCATCCGGTAACGCACCTTCATATTTTGAAAGATTTCTGGACCACCGTATACCGGCCCTAGCCACAGCAAGTTTTTTTAGTAATGGGTTATTATATAATTGTACAGCATATGCTTTTCTATAAAATATCAATACTCCTACCAGTGCTTGATTTGGTGTAGGCGTCACTCTTAATGTATCTGTTGCTGGTATATAATTAACAGTATATCCTTTACCAAACATTTCTTCAACCATATCTAAATACATCATTGAAGACTGATAATCAGTTAATACTAGCGAGTTAGGGGATCCATATGCAGGACCACCGGGATAACTACCTTGTTCCACATATTGATTATAAAGTAGTATGTGTGTTGGACTAAACATTGTATTAATACCATCCATACCAAAAGCTACGGAGAAATCCCAGACTTGTTGCACGTTTTCTAATCTAGCACTTGTAGTATAATCGTATATACCAGCAGATAAAGGATATTCACTAACGCCTGATGTTGTTTGAAATAAGAAATAATCTAGATATGAGCCTTCATCATATAAGTATCTTTGAATGTCTTGTACTGAGTCGTGTATAGCGTCTTCAAGTTGTTCGTCTGAAATTTCAATATTATTAACAGGATAGCCTAACTTTCTTAGTACATAATTCTTCATATCTGTTAATGAAGTTATATTAGTTACTATTGCCATTATTTAATTCCTCGACTGTATTAGTTTCTTTAATTACTTCTTTTTTAGATGATGTATTTTTAGTTCTATGTAATTTTATTCTAGTTTCTTTCTTTAATTTCACACCTTTTAAAACCTTTTTTTCATTTTCCTCTAATGATTGCAATTCAATTTCTCTTATTTCCTTAACTACAGGCTCCGCGAAATCAATTGTTTTATTTGATACTATCTCATTACTATTTATAACTTTTTGTGCATTTACAGGCGGAATTACTACCCTTAACAACCCCTGAAAATTATCGTCATACAAACATTCATCCGGTAAATAATGTAACTTTCCATCATTTAATACCATATAAACATTACCATTCTTTTCAATTTTAACATCAAATCCTGCAACATTTATAACCTTCATATCAATACCTCCTGTGATAAAATTGATTTATTCAACTATATATATTATATTTATATATATTGAATAAAAGGCTTAATAAATGAAATATACCATTATAGATTATTTAACAGAAAATAAACTAAAAGAACTATTAACAAGTGTATATATTAATATTCAAAGTAATGTTAATGTACCAAACACTAAAATGCGTTGGGATTTTTTAATTAATAGCAACACTATAGTTGAATTTGATGGAGATTCACATTATTGTAATATAGATGTTATTAGGCGGGATACCTTAAAAGATAATATAGCAAAATCGCTTAATTATAATACTATTCGTATACCTTATTTTATTCAATTAAACAACCAATCATTTTTTTATTACTTCAAAAAATCTATTGATATTATTCAAAATTATCCACACGGCTTTATTAATCCAAAAGCTACTTTACCAGCTTCTTATTGTGAAATGGGAATTCAAAGATTTATTAACGAAATAAAATTATTACCTAAGAATATAATTTTAGATATTTCAAATTCATTATATAATAAATTAAATAAATATGAAATTTGTTATATTTTACCAAACAAAATTCATTTCTACTTTCAAAATATTAATAAAAAAGACATTTAAACACAACAAGTATTATTTTAATATATCATATACAAATAAAAAAGTCAAGGAAACTTTCGTTTCCCTGACCTTTATTTTTACAACTATCAATCTATATTCTAACTTCTTAGAAACCAGAAGGTAGATTAGATGTCGTTGCTCCAGGGATCAACTTATTTACGTTATAGAAGGGGACAACGCGATAATATCGTCCACTACCTAATAGAGTATCAGTAACCGCATAGCGGCTCATTACCCCAATTCTTGGAGTGAAATCACTTGGCTCGATTGCTCTATTTGTTAATCCCATGATATAAGGACTGAAGATTATACCACAGTCGCTAATACCATTACCCTTATATCCAACCATTGCATATTCAGTACGCGCATACTGGTCTCTATAAACATCAAGCTGACCATTTAGCTTACCGATTGAAGACATAACCTGAGTAGCGTTAATCTTGTTATTTGAAGCAAACGCTACGAACTGGTGTCCAGCGGCCTGAAGAGCAGTAGCAATCGCAGGAGATACGATAACAAAGTTACCAGGACCTCTACGAGTTGTAACAGCAATCTTGTTAGCCTGATAGATAATAGCGGCGATAATATTCATATATTTTTCACCAGACCATCTACCATCAACACCTGTTCCAGAACCAGTAAGATCGACAGCAGTAATTGACTCTCCGCCATTAGCGGTTGTCGTTGCGGCAGTCTTCATCTTAGCAATAAGTTCTCTATCCATTTCAGCAGTAATTTCGTACTGAAGGAAGTTTACCATTTCTCTTTCAATATCAATACCGTGCATTGCTTTTACGTCCTGAGCAGCTTCCAAACTGAAGCTAGCTGCTAACTTTCTGGACTTAGCAGTAATAGCAAGCTGATCGATTCTCATTCTTAGCTGAGGCCAATCACCACAACCATCAACTGCGGATTCTTCAGCAACACAAGTATTATCAATCGTCCAACCTTCAGCAGCCGAAGTAGCAGCACCAGTAGCGGATGTATCAACATAACCGTCTGCGGCTGATGTATTATAATGCGTTCCATTTAAAAGAGCGGAAACACCAACTGTTGAGCCAGAATAACCAGCATATTCAGGCACCTTATCCCAAGCAACTTCGTTACCATTACCATCGTTGTAAAGAACTCTCATAGCATAGGCAAGACCCACTGGAGTGCTCATTGCCTGTACGCCTACTACTTTATTAGCAAACAAGTCAGGGAAAGTACGTCTAACAAGTGCGAGAGCAATAGGACGGAAGATCCAGGAGTCAGAAGCTGCGGCACCGTCAGTATAACCACCCATCGTACCGTAGTTCATCGCACCCTGTGAGCTTTCTTCTAAAATTTCTCCACCGTTAAAGTCTTTTCTTTCCTGGTTCTCTAAAAGAGTAGCAAGATTTTCCTTAACGTATTTGTCCTTAATTTCTTTAATGGACATTTTGCCTTCTGCGGCTTCCCATTTCTTAACTAATGCAAGACTCATATTAATATCCTCCTATAGATGTAGTCTTTTATTCCTCTAAAAATCTATTTGCTTTTGATGCAAACGTGAATTCTTCTTTTTCTTCCTTAATAACCGGTTTTTCCTCAGGCAGTTTATCTTCAGTAATAACTTCGTCAATAGTACCTTTAGTATCAACTTTTACTGGGATATCTTTTGATTCTTTGATAATATCTACAACAGAATCAATATTGCCCTGAACATCGTCAAACTTCTTAGTCTTAAACATATTCACAACGCGAGCTTTCTGTGATTTTGTAAGACCTTCAGTTTTTTCAGAAATAATCAAATAAGTAGCAGCTGTCTGAGCACGTTCTTCAGATTCCATTAACT
>JAQUND010000097.1:2247-5223 GCA_028717785.1 Candidatus Nanoarchaeia archaeon | reverse complement strand
TTGTTTGTTTTTTTCTCGCATTTACTCGTTTAATTGCTATGCTGGGAGCATAGCCACTTAAAATATCGTTCATTATTTCTGTCGACTCAATACATTTAAGAGAATATTCTAAATTAGATTCAGAGACGATTTTTTCTGATTTTTCCTTGAGATCGTGTCTCCAAGCCCAATACTCCAATTCTGGCATAATTATACCTTCAGAAAAATGGTACGACCTATCATACTCATTATATGCTGGTATATTATCTAAAATAAATGAACGAGACACAAAAACCTCGCATTTTATTAATCATCAGACGATTTATTTTCTTTGTTTACTATAACCTTCAATATCTATGAGATTGGGAAGCTCAATACCCTTCCATGTCCATAAATGACATGTATTTGACTCATTGCATAAGTCATCTTTCTCGGGAAACACTTCTACAGCCATAACATCTTCACCAAGTAAATCGTTCTTAATTTCCTGAAGATCCATAAAATTGCGTATAATTCAATCCCCATGTATATAGGGAAAATGGTTGAGGTGAAATTGTGAACCGGTAATGGGATAAACCATCATAACTCGGATCAAGATTTCTCTGTAGCAAACCCCAACCATTTTAGGCTTTCGCTGTTATTCGACGCGCCACATTTCGTTCGGGCCACGCGCCATGACAATAGACGAATATTCAATTCCCATATATAGGGAAAACCGTATAGGCTAACTATCTATTCTAAAAATAAATTCAATCCCCATATATAGAGAAAACCTTCAATCAATAATATTTAAGTTCTTTTATTATCAATAATCTCTATTATATTCTAAAACATATAAATTTTATAAACGTTTATAATTTTCTTTTATTTATAATGCCATAATTAATTATTCGATACCCGTTTTTAATAAAACAAATCTCTGCTCCAAGAGTAGACACTGCTTTCTTTAATCTATAAAAAGTAGCAAATGATATGCGAAGTATATTGCAAATGTCTTCTATCTTTGCTCCTGGGTTATTATGAAGATATCGTATTAACGAAATCAATATCTCAAGACGAGGAAAGTTATACGACAAACTGTTCATGATATTATCTCCTTATGTGATCTTGTGCAAAGATTGTACTCTTCTACCTTGTTGCAATAGTCAATACAAACATCTAAGCAGTTTTTTCGACATATTACGTCAGAAAAACTATCATGATTTCGTACCCAATCTTCTCTTTCTTGTCTCATGTTTTTGCCAACTTTACCAATATAATTTCCTTGTTCGCGCATGTATATGATACATGGAAAATGATAACCACCAGCTATTGCCATGTCATCAAGCGCAAGCCAACATTTTTTACAGTCAGAATCTTTTATCCCACGAACATTCCTTCCTGCTCGAACATTGTTTACACGATAACGAAAAATAGGATGTTTTTCTAAAATAGAATCAGGTACATATTCAATCACATAAATCAATTTGTTGTATTGTGATGATGGAATGACTCGTATATCAGAAACACCGAGAGAATTAGCAAATATGATTGTGTCAATACATGTTTTGAGATTGTCTTCATTGATAACAATACCAACTGTTGTATATGTAATCTCAGACATTCTACCAATGTTCTCGACAACACGTTTCCATGTACCAGTTATACCACCAGACATTTTATCTCCAATAGCAGAGCAACATGAATCTAATGATACAGAAAAATCGTTAACTCCAGCTGCATTTAACTCTTCATATTTTGACCAGTCGGCGCTTCCATTTGTTGATACAGCGATATGCTCAACACCATTTTTTTTGCAATAAGATACAAGACGTTCTAGTTCTTTATATAATGTAGGCTCGCCACCAGAGAATCGTACATTCTTTAGACCATCTGCACACCACAAATCAAGAACATGTATAGCATCGTTAAATGAGAGCGTACCAGATATATCGTGTCGAAGACCACGACAATATTGACAAGAAAAATTACATTTGTCTGTAAGAATAAGTTCACATCTCCACAATGGAGATTTTCGACTTGTTTGACTTGCACGATAATCAGACAAAGTGTAAAAACCTATATTTTCAAGTTTCATTCAATTTTCCTGATTGTCAGGGTAGTTTTTAGTCTTATTTTTTGATAGATAAAGTGCAGAAAGTTATTTGTTTGTTCTGTATAAATTAACTTTAAAATATTTTAATATTTTTGTAAAGACATTTTTTGAAAAATAGTGTGTATGCACAAGAAATAAATGAATTTGTCTTACTATACGTTTTCGTAAATTTAATAGTTGTAATGAAGGCCTTGATGAATTATAGTCCATATCAATAACTTCATCTAAAGAATTAATATTCAGTGTCTTTTTGATTATATTTTTTGATTGCGATGAAAGTTCGAAATTTTCATATTTTAAATAATTCACTAAAAATTCCTTTATATTTATTAACACTTATTATCAAATTAATTATCACAATGTCTATTAAATGATATCAGAATACCAGACGTTTTTATTCAGTTCTCTAATGCCCATATTGCATTTTCTCTAACCCCAGTTTTTTTCACTGCTTTTCTTGATTTCATCGCCCATAAGGTTTGTTGTACACAAAAATATGCTGTTTGATATTTATTGTCAGGAACAAAGTTTTTTGATTGAAGTTGTTTGACAATATCATGTACTGTGCCCTGATTTATTTCTTGTAAAATTTCACGTGCGCGTTTTGTCCAATTTAATAACTTAGGAGTCCAAGTCCATACAGGTTCTGTTTCTTTTTCTAATTCAAAAATTGAATAAATCAATTGAACCCATCTTCGACTGTCATTATCGCAACCATACCAAACAGTCACTTGCGCTTGTTCAGGACTAATGTAAAGACCATTTGTGGGCATATTCAATTCAACAATAATTCCTCTTCCTTCTTTTGTTGTTACTTGTTGACCAAGAAAGAATTTTGGAATTAATTTTGCTTTTTCAATGTTTTTCTCGATTGACATTCTATATTTTTACTTTCATTTAAT
>JAQUND010000097.1:0-2147 GCA_028717785.1 Candidatus Nanoarchaeia archaeon | reverse complement strand
TTCTTTTACGATTTTTTCAGAGTCGGCTGTTTGTTTAAATCCTTCTGGTGATATTGTTATGCCAAGGACTTTTTCGACTGCTTTTTTATCATTTGCTTGCATTGTTTCATGATTTTGAAACTCCCAGCGAACTTTGTTAATAGATTGAGCATCACCAAGGTGAAAATCAGAAATAATGTCTGATTTGTATTCATTAGGAAAATCTTCACCCCATGCGACAATCCATTGATTTTCGCCTGTCTCCATTACTCTTCCTCTTGGTAATCCTCGATAATTATCTTCAAAAATATCAACGTTTTTGTCTCTATATCTTCGTTTAAGAAGACTTACGATCGAATCCCAAAGATTAAGATGTACAGCTTCATTCTCGTCTTCATCATACTCAGAATAAATCGTGTATTTATTGGTTTTGGGATCTGGGACAAGATAAAATACACCAAGTTTAGGACGTTCAAATGCTTTCTTTTCCATTTTTACCCTTTAACAAGTTGTTTAAAAAATTAACAGATTCTTTATATTGTTTCTCTCCCCAGTAATCTGGGTATCTTGTATGTACCCATTCTAATAAGGAGTTTATCTCAACTTTTGCTTCATCGCTGTGATAGTCATTCCCAGACGATAATTCGCCTTTCACAATACCATCATAAACTCTAGCATACAAGTATTGATTTTGCATACCAATGCCATGAGCGACTTTATTGATTGACAATAACATTTTAACCTTTTTCGATTTCTTTTTCAATGCACTCAGAACAAAAATGTTCGACAGCAGGTTTGCCACACTTACAAGTTATGCTTGTTTTCTTAACACATCCTTTAGGGATGACTGTCATTGTCACTGTTGCATCCTGCACGTTTTTGATACATTTGTTTGCGATTTTGAGAAGCTCACCGTCACCACATGAAGCACAAAAAGACATACCATTGATCTTTACAGTTGCGTCAGCTTGACAAAAACAACATACACCTTGTTTGATTTTTTCAATAACGATCATATTATCTTCCTTTATAAAAGGCAGAAAAAATTTATATATACTATATCGTTATCTGTTATTTATTTGCCAACAATTATAAGTTTTTTATAATAACGTTAAAATGCAGGAAAATTATAATCTTTTATTAATTCTTCTAATGTAATTGTTTCGATTTTTTCAATAGGTACTGTTAAGATTATTTGAACACATTGAATCAATATATCTCTGTCGTTTATTTCTGGTCTACAAAGAAGAAGATTTTGAGCAACTACTTTATGAGCTTCAGTTGGCCATTGTTGATCGTCTTTTAAACCTAAGTTTATTAGATCAGGTATGATATACATAGTGTTCCTTTCGAATTATGATAAGCAAACTCTTATTTATTGTAAATAGATAACCTTTATATTTTTTTCAATGTGCTAAGAGGTTGTCTATCTGATTATTAATTTATGCTTATAAATTTTGTTTTTATAATAATATTTTAATTATAGTAACTATTTTCGCACTTTCAATTGGTCTCAACAATAATTCAGACTGATTAAAATAAATCGAAGAAAAAATAATTTGTATTAATATCGAGCAAAAACAAAAAACTACCAAAAATGTCAGAGACAATTAGCGTTAATTATTATGGATAATAAACAAATAAATGTTGAAAATTCGCTCTTACTAATGCTTCATTGTCGTTATACCATGGTGGAACGTACGAACAAATAGCGAATATGTTTTTTTGCTCGAGTGACAATAAAGGAAATGTTTCGTCAATAAAATGTTTAATTCCTTTATTATAATAAACACTATTTGGTGTTTGAACTTGAACAGTTTCATTAATATCAATACCAATATATTGTTTATGATTAATAAAATATACAGCTTGTGTCGCGTATGCACAACCGAAATCAATTATTATTCTTGTTCTTGGAATGATTTTTGATAAATGATAATAAACATCCACAAAACCTAAAAATTCAAAACTAATATCGCATCGTCTACTTTTCTCACATCGATTAAAAAATGTTGGATCATATTTGTTTATTAAATTAATAACTTGTTTATTATAAACATCAATATCTGATTCGTTTATACTGTTTTCTAAAGACAATTGAACATATTGTTTTATTTTATTTGCGTATTTCATTAACAATTTTTGTGTAGTTTGAATTTTTTAAAATG
>JAQUND010000096.1 GCA_028717785.1 Candidatus Nanoarchaeia archaeon | reverse complement strand
GAAGTTCTACAATAGGTATAGTATGTAAAGATGGAGTTGTATTAGTAGCTGATAAAAGAATTATGGATAAATTCATTGTAGCTAAAAGTATAGAAAAAATATTCCAAGTTGATGATCATATAGCAGCTGGAGCTTCAGGAATTGTTTCAGATGGTCGTGTTCTTGTTGAAAATGCACAAGTAATGGCACAACAACATAGATTAACATATGATGAACCAATGGAAACAAAAGAATTGGTTAAAGAAATATGTGATATAAAACAAAAGTATACTCAATTTGGTGGACCAAGACCTTTTGGTGTATCAATCTTATTCGCAGGAATAAATGATGAACCACAATTATTTTTAACAGATGTTACGGGTATATTCTTTGAGTATAAAGCAACAGTAATTGGTGAAGGCGAAGAAGTTATTAAAGAAGTATTAGATAAAGAATACAAAGAAACTATTCTTGTTAATGACGCAATTAAATTATGTTTAAGAGCATTGAAAAAAAGTTTAGGTGCTGAATATGATTTAAGAAGAATTGATGGTGGTTACATAAAAACTGCTGATAAAAAATTTGTTAGATTAGATCAAGCTAGTTTGAAAAAATTAGCAACACCTTAAAATGGATATAGAAAAATCTATAATTGCACACTTAAAAAAGAAAGATAAGAATTTTGAAGTTCTTGTAGATAGTGATAAAGCAATCAGATATCATGAAAATGATCCTAATGTAAAATTAGAAGATGCTTTAGTAACAAATGATATTTTTAGTGATGTTAAAAATGCAACACGTGCATCAGATATAGATTTAAAAGATATATTCAAAACAACTGACAGAAAAGAAATTGCAAAAATAATCCTTAAAGAAGGAGAAATACAATTAACAACAGAACATAAAAATAAGTTAATTGAAGATAAAAGAAAAAGAATCATTGACATTATACATAGAAATGCAATTGATTCAAAAACAGGTTTACCACATCCAGCAACTAGAATAGAAACTGCAATGAAAGAAGCTAAAGTTAATATTAGCTATATTAAAAGTGCAGAAGCTCAAGTACAGGATGTAATAAAATTACTAAGACCTTTAATACCAATAAAGTTCGAAACACGTGAATTGTCTGTAAAGATACCATCACAATTTATAGGTGGTTCTTTCCGTATACTAAAATCATATGGAAAAATGTTAAAAGAAAATTATGAAAATGATGGTTCACTTTTAGCGATAATAGAAATTCCAGCAGGAATTCAAGAAGAACTTATTGATCAATTAAATAATGTAACTAAAGGTCAAGTAGTGGTAGATATATTGAAAAGAACAGGAGGATAAAATGAGTGAAGTATTAGTAAAAGATAAAGATGTTGTATTACCAGGGCAAGTTTTAGCAACTGGTATGGATTACCTACCTGCATCTGGAACATTCAGAGATGAAGATAAAATAGTTTCATTTCTTATAGGAATGGCTAACATAAATGGTAGATTAATAAAAATTATTCCTTTAACAGGTCCTTATGTTCCAAGAACAGACGATGTAGTTATAGGAAAAGTAGTTGATATAGGATTTTCAGGTTGGAGAGTTGATATAGGTTGGGCTTATGAAGCTAATCTATCTGTAAAAGATGCAACACAAGAATTTATTGAACGTGGTGCTGACTTAACACAGTATTTCAATTATGGAGAATATATAATGGCTAGAATAACAAATGTTGCTGGCTCAAAAATAATTGATTTAGGTATGAGAGGACCAGGGTTAAGAAAATTAACTGAAGGAAGAATTATACAAATAACTCCAGCAAAAGTTCCAAGAGTTATTGGAAAACAAGGAAGTATGATAACAACAATAAAAGAAAATACTAATTGTAGAATTCTTGTTGGACAAAATGGACTTGTATGGATATCTGGAGCAAATCCTGAAGATGAAACAAAAGCAATAGAAGCCATAAGAATAGTTAATGAAGAAAGTCAAAGTGATGGCTTAACAGAAAAGATACAAAAATTCTTGAAAGGAGAAAAATAAAATGGCACTAGCTAAAAGAATTGATGGAAGAAAATTTGATGAATTAAGACCTATGGAAGCTAAAGTAGGTGTTGTTAAAAGAGCAAATGGAAGTGCAATGTTTAAAATCGGTAATACACAAGCTATTGCTGCTGTATACGGACCAAAACAATTGTATCCGGGACACTTACAAAATCCAGAAACAGGATTATTAAGATGTAATTATAATATGATTGCATTTTCAGGTTCTGGTAATAGAGTTAGACCAGGTCCAAACAGAAGATCAAAAGAAATTTCTATGGTTACTGAAAGTGCATTAAATTCTGTTATTGATTTAAGTCAGTATCCTAATGCTGTTGTTGATATATTTATAGAATTAGTTAACACAGATGCAGGAACTAGATGTGCAGGAATTTGTGCAGCTGCAATGGCACTTGCTGATGCAGGTATACCAATGAAAGAATTAGTAGCAGCAGTTTCTGTTGGAAAAATGAAAGATTCTATAATAGTTGATTTAAACTATGAAGAAGATTCAGCAGAAGAAGGAGTTGATTTTCCAGTAGCTGTAACATCCAGAACAGGTAAAATAAGTTTATTACAAATGGATGGAATACTAAAAAAAGACGATATAAAAGAAATGTTAAGAGCTGCAAAAAAAGCTTCTGAACAAGTTCATAAATTACAAGTAAAAGCACTTAAGGAGAAATACGAAAAATGAAATCTCATTTAAAAAGTTTAATTGAAAAAGAAATTAGAGAAGACAAAAGAAAATTAGATGAGTTTAGAAAAATAAAAATTGAGTATGGTGTTTCAACTTCTGCAGAAGGCTCAGCTAGAGTAACTTTTGGAGAGACAGTTGTAATCGCCGGTGTAAAAATGGAACCTGGTACACCTTTTCCAGATACTCCTGATGAAGGTGTATTAATGGTAAATACTGAATTATTACCTTTAAGTTCACCTGATTTCGAATCAGGACCACCAGACATTAGAGCTATCGAACTATCTAGAGTAGTTGATAGAGGTATAAGAGAATCTCTTGTTATGGATACAAAAAAATTATGTATCAAAAAAGGAGAAAAAGTTTGGATGGTATTTATTGATATTTATCCATTAAATGATGCTGGTAATTTATTTGATGCAACTGCTTTAGCAGCTATTGCAGCACTTAAAGATACAAAAATACCGACATTAGACAAAGATGGCAAAGTAGACTACCATAAAAAAGGAACTAAAGCTATTCCAATAAGTGGATATCCTGTTGAAACAACAGTTTATTTAATAGGAGATAAAATGGTAATAGATCCAACTTCTGAAGAAGAAGAACTAGTTGAAGCTAGATTAACAGTAGCTACTATTGGTAATAACCTTTGTGCTATGCAAAAAGGTGGATCAAGAGAGTTAGATTCTGAAGAGATTCTAAAAATGATTGATCTTTCTGCTAAAAAAACAGAAGAACTAAGGAAATTACTAAAATAAAAACCTTTATAAAATCAGTATTAGGTAAATAAAAAATGAAAGACGAAAGAAAATTCACAAAATACGAAATTGCTAGAATTATAGGAGCAAGATCATTACAAATAGCTATGGGAGCACCATTGTTGTTAAAATTAAAAAAAGATGATTTTGAAGGTCTAAAATATAGCCCTATTGAAATAGCAAAATTAGAATATGCTAAAGGAATTTTACCTATTACAATTAAAAGGCCATTGCCAGTAAGAAGAGATTAATTCTCTTTTTTTCTTTTTTATTTTATTAAAAACATTGATTTTCTTTCAAATTTAATTTCCCACATTTCTAATATTTCTAACATTTCTTTATCTTTTTCTATAGGGATTATAAATGATCCAGAACCAATAAAATTTCCATTAAATTCTTTTACTATACCAATTTCATTTCTTCTTCCTTTTAATAAATATAAAAATCTAACTTTTTTAGAATTATCTAATTTTTTTATATCATATGTAAATAAAGAATAAGCTTTAAGTCCATATATTTCAGATATTTTTTTATTTGTAATGATACTTTCTCCTTCAAATAACAGTGTTCTTATTAACGCATGTGGATTTTTAAAAAAATTATCTGCGGTTAGTATAGAAAAATGAACATTTTCAAAATTTTTATTTAAATCCCTAATTAATTCTTTATCTATCTTTTCTTTAAAAATTATACAAATATCAATATCGTTTGGATTAGTTTTACCTTTAACTATAGAACCGAATAATATTACATCTAAAATATCCTTCCTTTTACTAAATATTTTCTTTAAATCCGAGTATATCTCTAATTTTTTTAACATTTTCTTTTAACAATTCTGCATCCTCCTTATTCATTCTTAAATTATAACTATCTGTATACAAATTGAATAATTTAGTTAATTCATCAGAAACTTCTTTAAAATGCATCTTTAAAAACAAAAATCTTTCATTATGATTTTTTGGTAATAATCCTATCTTTTGATATATTTTTAAATCACATAAAATAACAATTGCTTTAAAATAAGAAGTTACAGCAGAATTATATCTATCTTTTTTTAACTCTTCTTCTCCACTTTGTAAAAATTCTTCAAAATTTAATTTTAAATCTTTTTCTATATCTTCGGTCTTCATGTTAATATATTAACAATAAATGAATATTTAAGCTTTTTGGTTAATAAATTAACCTATTTTAACCAATCATTAATATAAATTCTAGGATTTAGTCCGTCTCTTTTCTTTATAACTTGACGCCTTTCTAATTTAGTTAAAGCAATTTCCATTTTTGTTTTTGTTAATTCTGTTTTATTTCTTAATTCTTCTTGTGTTACTCCTTCATTTTCTAATATAACATAACATAATTCTCTTTCATCTGTATCTAAAGAATCTATAACACTTAACATTAAATCATTAATTTTAACTGGTTTTTTTTCTAGTTTTGATTTTTGTTTAATTTTTATTATATTTTTATGAGATTGTAAATAATAAAATGAATAACCTACAATTGAAGATACTATTAAAAATAAAATAATTATTTGATATTTTGAAGATTTTATTATTTCTTCTATACCATTACTTATTTTTCCTAACATTAAATTTACTGTTGCATTTGTAGCTTCATTAAACTCTTTTACTGTTTGATCTTGTGTTTTTGTAGTTGTTATTTCTGTACATACTTCTGTTTGTAATTTTTCTGGAGAACAACCATTTTTATCTACACATTGTTTTGTTTTTATTCCATCCTTACATGCTGACCATTCAGAAGCACAAACCCAAGATTCTTGACATACCTGACTGGGTATTATTATTTGATTAGTTGATTTATTTATACAAATATTTTGATATGCAACTTTATTAGAATCACATCCACAATAACTTGAATTATAAATTAAAGATTTATATATATTACAATATTTTGGTTTTATTGTTGAACAAGAATTTATTGGTGTTCCATCTGAACATGTAATTGTTGATTGAGTTATACAATTTCCATTTGAACAAATTTTATTTGAAGGACAAGTTGAATTTGCCTAATAATTTCCTGAAGAAGATGAAGTACAAGTTTGTAATATTGTATTACTTTGTGTAGAACATTGTTTTGTGTTTAATGTACAAGAAGTAGTTGAACAAGATTGTGTTTCTGTAA
>JAQUND010000095.1 GCA_028717785.1 Candidatus Nanoarchaeia archaeon | reverse complement strand
ACAAATCCTGTTTTTTGTTTTGGTAGAACTTGACAAAGACTTTCTAGTTCTTCACTTGAAAGAGTTTCTTTTGCCGTGAGTATTTGATTTGCTGTTTTGATTTCTATAGAACCATCTTGTTTGATTGCAATATTTGCAACATCAGAATCTTTTGATGCAGCTTTTAAAAGAACACCATCCTCTTTTACCATTGTTTCAATTTTTGAATTTAGAATGTTTGCAAGCAGATAATTACTAACTTCAGAAGTAGAAAGGATTTTTCTAAAAACTGCACCAGCAAAAGCAGGATTAGCTACAAGAGAAACATCAAAAAAAGTATTACTTATACATAGTTCAGCAGCTCGTCTTGATGTTCCATCAGGAAGTCTATAAGTAGAACCTTTATTTCCGCGTCTAAGATGTTCACAATATGTTGTTGGATCATTTGCAATGTTTCCACAAATACTACATCTTGTTTGAGCTGTTGAGCAACCCATAGAAACAGCATTTATAATACCATTTTCAATATTTGCTACAAGATCTTTATGTCTTCTGTCTACAGAAAAAAGAACGTCAATGAGAAGAGTATCGCCCATGTCTCTTGCAATAACATCTATACATTTTCCTTTTGCGTTTTCTAATCTTTGATCATGTTCTACAAATGTTGTTGCTCTTTTGAATGATTTATAGTCTTTTAAAAGATCATCACATGTCCAAGCATCATGATTGTCATTGATGAATTTTTCAGTAGCAGTAGTAATCCAGTAACCATTTTCTTCAGTTTTTACACCAGCCATAATTGTGGTGTGAATATAGATAAATTTTGAAGGATCAATTGTACTTACAATTTGAAAGTCAGCTTCTTTATCGACAGCCTCTTTGTCAACAGCTTCTTTTTTGGATTCTTCAATAGAATTTTTTGCATTTGCTTGTTTCTTTAGAGTGCTCCAACTACTAATATCACCACTCAAAATTTCAATCTTTGCTGTCTTGAGCATGCCAACTTTATTGAAAGACATGAGGCCTCCGAAAAATTGTCGATCTTACACAATTTTTTGATAAAAGTCTTGATTTATAAAAACTTTAGAAAAAGTCAATTTACCATTTGATTTTTGCTCGTAACCACCCATTTAGATCACTGGGTATTGCACCTACAATACCTATGACATCAGCATTACCACCTATATTTTCGTTCGTTAAAATTCCATTTGAATTAGCATATAATTTTTGATTGTATGTATAAATTCTTGTCGTGTCATAAGCATTTCTATTAAAATCTAGCAAAACATCGTCTGATATCATTGATGCTGAATGATTACTTGAATCGACAGGACTGTTTTCGTATTTATATGGTCGTCTTGCTGTTGCCAATCCATCCATATCTTTAAAATCGTACTGTTTTCCATCATAATCTTCAAGTTTATAACCGTTGATAAGCAAACCAACTGTTTCATTTGGCAATGCTTTTTCTACAGTCATTTTGTCTACAAATCTTACTATTTGACCACCATACCAACCTGTTCTTAGAAGATTAGGTCCAATTTTAACATTAATTCCCCAGTATTTATAGTGGATCTTAATCATATTCTTCCTGGCCTTGGTTTTATTCTTGTGGGTCGTTGTATTATAGGCTTTAATTCTCTTGGTCTTTTTTCTGTCAATGGTTTTTCTTGTTCAGGTTTTGTTGGTGTCACTGGAGCCTTTTGTTGTGGTTTTGTAGGAACTGGTTTAACAGGTACCTTAAGAGTTGGTTTGACAGGACCTTTTTGTGGGCCTTTGAACTGATCAGGAACTATAAATCTTTTAAACAAAGGTATTGACGCAGCAACATGTTTACAAATCAGATACCTTCTTTGTGGATCTCTTATATTGGGAGCGGTACCATCCGAGTATTGACGCTCAGAATAATCTTTATCAAGAGCATTAAAATCAGCACCATTATATTTCCAAGCATTACAATTACAAGATATTTCGACTTCTCTCCCAAGCATACCCTGTGTTTTAGGCCCTGTACCTAATAACTTAAAACGGACATCATAGGGCCCTTTGCTTTTTGTTTGATGACATTTTACAGAAAACATCCATCTACCATTTTTAGGATCATTACGTTTTGTTGTTGCTACACACCCTTTAGCATATTTGATAGATTTTTGATTTGTCTTAAATAATAATTCTCCTGCAGACATAGCAAGTTTTGCAAAAGGATCAGAAAACAATACTCCAAGCGGAATAATTTTTCTTGACAATAACTCATTTGCTATAGATTGAATGGCTTCTTTATTCATCAATAATCTCTTGCTTTCCCTATTATTGTTCCTATAGTACGCGAATCATTCCATTCAGGTATTGCGCCCAGTCTAGCATTACTTGCTTTTGTCACGTCATCATATAATTGCTTTGATGGGAAGATATATACAGAACCTTTTGCATATGTCTCGTTGTCAACGTATTTATCGTTTAGATCAAAGATAATCTCAAAAACTATTTTCCAATGTTGATAAGATTGCTCTGTCTCATCTTCTCTAAAACTTGAATCTTTAAGTTCAAGATGTACATGTTTAGATTTAATAGAACTAATAAATTGTTTTACTTTTTTTTCGAAATCAATCTTATCGACAAATTTCTGTTTCGAAACTGTTCTTTCACTTGCTTTCAAAATTTCATTTGTAATAAGTTCTATATTCATACTTTAAATTCTTCTCGAATTGTTTCTCTAATTGCACTTTTGATTTTTTCAATCTCGTGTGTTTCATTTAATTTTGATTCAAGTAAAAAAGTAAGTTTTGAAATATTATCAGCATATAAATCTTTTGCAGCATTTACTTTTTCTGTAATTGGCAATTCATCTTTAATTCTAGATGCAAAAACTTGAGGTAAATATTTTTTAAGCGTATGAATTCTTATTTTAGTTGTCGAAGATCCATTTAAAGCAAGAATTTCATTTTCTAAGTTCAAAACAGCACGTCTAGCATTCTGACTCAATTTTAAATCTTTTATCATTGAATCAACCCAAGCCTTCTTTGAGTTTTCTTCAACAATAATAGCAGCACCAAGTTGCTCAGCTTTATCCGTGTCCACAAATGGAATATCAGGGATTTCAACTTTATTTTCAGATTCAGCAAATAATTTTACTTTTTTTTGATCTGTTCTTTCGGGTTTGAGTCTTTTTTCTAAAGGAACTTCCAGTTCTTCTATTTCATCGTCTCTTTTCTTATCTTTTTTATTTTCTTGTCTATCATATCTACGTTGTTCTCTTGTTTCTGCTGTTTTTGTAATTTTTTCATTTTGTGTCGCAAACATTTCTGTTGATGCTTCAGGTTCATATTTTAAACCAAGTTCTTGTGCCCTTAATTCCGCAATTGCAGGTGCAAGAGTTCTTCCAGCTTCGGTAGCAGCACCATTCATCATGGTGAAATAATTAATATCGAGTGGAGTACCTTCAAATCTCTTGAGCCTTTCTTTAACAGTTTCAGCGTCAAGCCCAAAACACTCGAGCCAAGTTTGCATATCGATTTGACCCTGAGTAACCATTTGAGCAAGCATCTGTTTATGGGCTGTATCATCAACAAAATTCAATCTGTTCCATTTGATACGAGGATACAACCATTTGATTTTCTTTTCTTTCTTAGAAGTACCTTCTTCATATTCTGCCCAATCATTTCTTTTGGCCATAGGAAGAAATAATGATTGAATCACATAACTTTCAATTCTTTCTCTATAAATTGAATATTTTTGATTCATTACTTCTAATACTGTTTGTCCATTAGCATAAGAACCTTCACCTAACAAGAAACTTTTATTCACCATTAACCCTATCAACAATTCTTCGTTTATCCAATTCCATTCTGACTCTAATTGCATTAACCCTTGACTTGTTCCAACAAGATCCCAATGCAATTCATAGTTAGTAATAATGGCGTAATCAGGATCTGCAAAAGCACTGTCGACTTGTTCTCTAATTATATTCAAATCAGCCATACCTGTAGAATCTGCCCAAATCAAATGTTTTGGCGTAAGATGTCGAGCAGCTACAGCATCTTGTGATTGTCTTAATCTGTCTTTATAAATAAGAGTTTTGAAATTTCTTTCTACAATACCAGTACCCACAAGATCATAATCAGCCATTTTGTAAGTGACATGAGCTACATGACTACCATGATTTGGATCTGTATTTAAAGGTATTTTCTTCCCTGTTTGTACAAGTTCAATAACATCTTCGGGTATTGCTTTAAACAGAACACCTGTTTTAGGATTATCAGGTCCATTATTAATAATTTTCTTCATTTGCTCATTTGGAATTAAATCAACTCTCATTATATCTGTAAATTGAAGTTTTTCAAGTTCAATATAGTCAGGATCTAATAGAGTTAATTTTGTCCAACGGTTTTTCTGTTCACTCCATCGAGCAAAAGGAAAAACATTACCAAGTTTGTAGTATTCGACACCCATCTGTAGGAGTTTATTGAACAAATCAATACCTTCAGTAGAACACATTTCTTCATATTCTTCTTGGATTTTTCTTGTTTTTGCTTTATCTCTACTTGGAGGTAGTGTCAATCTTATGCTCGATAAAGGAAGTTCAGCATGAGAATCTATAGCAGTGCTAACTAAAGGGTCATACTTATAAAAATAACGGCACCATGCATTTATTTCTCTATAATCACGAGGAAGTAGAATAGAACTGGGTTCAAATTCTGGATGGTAAAAACCTGGCATAGAATTCTTAACATTTGCTCCACCCCCGCAAGTATTAGCAGTCTTAGACATTGATCTAGACATTTGATCTACTACACGCAACAAACGTTTGTTATATTTTCTGGGTTTTCCTTGATAAAACTCAGAATCTATTATAGTCGTGTCATTCCCGAATTTGATTGTAGCACCATTCTTTTTCATGCCACTTGAATCAAGTTCAGAGCGTTTTTTTCTTTGAATCATTGTTTATACCTTTAAAATTATTAATCTGATTAATTCTTTAGAAAAATTAAACTGCATCCCAATCAATAATTGATGCATGCGGTCCGTGTCTATGTCTAAATCTAAATTCTGAGTTCATAATATAGTCAAAAATGTCTTGTTGTTTTGCACCAAGAGTTGTAGCTAATTCAGCTGCAATTTCTTGATTTGACATTGTCGGGTGTTGCTCAAGTCTCATATTTATAAGAGTTCTTTGAGAACCTGTAAGACCACATTTTCTATTCAAACGTCGATATGCTCTTTTCAAATAATTAATTTCAATAGCAGCAGATTGAAAAAGACTGTCGTTCATATCAGCATCATCAGGCACACGCAAATTATCTATTCTTCTTTTAAGTTCATCAATCTCCCCTTGAGTATCATAATCAGTCTGTAAATCTTCAAGTTGTTTTTTAAGTTCATCAATTTGAGATTGAAGTGCATCAGTCTGAGCATCAGAAGGAGTCTCCGTCCCTGTATCAGTAGCTGGCATATCAGCTATATCTTGCGCTAAATCAGGATTTGGTTGCTCATCAGGACTGACAGAAGGATCGTCAGCAGGAACATCTACAGGTTCATTTGTACCTGTTGCTTCATCGGGTGGTGTATCTTCTGCTGGTGCACTTTGTACAATAAATCTATCAAACCATGGATGTTCCATGTTCTCTCCTTTGTTTTCTTTCTTGTCTTACTTTTTCAATCTGTTCTCGTTTTTGTTTCATCAACTGCCTTGATA
>JAQUND010000094.1:1834-5827 GCA_028717785.1 Candidatus Nanoarchaeia archaeon | reverse complement strand
GTATCATAATCTTTACCAATTATATGACCTTCAGGATCATGCCAATACTTATAAATTTCATCTATTGGATAATCCAATAATACGTTAGCAATCTTAATCTTTGAAAGTACACCTTTATCAATCAATATAGAACTTTTTAAACCAAATATTTTTGGTCCAATATAACCAAATATAGTAAATTTATCTATTAATGATTCTGGTATTGTTCCTGTTAATCCTATTCTATACTCAGCATTAACACTTTTTGATAAACACGACTTAATTGATGCAGATTTTGCTAAATGTACTTCATCACATATTACAGCATCAAATTTTTCAAAAAAACTTTGATCTTTTTTAAAAATTGATTGCCAGGTTGAGATCACAATAGGTCTACTCCAGTCAATTTTTTTACTTCCACCATATACAAACGAACAAAAACTCTCACAATTTTCCCATCCATAATCTTTCATATCAGAAAACATTTGATTAACTAAACTTATATTTGGTACTATTAATAAAACCTGTTTCTCTATACCTAATAAAAATCTTATTAAACTATATATTACTAAACTTTTCCCAGAAGCTGTAGGACTTTCAATGATACCACGTTTTTTTCTTAGAGCTACTTTAATAGCTTCATCTTGATAGTCTCTTGGTGAATATGATGTATTTTTAAATATAGTTTCATAAAATTTCTCAAATTGATCATCTTCTATTTTATTATACATTTCTGTTGTGTCAAATTTAACTTCTAATTGATAACCATACATTTGACAAAATTTTATTAACTGAGGATATAATCCTATAGGTAAAGTTCCTTCAGATGGTTTATAAAAATAAACTGTTCCATCCCATCCTAATTTGTACTTAGGATGAAACCAATAATTATCCATTTTACAGGATAAATATTGTTTTAATTCCATTGATTGAGATTGTGATAAATTTATAACCTTAAAATAAACCTCATTCAACTTTTCAATAGTTACTTTTTCCATAAATCACCTTAAACTATTCCTTTATAAACTTTTTGTAAGTCAATATAGTTTTTAATGTTATAACCAATATTATTTATATTTTTAATAATTTCTTTTAAATATTCAACGATAATTTCTTGATTAGCATATTCAAGCATTTTATTGTAATAAAGTTCGTCAGATTTAATATATGAATCTATTTCTGATTTAGTTTCTAAAGTAAATTTAAAATCTTCTTTTCCTTCCATTTTTCCATATTTGTAATAATGATATAATTGACCATAAAGTTTATTTTTTTCAATTTCTAATAACTTAAGAATTTTATATTCTTTAGAAAATATTGGTTGAACTTCATGAAACAAGTTAGACATTTGTAATGTTTTTTTAAGGATATTTTCATCAGTTAATTTACATTCATTTTGGAAATAAACCTTTAGTTTTTCAAAATCATCTTTTTTCATATAAACTCCTTTTTCGCCGTAGGCGAAGTGAACAACGCTTTTTGTTGTTCACCATATAAGGTACTAAATTCATTTAAGTTTCCTTAATTAATTTAATGATACTATAGTATATATCCCATTTGATTTTCTGATACTACGTACTTTCTAGGTCCTTAAGGATCTTTTACTTAAGGGTCCTTAAGGATCTGGTCCTTAAAGATCTGGTCCTTAAGGATCTTAGATCATAGATCTTTAAAGCTTTTAAAAATTCAATAGTATATATAGCGTTTGAAATAATCACATATATAATGAAGTACACTAATATATTTTGTTAAAAGACTTGACATAAAAATAGGAAAATGTTATATTTTTATTTAGTATTATTTTACAAACAAGGAATTTTATGCAAGTACAATTTGAAGAACTTGAGTTTCAAAACATACTATCGTTTGGTAATTCACCTACCAATATTAAAATTGAAACAGGTGTATCACTTATTGCCGGATCTAACGGTCAGGGTAAGTGTGTTCATAAGGATACTAAAATAAATGTAGAAATGGATGAAATTATTTATAAAAAATTCATAAATATAATTAATAGCCATAATGGAACTGGCTAATGAGGTTATATTTATGAAAAAAAGAACTGAGTATAAAACTAGTATAGAAAATAAAATTCAATATGTTTTTGATAATATAATTAAAAATGTTAAAATAGATAAACAAATATGGATAATTCAGGAAATGCAAAAAAATTTAGATTTACAATCTAAAGATATGTCATTAATAAAAGTTAGATCAATAATATCAAATTTATTACAATTAAATGGAAAATCTATTAGTAGTTTAAATGAAAAATATTGGTTGAAAAGAGGATGGTCTAAAAAAGATATTAAAGAATTACAATTAATAAAAAAACAAAAACGCGATAAATCTCCTATGACTATTAACTTTTGGACTGAAAAAGGATTAAGTATTCAAGAAGCTGAAAATCAAATAAAATCACAACGAAAATGTAATAAAGAATATTGGATTAAAAAAGGTTATAATGAAGAAGAATCCGTTAATAAAGTTAAAGAATATCAAAAAGATAGTTGTAAAAATTTAAAATTATATTGGCAAGATACAGATTATAAAAAAGAACACTCTATAAATTCAAAACTTTTTTTATCTTATTGGATTAATAAAGGTTATAATAAAAAAGAAGCTAAGTTACAGTTAAAAAATAGACAAACTACATTTAATTTAAAAAAATGTATTGAGAAGTATGGTGAAGAAGAAGGTATTAAACGATGGCAAGAAAGACAAGATAAGTGGCAAAATACATTAAATAATAAACCTATTGAAGAAAGAGAAAGAATTAATAAAGCTAAAGTTCAAAGTCATAAAAGTTTTTCAAAAATATCACAGAAACTATTTTGGGATATTTATAATAATTATCCGGATCAATCAATTCATTTTTATTTTGCTGAAAACGGAACAGATGAAAACAATGAGTATATGTTATTAACTAATAATAATCATTATCGATTTTTAGATTTTTACTCACCAGAACTTAATAAATTAATTGAATTTGATGGTGATTATTGGCATGGTAATACACGAGGTAATAAAGAACGTGATGAAATAAGAGAAAAAGAAATTAAAGATTCGATACCTAATATTAAAATATATCATGTTAAAGAATGTGAATATAGAAAAAATATTTTAAAAACTGTTAATGACTGTTTGGAGTTTCTTAATGATAAAACAAATTGAAATTAGTATAATTCAATTGTATAATTTTTTAAAATTATATCCTGAATATAAAAATCAAATCAAAGTTGAAACTAGATTAGGATTTTATCCAATTGAAGAATGTGATATAACTGCATACAATTCAGAAGTTATGGAAATTATAACTAATTCAAATAAAGTTTTAAAATGTTCTCCTAATCATCAAATAAGTATTTTAAAAAATAATGGATTATATGAATGGATAAGTATAAATAAAATTCAAATAAATGATATAATATTAACTAAAAACGGTAATGAAAAAATAATAAAATTAAAAAAAACAAACGAAATAGAAAATTTATATGATTTACAAGTTCAATCTATTCACGAATATTATACTAATAATATTGTTTCACATAATTCAACTATTTTAGATGCTTTATCATTTTGTCTTTATGGTCAACCATACCGTAAAATTAAAATAAAGGATTTGATAAATAGAAAAAACAAAAAAAACCTTAAAGTAACTTGTAAGTTTAAAGTTAATAATTATGAAACTTATCAGATTATCAGAACATTAAATCCAGATTCTATTGAAATTTTAAAAAATGGAGAAAGTCTAGATTTATTATCATCAAAAAAACTTAATCAAGACGAAATTGATAAAATTATAGGCATTAATTATCAGCTATTTCGTTTAGTTATAGCTTTAGCTGTAAATTATAACAAACCTTTCTTAGCTCTTTCTGCAATGGAAAAGAGAGATATCATAGAACAAATATTTAATATAAAAATTTTTGGACTAATGCTTAAAGGTATTAAAAAGAAAACTGTTGACGAAAAAACTAAAAACGAAATTAACGAAAAAACAATATCTTTACT
>JAQUND010000094.1:0-1734 GCA_028717785.1 Candidatus Nanoarchaeia archaeon | reverse complement strand
TTAGATATTGACTTAGAATCTATTAATAATGAATTCAAAGAAAAACAAAAAGAATATAAAATTACATGGAAAGAATCACAAAAAATCAAAAAAACTATTAAAAATAACGAAGTAATACAAAATATACTATCAGAAAATGGTATAAAAGCATACTTTTTTAAGAAATTAGTTCCAATACTTAATCAAAAAATCAATGAATATATTAGACTGTTTGAATTACCTGTTATTATCCAATTTGACGAACTAATGAACGAAACTATAACAAATATGGATAACTTAAGAAACGATATACCTTACTTTTCTTACTCTGAAGGCGAAAAGAAAAGAATAGATATGGCAATTCTATTATCATTTATTGATATTACTAAAACAATATCTAACTGGAACTGTAACCTTTTAATTATTGATGAACTACTTGACGGTGCTATGGATGAAACAGGTCTTGAAAAACTAGTTCATAGCCTTAAAAATATGACTTATGATATCAAAGGATTAGGCATTTATATAATTTCACATAGATTACAACAAGATTATGCATCACAATTTAAAAGATGTCTTCAAATAACTAAAGATAAACACGGATTTTCAGACATTATAATAAACTAAGGAGGCACTATGGCCGAATACATAGATAGAAAGGAGTTTTATAAGTTATTAAAAGAGTATAGAAAAACTAAGTCTAAAATTACATATAATAAAATAGGAAAATGTTTTTTGTTAATATCACAAAATTTCCTTAATAAATGTAGTTTTATTAATTATACTCCTGATCGTAAAGAAGAAATGATATCTGACGCGGTTTATTATATGTGTAGATATATAGATAAATATGATTTAAAAAAGACCAATCCGTTCGCTTATTTCACAACTATAGCTAAAAATGCATTCTTACAATATCTCAATGATCAAAATAAAAATACAGATATGTTTACTTCACTAGAATATATTGAAAACTCTGAATCTATGAATAATATGTTCTAATAAGGATATTTTTTATGATGATTTGCCTAATAGGTGACACCCATTTTGGTGTACATAAAAACTCGGATATATTCTTAGATAGTCAAATTAAATACATTAAAGAACAATTTATACCTTATTTACATAAAAATAATGTAAAAAAGATCTTTTTCTTAGGCGATTTATACGATCATAGAAGCCATACAAATACAAAAGTAATGAATACAGTATTTGATTTATTTTATAATGACTTAAAAGATTTTGAAATATACCTAATTGTAGGTAATCACGATACGTATTTTAATAGTTCCATTCATATAAATTCACTTAAAAATTTGCAGACTTTAAGTAATGTAACTTTAATTGAAAACATTACTGTAGTAAACGTCGATAATAAAAATATAACACTAGTACCTTGGATAACTGATAATTGTGCATTTTTAAAGGAATTTGAGCAAATAGAAAATCCATATATATGTTTGGGTCATTTTAATATACTAGGGTTTAAATATAATAAATATAAAACTAGTGAAGATGGTTTAACACTAGATATCTTTAACAAGTATAAAAAAGTCTTTTCAGGTCATTTTCATATTAGAAACAAACAAAATATTAATGATACTGAAGTTGTTTATATAGGATCCCCGTATCAATTAACTAGAAATGATATAGATGAAGAAAAAGGATTTGTTATACTTGATACAGAAACATTAAATTATGAGTTTATTAACAATACAATATCATTAAAATATATTAAATTAAACTATCCTGATA
>JAQUND010000093.1 GCA_028717785.1 Candidatus Nanoarchaeia archaeon | reverse complement strand
TAGAAAGAAAAAGACGTGGAATGAATAATATAGTTGTTCTTAAGTGAAACTAGTTACACCAAACGGTATATAACTAAGTTTAATATCAAAAAGTTATGAAAAAAACATTTCAAATAAAAGGAATGCATTGTAACTCATGTGCAATTCTAATTGAAAAAGAATTACAAGATAAAGTAAATAGTATTTCAGTTTCATACACAAAAGGACAAGCAGAAATTGATTTTGATAAAGAAAAAATCAGTGAAGAAGAAATAATTTCTGTAATTAAAAAATTAGGTTATGAAATAGTTGAAACTAAAAAAAATAATGATAATCTATTAAAATTTATTATATTAGGAATTGCTTTTATTAGTATTTTATTTTTAATATATCCTTTATTTAGTAATTTAAATATTCCTGATCTTAAATTACCTGAAATTGGTCAAAATACATCTTTAATATTATTATTTTTTATTGGTATACTAACAAGTTTCCATTGTATTTCTATGTGTGGTGGTTTTGTAGTATCATATACAGCAAAAAATGCACTTGAAGGACATAAAGAATTCAAACAACATTTAATTTATGGAGGATCAAAAGTTTTATCTTATACTATTATTGGTGGAGTATTTGGTTTAATTGGGGGTATATTTGCTTTTAGTTTAAATTTAAGAGGGTGGGTTGCCATTCTTGCAGGAATCTTTATGATTTTTTATTCACTAAGTATGATGGGAATTAGTTTTTTCAAAAAATTCCAATTTAATCCAAGATTTTTAACAAAAATAATATCTTGTTCAGAAAAATCTAAAGGTGTTAATAAAAGACCAATGATTACAGGATTATTAAATGGATTATTTATTGCATGTGGACCATTACAAGCTATGTATCTTTATGCAGCAGGAACAGGTAGTTTTATTTCTGGAGCTACAAGTTTATTTGCATTTGGTCTTGGAACAATACCTTTAATGATTGGATTTGGAAGTATTGCAAGTGCAATTAGTCATAAAACAACAACGAAAATACTAAAAATTTCAGCTGTAATTGTTCTTATATTAGGATTAATAATGTTAAATAGAGGTTTAACTCTAACTGGAAGTTCTTATAATTTTGATTTAATAAAAGAAAAAGTATTTGGAAATTCAGATACATCTAGTATAACAATCAATAACGGAATTCAAGAAGTGAATATGCAAGTAACTGCTTCTGGATATTCCCCTAATTCATTTGTTCTTAAAAAAGGAGTTCCAGTAAAATGGAATGTAGATGTTCCACAATTATTTTCATGTACTAATGAACTTATTATGAATGATTATAAAATTGATTTTCATTTAAAACAAGGATTAAATATAATTGAGTTCACACCTATAAAAACGGGAACAATACAATTTACCTGTGGAATGGGAATGCTTCACGGAAGTTTTATAGTAACAGATGATGGAAATGCTTCAGAACAAGAAATAAATTCAGCAAAACCAAGTTCAAGTGAAAGTTGTAATGTTGGTGCTAGCTGTGGATGTGGAATGTAAAATGAAAAAAATAAATTTTATTATTTTAGGTCTTATTGTTTCAATTATATTTGGATTGTATATTGTAAATAGTTCAAGTAATACTAATTATGAAAAATTAACTCTTCAAGTAAAAATTCCTTGTCCTGGACATTCTGGATTAATAATAAGTCAATTAGAAAATTTAGAGGGAGTAAAAAATGTAGAATTTAAACTTCCAAATTTATTTGAAGTTTCATATAATCCTAATAAAATAAATAAGGAAAAATTATTAAATCTAAATATATTTAAAGAATATGAGGCTAGTATTATAAAATGAAAGAGGTAACACTAGATGTTGAAGGTATGCACTGTCAAAGTTGTGTAACTTTATTAACAAAAGCTTTAGAAAAAAATTCTGGAATACATTATGTAAATGTTAATCTTAATACAGAAAGAGCAACTGTTCATTTTGATGAAACTAAAATTAATGAAAATAAAATAATTGATGTTATAAAAAGTTTAGGTTATAGAGCAGAAATTCATGGAACTATACAACATCATGAACACGAACATATGGATCATGAACACGATTATAGTCAAGAAGATTACCAAAGATTAAAAAGAAAAAAAGGAATAAGACATCATAGAAATTTATTTTTATTTAGCTTATTATTTGCAATTCCTACTTTTATTATAGGAATGTTATTAATGTGGATTGGAATAGAAGTTCCTTATAAAAATTATATTTTATTGATATTAGCAACCCCTGTTCAATTTATTGCTGGTTGGGGTATTTATAGAAGTGCTTTTGGTGCATTAAAAAATAAAACAGCTAATATGGATACTTTAGTTGCTCTTGGAACTAGTGCAGCTTATTTTTACAGTTTATATTTAATTATTTTAGATCCATTAAAAGATCAGTATTTTGAAGCTTCAGCGATTCTAATTACATTTGTTATACTTGGAAGATATTTAGAAGTTGTAACTAAAGGAAAAACAAGTGAAGCAATTCAAAAATTAATGAATCTTTCTCCTAAAATTGCAACTGTAATAAGAAATTGTAAAGAAATTAAAATTCCAGTGGATCAAGTTGTTGTTGGAGATATAGTTATTGTAAAACCTGGAGAAAAAATTCCTGTTGATGGAATTATTATTGAAGGTGAATCTGCAGTAGATGAAAGTATGATTACTGGAGAGAGTATGCCTGTTGAAAAGAAAAAAAATGATTTTGTAATTGGATCAACAATAAATAAACAAGGAAGTTTTAAATTTAAAGTTACTAAAACTGGAAAAGATACTACACTTGCACATATTATTAAATTAATAGAAGATGCTCAAGGAAAAAAAGCACCCATACAAAGATTTGCAGATATAATTTCAGCTTATTTTGTTCCTATTGTTATTGTTATTGCAGGTATTGCTTTTACAAGTTGGTATTTTATTATGAAAGAAACATTTTCATTTTCACTTATGACAGCTGTATCTGTTTTAGTTATAGCCTGTCCATGTGCACTTGGACTTGCAACTCCAACAGCAATTATGGTTGGTACTGGTAATGGAGCAGAAAAAGGAATTTTAATTAAAGGAGGAGATGCTCTTGAAACAGCACATAAATTATATGCAGTGGTATTTGATAAAACTGGAACTTTAACACAAGGAAAACCAGAAGTTACTGATATTATTTCTGTTGGTAAATTAAAAGAAAAAGATATTTTAAAATTTAGTGCAAGTGTTGAGAAATTTAGTGAACATCCTTTAGCACAAGCAATATTAAACAAAGATAAAAAAATTAAATTAGAAAAAGTAACAAATTTCAAAGCAATTCCAGGACATGGAGTTGAAGGTATTTTCAAAAAACAAAAAATAATTGTTGGAAAACCAGAATATATTAAAAAAATAGTTAGTATTAATTCATTTGAAAATAAAATTTCTGAATTAGAAAAAGATGGAAAAACTGTTGTAGTTTTAATGATAAATAAAAAAGTTGAAGGATTTATTGGAATTGCAGATACAATAAGAAAAGATTCTATAAAAGCAGTTCAAGAATTACAAAAACAAAAAATTTCTGTTTATATGATAACAGGAGATAATAAAAGAACAGCAAATGCAATTGCAAAACAACTTGGAATTGTAAATGTTATTTCAGAAGTTCTTCCTGAAGATAAAGCTAAACATATTAAACAATTACAAAAAAAAGGAAAAGTAGCAATGGTAGGAGATGGGATAAATGATGCTCCTGCACTTGCACAAGCAGATATTGGAATTGCAATTGGTTCTGGAACAGATGTTGCTATGGAAACAGGAAATATTGTTTTAATGAATAATTCTACTTTAGATGTTGTTAAAGCAATTAAATTAAGTAAAATGACAATTACAAAAATTAAACAAAATTTATTTTGGGCATTATTTTATAATACACTAGGAATTCCAATTGCAGCAGGAGTTTTATATCCTTTTACTGGATTATTATTAAATCCGATGATAGCAGGGGCAGCAATGGCAATGTCATCTGTTTCAGTTGTATTAAATACACTTTTGATGAAGAGAAGAAAATTATAAATTATTTACTAAAGAAAACGCCCCACATATTTCTATTTTGATCCGGTCTAATAACTCTGATTTTTTTAGGTAATTTATGAGGAAATGATTCTCCATTAAGTGTTTCTACAAGATCTTCTAATGGAACTGCATGAATAAATTCTGAATTTTTTATTACCGGAGAAGTTTGATTTTCTTGTAAAATATATGCTGCATACATACGGTCTGTTTTTGATCCTCGCAAATACATAATTTCATTAGTATCTGGATAACATTTTAATTGACCTGCTATTTTTCTACCTATTGTATCCCAAGATTGTCCAAGATTAATTTTTTCATAACCTTTCATAAATAAATTATATATTTCTAATATTTAAATTTTTCGCTTTGTAACTACTATAAAATTATAAAAATATTTATATACTAAAGTATATAGATCAATTTATGGTACAATTAAATTTTAGTTATAAATTTAAAGATAAAAATGAACTTTATAGAATAATGGTTGATTTAATTTCAGAAGGTCAAGAATTAGATTTACCTGATAAAGTTTTAATTAGAAATGAAATAAATTCTATGATAGATAATTTTCCAGATAGTCCTGAATTAATAAGAAATACAATTTTTAGATTATATTTAGATTATTTAAATCCACTTGGATTTGTAGCACCTAGAGTAGAAAAGTGGATTGATTCAAATATAAAAGAGACTAAACATTATATTGAAAATTTATATCTTAGAGGATTTATATCCAAACCATTTAATACAGAATCTATAAAAAGACCAAAAACTCGTTGTTCTTAATAATTAAAAAATAAAAGTAGGTAAGAAATAAGCCGTCTTTTGTTAATCCCCATTAAGGAAGGATTATCCTAACATTCTACTAAGCGTCATACAGACTTGCACTAGCAGGGTCTCGCCGTTTCATCGTATCCTTTTATCTATTCAGCTGGTTAGCTCATTTCTCTTACGAAAAACTTCGCAAGCTACATCTTTAAACCTTTTAGTAAAAGCTTTACCAAAAAGTACAATAAAAGGCCGTTTCGTTTCTGAGCGGTTGCCTTCCATTTCTGGAACCTATTAAAAGATAGGCAGCCGATTTCTCGTTAACAAAAGTTAACTTTTAGTGGACGGACTTTCCTCAGCTTTCGCCGTGAGTTAGGTATCTTACCTACGATAAATTTAATATTTTATTATTTATAAAACTACCTATATACCACAGTATATACTTCATAAGAAAGATTTAAAAATTATTTAATATATTCATTATTATGCAATCGTTTAAAAAAAGAAATGAAATTATTTTAAAAAAATCTATACCTGAAAGTGCACTTTGGTCCGAGAAATCTTTATCAAAAACTTGGATGAATAAAGAAGAAGATGAAATATGGAAGAATTTGTAAAGGGAAATTGATAAAATTTGTTCTTTTCTAAAAAATTGATAAAAAGATATTTACAAATTAGTTAAAAGAAACCTTTATAAATAAAGAATCTTATTTAAAAAGGTGAGAGAGAAGAAAGGAAGTATAAAAAAAATTAATAAACTTCTCTTAAAATGGTATTAAAAAATTTATTGCCTAGTTTAAAGGAAAAAAAGAGGTATGTAGCATTTGAAGTGATATCAGACACTAAACCAAATTATGTTGATACTACTAAAGCTATTATTGAAAATTATAAAAAATACTTTGGACTTATAGGAATGGCAAAATCTGATTTAATCATACTTGATGATTGGAAAAATCAAAAAGGAATAATAAAAATAAATAATAAACATACAGATGAATTAAAAATGTCATTAGCATTACTAAAAAATATTAATAATCACAATGTTATCGTCAGATGTTTAGGTATATCTGGCATAGTGAATAAAGCAAGAGAAAGATATCTTAATTAAAGGAGGATAAAAAAATGCAAACAAATACGTCACAAATGATGGGTTATGATAGAGCGAACACCATGTTTTCTCCAGATGGTAGATTATTGCAAGTAGAGTATGCAAAAAAAACCGTTAAACAAGGAAGTTCTACAATAGGTATAGTATGTAAAGATGGAGTTGTATTAGTAGCTGATAAAAGAATTATGGATAAATTCATTGTAGCTAAAAGTATAGAAAAAATATTCCAAGTTGATGATCATATAGCAGC
>JAQUND010000092.1 GCA_028717785.1 Candidatus Nanoarchaeia archaeon | reverse complement strand
CAAGCTTTAACATTAATGTATTATAATATAGAGCCTGATTATATTGTAGCTTTAGATCCTTTTTGTTCCTATAAAGAAATAGAAGGAATTGATTGGAGTAAAACAAAAACTAAATTAATTGCTCATCCTGGAGTATTTCCAGATTTAATAAAATTATGGCCTAATGAAGTTTTAATGTATATTGAAAATGTTGCTAAAGAAGATTCGTTTTATAGTTCTGTACAAAAAAGAATGTTTAGTTTTAAAAGTAAAGAACAAGAATATGATAGAAATCCTATTTTTAATTATTATATTAGAACTGAAATAACTATATTTGCTTGTAGTCCACCTATTCAAATATTTTGTGCTTCTTTACTTGGATATAAAAACTTCTTTCTTTGCGGATGTGATTTTGCTTATGTAGATGGAAAAGAAAGATTTACAAATTATATTAAAAAAGAAGATAAGTGGATAAAAGAGGAACATTTATTTAATAAAAAAGATATTAAAGAAAAAAAGGATATTATAAAAACTGATAATGGTTTATATACACATATAAGCCATCTATACTATAAAAAGAATTTATTTTGTGCTTGGAGATTAAATGAATGTACTCTATATACTACTGATCATGGAGCTATTACAGAAATTCCTTATATTAGTATTCAAAAATTAATAAAGAACCAAGGAAAAATAAAAAGACAAACTATTGATTTTGTAAAAAATACTAGCGAAAAATATTTAAATAAAATTAATACTTATATAGTAGAAACTGTTAATGGCGGAAAAGCTTTTGTAGAAGTAGTTTATCCAGCTATTGATTTAATGAAATATATGGCAGTATTAAATCAAAAATATACTTGTCCAGAATGTAAAATGAATTTTATAATAGAGGATTATTTAAATCATATAGGAATGGAATGCCCAAATTGTAAAAAAGGAAAATTAATAAGATATTCAGAAATTAATATAGAAGATAATTGTAAAAGATTTATAAAATTATTAAAATCTAATAAAATAAAGTTCAAAGAAGAAGAATTTACTATAGAATACCTACAAAAATGGGAGGAAGAACAGAGGAAAAAAGCCCAAACTACTTAACATATTTTAAGTAAAAAACATTAAAAATAGTAAAAATAATGATATTTTTTAAAACTTTTTATAGCTTTTTCCTAAATATGGTATATAATTGATAGTAGGAAAGGTTATAAAAACCTTTTACTTTAAGGAGGGTTATATGAAAGATTATATGAAGAAAGAACAAGTCCTAAAATTAATAAAAAATGGTGAACAGGTTGAAATAATACGTTTAAGCCCACCACTTCAAAATTATATTTATAAAGCTAATGGACAAAAAATCCGTTCAAACCTCGGTAAATTTCTTATGGATAATTGTTCTTCAGGTATTTTTGAAAAACCTAATATTAATATATATACTTCTGTATCAGCTTGTGTTTATAACAGAAATTGAACCTTTTATTTTAAGGAGGGGTTATATGAAGACAGTAAAAATAAATGAAGAAGATGAGCAATTTTTAGATAATTATTATACTTCTTACGTTTTAATTCAGCCGGGAGAAAAACCAAAGTTATTTCCGTTTTTTAATGAGGCAATGGAGACTAAAACAGCGCTAGACAAAGCTGAAACTCTTTCGGTACTTATTCCTTGCCGAATATCAAACAAAGAGATAATCTAAGTGATGGGTCCCGCTCCGACGGGACTAAACCGCAGCCAGGTCCGAAGTCCTAGTAATTTAAGGAGGGTTATATGAAAGCTTTAACGATTGAAGATGTTTTAAAAACTAAAGAAGATTTAGAATCGGTTCTTTCTAATTTATTTGGAAATAAATTAAATGTTAAACTTAATTTTAAAATAGAAGAAAGTAAGTATTATCAGAGTAAAGAAGAATATTTAACTGTAGAAAGCGAACCCATACCTAGACTAGGTATTTCAGCTTTTATATTTTCTGAACTTCGTATTTGTTCTTTTGGAAGAATACATATTCTTTCCGAAGAATTAATAGAAGAAACTAAAATATATGCTTCTTTTGCAATTCATGTTTCTTATAGACAACAGACTGGAGGATCAAATAGAAGTGACTTAGGTTTTAATGGAAAAAGAATATTTGCAGAATTAATAAAAAATCCTAATGAATGGATGAAAGAAGAAAAAGAATATAAATGGATAATTAATACCCATTAATCAAAGTATTTTTCTCCTAGCCAATTATTTATAGTAGTTGGCCTGGATAAAAGTATTTATTTTATAGGGGGGTTATATGAATAGGTTTTGTGAATTACAAAGAAAACAAACTTTTTTATTTAAAGCTTATTGCCATGCTTATAGAGAAAATAATAAAGATTTAATGAATCTATGGCAGAAAAAATTAAACGAAATTCAAAAATATATTTCAAAAATATCTATAGAAGAAGCCGAAAAAGATTATAAATTTAGGTATAACCATATTTGTAAATCAGTAGGAATAATAATTAAAAATAATGCTATATACAATGAAAAAGGAAGAAAAGTATCTTTTGCAGAATTAATTGAATATTGGAAAGGAGAAAAGAAATGAAATCTAAACTTCAAAAAAGACAAGAGGCAGCAGAAAGAATAAAAAAAGAAATAGATGAAATAGAAAAACTTCCAGAAAATCAAATTAGTACATATAGATTAAGAAATTTAAAATGTGAATATAATAAGTTAATTAATTATAAAACTACAAAAGAAAAAATAAAAGAAAGATATATAAGAATGAATGAATATAATAGTAAAATAAAAAATAAAGTTTTACCAAAAAATATTATTTTTAAAGGTAATTAAAATGGGTAGAAAAAAAGGAACTAAATTAACACAAGAACAAAAAGAAAAAATGGCAGAAAAAAGATTAAAAAAAGCTAAAAAAATAGAATTAATAAATAGTCCAATTATAAAAAGAAATAAAAATGATGTATTAATAGCTGGATATGGGTTTAATGAAAATGATATTCATCCAGTTCCTATTTTTACATCTGAATTAAAAAACTTTAGAGGAAAAAAATATAAAACTTTAGATAAAGCTATTATGAAGTTTAAAGAACAAAGGGGGATAATATGAATAAAGAAGAAAATATAAGATATAATAATATGAAAAATACTTATAATTGGTGGAGCAAAGAATATAAAAGTATAGGATTAATTTTATGGTTTATTCGTATATATTGTAGTTTTCATTTAGCTGAAATTTTATTAATTGGGGATAAAAAAATAATATATCCTAACGGTAAATTATTTGCTGAATATGAATGGAATGAAAAATTAAAAATACCGATTTTTAAATTTTTAGAAAAAGAAAATACTTATATATATATTTATGAAGAAAATCAAAATATATATATTAAAGGAATACAATAATGAATAAAGAAGAAACTTTTAAACAATTCTATCCTATGATACAAAAAGTTTCATGGCTTTATTCTAAAAAGTATTTTTTAGAAAAAGATGATATTCAATCTGAAGCTTATATTATTTTTTGTAATGCTTTAAATAATTATGACAAAAAGAAAGCTACTTTTTCTACTTATTTATATAATGAACTAAAAAGATTAGATTTTTATTGTAAAAAAAATTATAAAAATAATTGCCCAACTATCATAAGAATAAAAGAAAATCATAAAAGTGGATATGGTAAAAATATATTTACAAATAAAATAGAAAATATTGATATGAATTATATGGATTTTAATATATTTGAAAAAGTAATAGAAAATTTAGATTATAAATATAGTTTATCTAATGATTCAAAAATAATAATAAACTATATATTATCAAAAGAATGGGAAAATATAGAAAGAAAAAGAAAATGGGTTCCTAGATATAGTCATATTTTAAATAAATATAAATCTATAGGATGGACAAATAAAAGAATAAAAGAAGCTTGGAGAGAAATTAAAGAATGGTGGATTTCTTCTAATCATGATTATTTTTGTTTAGAAGTTTAAAAATAATTTAAAGATACTATATAATATAATAGTATCTAAAAAATAATAAAGGAGATGATTAAATGAATGTTATTATTGGTGATCCTGATAATCATAAGATTTATGGTTGGATAACAAAAGAGTATTTTTTTGCAGGCTTACAAAGAGCTAAAAAAGAAAAAATATGTACTAATGATGAAGAGTTTGTAGACATTAATAAATTACTACAATTATTATGGGAAACTTTCTCAGATGGATCATATTTAATTTTATCTGATAAAGAAATGAAAAATAAATTTATTAAGTTTATAAAAGAAGAAACAAAAGAAAAAGAAAAAATAAAAGAAATTAAAAAAACTACAAGAAAAAAGAAAATAAAAAAAGAAGAGCAAAATATAGAAAAAATAAATGAAGATAATCCATAAGTACAACTTTGTTAAATTATTTTTATAAGGAGAAAATAATGAGTTATATTAAAGAAGAATTAAATGAAGCTATTGGCATTAAATGGACAAAAAGAATTATTATATTTGTAAGTATTATTTTTTTATATTTAATATTTTCTTTTGCTTTTTCTATATGGCCTTTTTCTGTAGTAAAAGGATTAGCTACAAAAGTAATTAATTCAGAAAATATTATATATAATTATCAATGGTTTTATGATCAATATAATATTATACTAGCTCAAAAAGCTAATATAGATATAATAGATAATGATTCTATAGAATTATCTGGAATGAAAATGGTTTTAAATAATACTATAGCAGAATATAATAGTAAATCTAAACAAATAAATAGAAACCTATGGAAAGCGTCAGATTTACCATATCAAATTAAATTGGAGGATTTAAAGTGAAAAAGATTATTATTTTAATGGTATTTTTTTCTATTATTTTATTTGGGTGTGGTTTTACGGAATCATCAAATAAAATAGCTCAAAATGCATCTGAAATTAATTCTAAAAATGCTCAAATAGACATACCAATTCCAGTTCTTTCTTACTTTCAAGAAAGAAAAACTATTAATAAATGGGCAAGATATTGGGATAAACCAAATCTACCTACCTATGTTTATTTATGGGTATTTGATAAATGCATTGGTTATTATGTAGCAGATGGAAAACCAGCATCAACTAAATCATATTTAACTCCAGAATATAAACAAGAATATTATTCTAACGGTGGGGTAATAGAAAGTCAACTAGCAGATATAGATGGGACTTATGGAGATAATAATCCAGGTATACGATTTTTTACTGCTAGCGGAATTCCAGTTGAGCATGGTGGAGCTGGGGCATCTTATACTTATTCAGCTTATCCAATTCCAATACTTAGTACAACTTTACTAGAAATTATTGAATAAATATGATTGATTTTATCCGTCTACTAAAAGATTATTCTATAGATTATGTTCAACTAGTAGACGGATGGATTAATTTTAATTGTCCGTATCATGATAATGGTACTAGAGGATTTAAAGCAGGTTATAATATTTATGGAAATTATGTTTATTGTTGGAAATGCGGATACCATAAAATAGAAAAAATACTTTCTGATATTTTAAATATATCCTATAATTTAACTAAGACAATAGTACAAGAATATTCTACAGAGGAAGTAATAAGAAATAAATTAAATAAAAAAACTAATAAAATAAATAAAATAAAGTTACCAGGAGAAGAAATAAAGAAAAATGATAAGTTTTATAATTATATAAAGAAAAGAAATTTTAATCCTGAATATATTATAAAAACTTATAATATAAAATCAGGTGGTTTAATAGGTTTTTATAATTTTAGAATAATAATTCCTATTTATTTTAATAATAAATTAGTTTCATTTCAAGCAAGATCAATTTATTCTAGTAAAAAATGTGATGATTTAGGAATATTAAGATATATTACTAATAGTATAGAAAAAAGTATAATTGATCCTAAATATATTTTATATAATATAGATAATTGTAAAAAAGATTTTATAGTTTTAGTAGAAGGAATATTTGATTGTTGGAGATTAGGCCCTAATAATATAGCTGCAACTATGGGAACTTCAATGACAGAAGAACAAATTAATTTATTAGCATATAGATATAAAAAAATTATATTTTTATTTGATAATGAAAAAGATGCCCAAAAAAGAGCTAAAAAATATGGAGAATTATTAGTATCATTAGGAAAAGAAGTAGAAATATTTAATCCTGAATTTAAACATGACCCAGGTGATTATACTAAAGAAGAGAAAAAGATAGTAAGAAAGGAGTTAGGATTATGAAGTCATTAAGATTACTTGTTACAAAAAATTATAATAGAAATTGTAAGTTATGCTGTAATAAATCTTTTGATTTAAATAATCCAAAATATATATTTAAAAATAATTATTCTGATTATAAAGAAATAATTTTAACAGGAGGTGAACCATTACTATATCCTATTCAATTAATTAAAT
>JAQUND010000091.1 GCA_028717785.1 Candidatus Nanoarchaeia archaeon | reverse complement strand
GTTCTTGTTTGTCCTGTAGCTTTTGTATGTAAATCTTTTATTCCTGCTAATCCTAAAACAATTCCAACTTGAGATTCTGATAATATTCCTGTACCTCTTGCAGCTGGTTTTAAAATAATTCTTACAGATCCACATCTACCTTTCACACTAAATGGAATTGTATGAGGTTCATTACAACCACAAGCCCAACTACCACATCCTCTTTTAATTGAAATAATATTTAATTTAGCATTTTTAATTGCCTTTTCTCTTGCTGGCATAGTTTCTTTTGCTTTACCATAACCAATACCAACATATCCGTCTCTATTTCCAACAACAACGCATGTTGCGAAACTTGGTTTATTTCCTTCTTTAGTTTTCTTCTGAGTTTGTTTCCAAATACTTCTCTTTCCACCACCAAATTTACCTTTAGATTGACCTACATTTAGTAAAGCCATTTCTAATCCAGGTAATAATTGATCAACAATTTCTGATTCTAGTATTGGTTTTGAACTTGCGAATACTTGTTCTATATTTGTTATTTTTCCTGAAGCAACTAACCTACCTAATTCTGTTTTTGGTTTCCAGTTACTTTCTTTAATTTGAATTCCTCTTTCTTCACCTTCAACTTCTTCAATATTTTCTTTAATTTCTACTACTTCTGGAGTTATAGGTTCTTCTACTATTTTAGTTTCTTCAACTTTTTCAAGTTGTTTTTCTCTTGCTCTTGTTCTTTTTACTTCCGACATTTTAACTTCTTCCTATTTTATTTTTTATATCTTCCATTGCTGTTTTAAAATTTTCTGGTTTTACTTTATTAAATTGTAATTTATTTGCTTTCTTTGCATATTCAGATATATGTGTTCCATAAATTCTATTATCACTAGGTAAAATATCAGCTGAATGAGGTATTTTTATTCCTGCATCTACAACCCCTTTTAATGCAGCATATAATCTTTCTCCTTTACTTTGTAAACCTAAATCTAAAATTGCTTCTTTAATATTTTTACTTTTTGCTTTTATCCCACATAAATAACCAGTTAAATAAGCAGCAGGAATATTTCCTGTACTAAATTTCCAATTATATTTTTTCTTTAATTCATAACTATTTGCTGAAACTATTACTTTATCTCCTTTCTTATCAAAATTTACAAATTGAACATTTATATTGTTTAAAGATTTTCTAACTACTAATCTAGTTTTTTTAGATTTTAACAATAGTAATCTATTTTTATAATCTGTTTTACCTTCAGCTTTTCTTGAATATCTAACTGTAAATCTTTTAGTTGCCATTTTTCTTCTTCATTAAATTATATTCATCAATAAATAATCTGATGTGTCTTACACTTCTAAATGCTCCTCCCTTAACTTTATTTCTTAATAATCTATAATTGGAAACGGATAACAAATCTTTTCCTTTTAACATTTTTAAATAATCTCTTTGTGATCTAACTAAATTAATCCATTTTAATTTTCTTGGCAATCTTGAAGATGCTTTACCCTTTAATGAACCTTTTCCATGTCTTCTACCTTTTCTCTTTTGATCTGCTTGATCTCTAGCTCTTGATCTTGAAACTCCACACTTATCTATTTTTGAAATTACGCCATTTCTTACTAAAGCTCTTATATCGGATTTTGTTATTGCCGCTTTTATTTCTGGTAATTTATCTATATCAAATTTTACTCTCTTAGTTCCAGCTTTAAGTACTTGGCATGCTAATCTTTTTTGTAAATCTAATTTCATTTTTTATCTCCAGGTAATCTTTTTTTCATATCGTTTTTAATCATTGCTTCTGTATCTTTTTTATCAGTTTTATCTTCTTTTTTAGCTTCTTTTTCTTTAGCTTTTTTCTCTAATTCTGATTTTTTAAGTTCTTTCTTACTTAATTTTTCTTGTTTTAATTTCTTTTTATCAGATAAAAATTTATTTTTCTCTTCTAAATATTTAGAAGGATCTTTTAAATTTGATACTTTAAACTTTAATTCTATACATTTTTTTATTAATTCTAATTTATTTTTTAATCCTATTTTACCTATAATAATACTATGTTTTTTGTTATCTAATTTTTTTAATTGACTTAAGTTATTAACTAATTCTGCTTTTAATCCACTTTTACTTAAGAATTTAACTAATCTTGGAGATCCAAAACCTATAGTTGGAACATGAACATGACCTCTCATTCTTCTTCTTAATTTATTATGCATTCCTCTAGGTTTTCTCCAACCATCAAATTGTTTATATTGATTGGAATCTTGTCTAAGGAAATTAGGTTGTTTTTTCTTCCTTGCAATTTTGAATGCTAATAATTCTTTCATTTATTCTCCAAAATCCAAATACCATCTTGGAATAATCTTAAATCCCTATTTTTAATTCTACAAGCATGTTCTATACGTGCTGCAGCTTGTCCTACTTGCTCTATATCGCAACCAGTAAGTGTTATAATTTCTCCATCAATTTTTATTGAAACCCCTTTGATAATAGTTGCTTTTCTTGGAACTTTTTCACCAAGATAATTTTTAATTAAAACTTCTTTAGTATCTGTTGAAACAGACATTGGAAAATGACCTGAACAAATTTTTAATTTTGCTTGGTAACCTTCTAAAACACCTTTAATCATATTTTTAATATGTGAAACTGTTGTATTAATATACATTTTATCTTGTTTTGAAGTTTTTTTATCTGAAGGTAAAACAATAATTGAGTGATCTTTTTTTTCTATTTTAAATCTTGGATTTGAAAAATCTCTTTCAACTTCTCCTTTTGGTCCTTTAACTTTTAACAAATATCTATCTAAGGAAATTTGTACATTTTCAGGAATTTGAACTTCTGATTTTCTTTCAGATATTTTTACCATTTTAATAACAATATGCTACTAATTTTCCTCCAAGATTTTTTTCTCTAGCTTCCATATGAGTCATTATACCTTTTGATGTTGAAATTATTAATATACCAAAATTCTTTGCAGGTAAAAATCTTTTTTCGAATTTTTCAAAATCTGTTGCTTTAACTGCAAATCTTGGTTTTATAACTCCACATTTATTAATATTACCTGAAAGGTTTACTTCTATTTGTCCACCTTTTGAATTATCCATAACTTTTATTGATCCAAGATATCCTCTTTGATTCATTATATTTAAAACACTTTTAATTGTTTTTGACGCAGGTTCAACTATACAAACAAATTTACCTTTTTTCTCTGCATTCAATATCATTGAAAGCACATTTGATAATGTATCATTTAATGCCATTTTAACTAAACTTCCTGAAACCCATTGATGATGCGATTTCTCTAAAACACTGTCTACATAAATGAATATTATATTTTCCTATATGTGCTCCTATTCTTCCACATCTTTTACATCTTAGTGTAGATCTTCCGTGTTTTCTATCTTTAGGAGCATTATGTTTCATATATTTTTTAGCCATTTGTGGCTTTGATTTCAATTGCACTAATCCTTTCTTAAAATCACTATAACTCATTCTTCATCCCCTACCTTAACATTAAATTCTTTTCTAATAAAATCCATTGCTTCTTGTTTAGTTATTTTATTTTTTGTTGGAATTTTTTTATTCAATAATTTTCTTTTTTTAATTCTAAATCCAGGTCTTTCTAAAGTAACTGCAACATCAAATCCAAACATTCCTAATTGAGCATTATATTCTATTCCATCAACATCAATATATTCTGGAATACCAAATGAAAAATTACCATAATTATCAAATTTTCTATCAGATAATTTATTACCAACTGCTTTTAATAATCTTTTAAGTAAATCATGAGCTTCTTTTTTTCTTATTGTAATTTTTGAAGCTAATTTTAAATGAGGTCTAACATTCCAAGTTGGAATTCTTTCCATAGTTTCTGTTTGAACTGGTTTTTTTCCTGTAATATAAGTAAGTAATTTAGCAGACTTATCTAATTTATCTCCTGGTCCACCTGCACCTATATTTAAGGTTACTTTCTCTATCCTAATATTTTTCATTACATTCATTCTTTAACCTCAATTAATGATTTATCTTTACCTACAACAAATGCATATTTTTTCAAAGTTGTATGAACTTCTTTGCCCAATAAAAATGTAATTTTTTGTTCTGCATATCCATTTCCTTCATCAATTTTTTGTAATTTACCTATATGACCTTTACAAGAACCACCATTTAAATAAATCATAACATCTTTTTCTAATTTTAAATGATCTTTTACTTTTTTATTTTCTAAATCAAATACAATTGTATCTCCAACAGCATAATTATTTTTATCTAATAATAAATTACGTCCATCATGTAAATTTATCTGAACTTTTTTATTTTTAACAACTTTTTTACCAATAATTTTACATAATTTAGTATTTGAATCTTTAATTGGATTTAAAGAGAATCTATTTTTTTCATTGAATAATAAAATAAATTTCTGTTTAAGATCTGGAATTTCAATTATATCCATTATACCAAGAGGGAATCTATATTCTTTTCTTGGGATTTTATTTACTAAAATTTTTCCATTATTTAATATAAATTTTACTTCCTTAGTTGTTTTAGCTTGATTTAAAAAATCTTTTAATAAAATATTAAGAGTTATACAATCATTTAAACAATGTGGACCTGGCATTGGTCTTGCTATGAATTTTCTTATTTTTCTTTTAATAGGCCAGATTTTTGGTGCTGGTATTCTTTTAAGATGCATTTTTCTTCTCCAATTTTTCTTTTCTTATTTTATCTTCAAGGTTTAATGAAGTTATCATTAAGTTTGATGGTTCTAAAGCATAAAATGACTTTGTTCCATCTTTTCTTATTTGTTGAATATTTTCTACAAATACTTTTCTTCTTGATAATTTAACATCCATTACTTTACCTGTTTTCTTTTTAAATTGACCTCTAAGTATTTTTACAGTATCTCCTTTTCTTACTCTAATAGCTCTTCTTCCATATTTTTTCTTTAAATCTTTTGATAAATGAACTCCCATAAATTTTCCAACTATATGTAATGGAGCATTTCTTCTATACTTTCTTTGCTTTCTTGGTTGAGTACTTTTAACCCATTTAGTTGAAAATCTTTTTTTCATTTTAAACTACTACACTAGCTAATTTTGAAACAGAAGGCCATCTTTCAGCAACTTCTTTAGCTATAGCTCCTTTAATTATTGTACCTTTTGGATTTCCTTTTTCATCTTTTAAAACAGCAACTGCATTATCTTCAAATCTAATTCTTGTGCCATCTGGTCTTTTCCATTCTTTTCTTTGTCTAACAATAACTGCGAATACAACTTGTTTTAACATATCTTGAGATCCACTAATTACAGAACAATTAATTAAATCACCAACACCACATTCAGGATTTCTTCCTTTAGTTGTATTGTGTCCAAATACAGATATAATTCTAATTATCTTAGCTCCAGAGTTATCACAAGTTTGAACCTTGCTTCCCTTTTGCAATCCATATGTTACTTTTGATTTTAGTGTTTTCATTTTAACTTCTCAATTATTACAAAATTTTTTGTTTTTGAAATTGGAGTACATTCAATTGCTCTTACTTTATCACCAATATTTATTTCCATGCAATCTGGAATATGTACTTTTATTCTTGATCTTCTTTTTTCATATCTTTCATATTTAGTTAAATAAAATGGTCTTTGCCATGAAATAGTTGCTGTTTTATGAACATTCTTTTTAATTACTTCTCCAACAAATACAGTTCCATGTGTACTTAATTGACTATGGAAAGGACAATGTTTATCTTGACATGCTTTCTTTGGAGCTTCAATTTGTAATCCTATTGATGTTTTCATTTTTTTAATCTATCTTCTGGTCTCCCAACTATTTTTTTACCTTCTATTTTCATTATACCTTCTTTGGTTATAACTTCAAATTTGATATTATTCTTAATCAATTTTTTTTCTCCTTCATTTGTTTTAATTGTGAACATATTTTTTGTTTCATCAACTATTTTTCCTTGCATTCCTATTAAATTTTTATTGTTTGAATCTAATATCATGATATGTAAACCAATTAACTCTTGTTTCATCTTACAATACTTCTATTGTGTCAGCACTGAAACCAAGCTTAATTAATTCCTCCTTAACTTTATTTGTATGTTTACCTTGTAATTCTATTCTTCCATCTTTGAAAGTTCCACCGCAAGCAAATTTCTGTTTTAGTTTTTTTGTTAAATCTTTCATGTCAACACCTTTTGTATCTATTCCTTCAATTAAAGTCATGATCTTACCAAAACTACGCTCAACATGTTTAATTGTTATTGTTTGTTTTTCTTTTGCAATAACATCGCAGGCGCAAATGTCTTTTGGCAAACCGCACTTTTCACAGATACTACTCACTTAGCAACCTCCTTTTTCTCATTTCTTAAAGTATAAATTCTAGCTAATGTTTTTTTAATTGATCTTATTCTTCCTGGATTTTCTGG
>JAQUND010000090.1 GCA_028717785.1 Candidatus Nanoarchaeia archaeon | reverse complement strand
ATATTGAAGAAAATGAAGAACACTCTGGTTTTATGGGTTCTATTTATAATAATGTATTATATGGAGGGTATAAACTTCATGGTACTGAAACAGGAAGAATGTCTGGTGGAGGCGGGTTAGACTCTTCAATAAATTATCAAAATATGCCAACACCTAAAGAATTTAGAAAATTATTTTTACCTCATGATGGTTATGTAATAGGAAAAGTAGACTATGATGCAATGGAAGTTGCAATAGCATCACAAATTTCTGGTGCTGGGGTATTAGAAGAATTAATATTGAGTGGTAAAGATCCACATAGTCATTTAGCGGTTGGATTAGCAAAACTTCTTAATTGGGAAACTACTTATGAGGAAGTATATCAAAAGGCTAAAATAGAAAAAAATGAAAAGTTTGTTGATCTTCGTGATAGTGCTAAAGGATTACAATTTCAATGTTTGGCAGCAGAAACAAAGATTAGAACAAATAAGGGAATATTAAGAATTGATGAAATAGTTCCTTTAATAAATATTGGAAAATTTACTCCTTATTTTGGAGATATTAAACTTTTAAATAGAAATAATACAGAAATGAGTATTTCACATACAATTTATAAACAAAATTGTGAATTATTGGATATAGAATTAGAAGATGGGACAATAATTTCTGTAACTCCTGATCATGAAATATTAATTATTCGTAAAGGAATAGAATTAAAAATTTTAGCTAGCGAATTGACAAATAAAGATGAATTAGTTTCCATATAGTTTTTGAAATTATATTGTTAGTTATTACTAATAAATAGAGGTAATAATTAATAATGAAATTAAAAAAAAATATAATTAGAAGAGAGATTGACAGAGATGAAAAAACGCAACAACTTATTGATGAATTGATTTTTTATAAATTTTTAATATATAAAAAATCAAGAAATTCCAATTATTTAGAAATAAATTTAATGGCATCCCGTATGTATAATTCTATAAAAAATATAAAAATTAAAGAAAAAATTTATAATAGAACTTTTTTTTTAAATGATTCTTCTACTATTTCTGATAGACTAATTTGTATTTATCATAATTTATACAAATATCCAATTTGTAGATTTTGTGGAGAATCTATAACAAAATTTGTCTCTCCTTTAACTTTTGGGTATCATGAAACTTGTGGGAATAAATTTTGTGTAGTTACTTATGGAGTTGAACGAAGAGGTGGAGAACAATACGCAATAGGAAAACATAATTTTTCTGAAGAAGGATTACATGCTTTACATTTAGCAAATGCAAATCGACCAAGTAGAAAAGGAAAATCTTGGAAAGAAATTTTAAAAGATCCTTCAAAATATGAAGAACTTTTAGAAAAATGTTCTAAAAATGCAAATAGGGAAAATACAGGGTGGTATTCTAAATATAGAACAGAATTTTTAAATCCAAATACAAATAAAATTATAATATTAATGTCAAGTTATGAAATTCAATTTGTAAATTTTTGTATTCATAATAACATTTGGTTCGATCATTGTCATGCAAGATTAAAATATTGGAACGAAATAAAACAAGGAAATAGATATTATAATCCTGATTTTATTGTGAAATGTAATAACAATTATTTTATGATTGAAGTTAAACCAAGTATTTTTTTAAAAAATAATAAAAATGAATACAATATTATATGTAGAAATAAAATAAAAAGATTATATGAGCATTGTTTAAATTATAATAGAATTTGTTTAATTATAACAGAAATAGAATTAAAAAATTATAATAAAATTTTACAATTATTTAATAATATAAAATCAAATTATTCGGAGTATATTAATGAAAATTAAATCTATCAAAAAAAGAGAGGGTTTACATGATGTTTTTTGTGTAAACGAGTCTAAGAATCATGAAATTATATTAGAAAATAAAGTAGTGATTGGGAATTGTTTATATGGTGCAGCTAAGTATGGTATAGCAAATAAATTTGGAATTGATTTAGATTTAGCAGAACAATTTATACAAACTTATCGACAAACTTTTCCAGAAATTGCAAAATATATTGATAGTTATAGAAAACATGCTCAAGAATTTGGTTGGGTTAAAACATTATTGGGAAGAAAAAGAAGATTACCTCAATTAACTTATATTGGGCAAGACTCTTGGTATAATAAAGGTTCATCATTTAATGTAAATAATTTGATGAATTCAGCAATTAATGCAGGAATACAAGGAACTTCTGGACAAACTACTTTAATTGCAATGACTAGAATTCATAATGAATTTAAGAAAAAAGAAATGAAATCTAAAGTTATTATTAATGTTCATGATGAAATCGTATTTGAAATATTTGTTCCTGAAATTGAAGAAGTTGAAAAAATAGTTAAATATTGGACGGAATATCCATATTATGAAAATAATGATAATTGTAAAGTTGGATTAACAGCTTCTTTAGATTATGGTGAAATATGGAAGTTTGGGCATAATACTAAATATTGGACAGAACATCCAGAAGAATGGAAACAATGTTTAGAAAATATTAAAATAAGAAATGAAAAATTAAATAAAGAGTATCCAATTGAAAACTAGTAAAATACACTTAGGAAATTGTATAGATATTTTAAATAATTTAGAAAATGAATCAATTGATTTAATTGTTTCTGATCCTCCTTACGGAATTTCATATTTATCAAATAAACAACAAAGTAGTATGAGAACTGGTATTACAATTCAAAATAGAGATGAAAATTATTTTACTAAAATTCAAAATGATGAAGAATTACCAACAGAATACTTATCTATTATTTATAATAAATTAAAAAATAATTCAGCTATTTATTTATTTTGTCATTGGCGAAATTTTGGAAAATTACAAGTAGCAGTAGAAAAAGTTGGTTTTACTGTTAAAAATATGATAGTAATGAATAAAAGTAATCATGGTATGGGTGATATAAAGGGATCATATGCACCAAAACATGAATTAGTATTATTCGCTTCTAAAGGAAGACATATTTTAAATAATATAAATGGAAGAATAAATGATGTATTGGATGTAAAAGTATTATTTTCTGGATCTAAAAGAATGCACCCAAATGAGAAACCTATAGGTTGGATAAAGCCATTTATTCTTAATAGTTCAAAAGAAAATGATATAATCTTAGATATGTTTATGGGTTCTGGTAGTACTGGCGTTGCTTGCGTAGAAACTAATAGAAAGTTTATAGGTATTGAAATTGATAATAATTTTTTCAATATAGCCAAAAATAGATTGGAAAGCGTAAAAGGAAAACTAAATGAAAATTAAATGTCAAACTTGTTATTATGGTGCAATGCATGAAGGATTTAGAGGTAGTATATATAAATTTAGAACAGCTACAAGAAAAAGAAATAATGAATTAAAAACTGTAAACTATGAAAATGGTGAATTGGGTTGTAGGAAGTTCGAAGATCAAGAAAGAGAATTTATTTGTTTAAATAATGATTTTAATGAATATAAAAAATTTAAATAGTTTTTTAAATGTTTTTTACTAATAAATGTAATTATTTTATGAGGTATTAAAATGAAAAGATATAACTCAGTCTATAAAGACTTTAGTAGTGAAAATAAAAGAGTGTTAAAAGAAATGGATATTAAAGATAGTATAATTGATCAATTGAATTTTTTAAGAAGATATTTAAATGTTAATATTAAAAAAAGTTTAAATAAATTAGATGATATGAATTTAATTAAGTTAACTACATTATTGTCAGAAATTATTTCAAATTTAAAATAAGAAAAATGAGGTATATAATGAAAAGATATAAAAAAGTATTTAAAGAAAGTGTTGATTTAAATAATATCATAAATCAATTTCAAAAATTAAATTATAAAGTGGAAGAGAATGATGTAAATGAATATTTAATTTATAATAAAAAAGGATTTGAAGTTTTTATTAAACTAATAGGGAATAAATTACATGGTTGGGTTCCGGGGTATAAAACAGATATAAATTTAGGTGAAATTCCAGATAATTTTAATGAGTTAAAAAAACTTATTGATGGTATAAACAAAACTTGGATGAAAAATTATGATCCTTATGGAGATAAATGGTAAAATATATAAGGTAAAAGATATGAAAAGATATTCAAAAATATTCAAAGAAGAAATTGTGGAACAATTTTTAGATTTTAATGATATATTTAAAAGAAAAAATAGGGAAAAGAAAAGATATAAAATTTTATATGGAGTATACTTTATTTATAATAATAATTATTATTATTTTGATTGTATATTAAAAAGTTCAGGAACTATGAATATTTATTATTTTTATTTTGGAAATAATGTTGACCCATTAAAAAATACAGAATGGAGAGAAGTATATAATAATGGATATGATGCTTTTAATCAATTTAAACGTATTTTACAATTATATGTAAAAAAATTTGAACTTTCATAAAAAAGTTGTTTACATTTATATAATAGTTGTATATTATTGTAATATAAACAACAAATTTAAAAAAGGAGACTGTGGTATGACTGAAAAAAAATTTCTTACAGAAAATGAGCTTAGAACACAAGTTCCGGCGGCATTTTCATCAAGTCCTGCATCTGAAGTATCGACAAAGTATGTTTTTGTCCCTACTTACAAAATCATGAATTATCTTGATCGTTTAGGTTGGAAACCTGTTTCAGCCAAACAAGTAAAATCAAAGAAAAACAATGATTACGGCAAACACATGATTCGTTTTCGCAAGAAGGAAGGATTGCTCGAAAAAGGAGAAATTATTGAAGAAATAGTTTATACTTCATCTCATGACCGTTCTTTTCCAGCAACATTAAATGCGGGTTTTTATCGTTGTGTATGTTCAAATCAAATGGTTGTAGCTGACAATGAATTTGCAAGTGTATGTCAGCGTCATATTGGATTTACTTTTGATGATCTTGAAAAACTCGTAAAAGAAATTGTAAAGCAGTTTACTATAATCGCAGAAAAAGTAAACACATATAAGACAATTGAACTGACAGAAGTAGAAAAAGGAAAGTTTGCTTATGTTGCAAAAAACATGCATTGGGGAGAAGATTCAGTAATAAATCCCGATTCACTTCTTGAGGTAAAAAGATTAGAAGACAACAAAAATGATTTATGGACAGTATTCAATCGCATACAAGAACACATCATGCAAGGCGGAATTCATTATTCAGTACCGTCAGATAAGACAGGAAAAATTCGCAGAAGAACAACAAGACAGATAAAAAATGTTGTAAGAGATTTGAAAATTAATCAAAATCTTTGGATGATTATGGCGGCATTTGCAACTAATAGAAGTTTTTAAGTAATATTACTAATAATTGACAGATAGGACTGACTATCCAAAAGTGAAAGTGTAGAAATCCTACCTAAGTACCTTCCAGTAACTTTCATTTCTGTCAAATTTTTTTTAATATTTTTACTAACCATTTTACTAATAATTATAAGAAATAGTCAGTTTCTTAAAATTTAGTAAAATCTGGAAGGTAAAATCAATGTCAGAACAAGTTTTGTTATTACCCTATTTTTATAAAGGAGTTATTTATCAAATTATCAACATTCAAAATAGAAAAAGTTATATTGGTTATACGAGTAATAAAAATCCTGAAAAGTATATTAAAAAACATTTTAGAAATGCTTTAAATAATATTGATAAAAATACAAGAGATTTTTATTTAGCAATTCGTGAATTTGGAATTCAAAATTTTAAATGGAGAATTTTAGGAGAAATTTATGAAAATAATAAAGAAAAATTATTTGAAAGTTTAAATGCCGCAGAGATTAGTTGTATTTATCATTTTAGAACTTTTGGAGCAGATGGAATTCATAAAGATGAAATTTATGGGTATAATATGACCCCTGGAGGTGAAGGAAATTTTAATTGGACAAGAAAAAATAAAAATAAAAAATATGAAGAAATATATGGAGAAAGGAAAGCATTTGAAATAAAACAAAAATTAAGAAGTATAGCTATAGAAAAAAATTGTGGATTATGGATGTTAGGTAGAAAATTAACTGAAGATCATAAAAACAATATATCAATAGGAATAAATAATGCTTTACAAGATGAAGAAAAATATTTAAAAATTTCACATAAAGGCTCGAAAAAAGAACCTTTTTCTGAACAACATAGAAAAAATTTAAGTAAAGCATCTAAAGGAAAATCAAAATCTAAAAAACATAGGGAAAATTTAAGTAAAGTAAATACAGGTAAAAAACAATCTAAAGAAACAATTGAAAAAAGAATGCAGAAAATTAGAGGTAGAAAACAATGTAAAATATGTAATAAATTAGTTTACAATTTAGAAGAACATATTATTAAATGTTTAAAATTAAAAAAGGAGTAAATTTATGCAAACATTTTTAACAGACTTTAACATGAAGAAAAACGCTGAGAATTTAGATAATAAAAGATTAGGAAAACAGAGAAGTGAGGGACTTACTATAGCTTCTATTCTTCTTGACAAATCAAACAATAAAAAAGGTTGGCGTAATCATCCGGCAGTTAAAATGTGGAAAGGCTACGAAGAATTTTTGTTATATTTTTATTTACAATGGATTTTTCATGAATGGATTAAAAAAGGTTTTAAAAATGAAA
>JAQUND010000089.1:1494-6576 GCA_028717785.1 Candidatus Nanoarchaeia archaeon | reverse complement strand
TCGTCAAAGGGATTAATAAAATTGTCAATGATAATACTGTGAAGATAAATTCAGATCTTAGGCAGTTGATTCGGGAAGCAAACAGAGACAACGATGCAAGTAATATTGACGCAGATGGTGCGGATTGCATTGTTCAAATTGGTTTGCTTGGTGAATTAGTCTTTGGTTGAAGGTGGCAGTGACTAGTGCTTCTCTTGATATAATTCACACTTGGATCAGCAAGAAATTCCACTTGTAACTTGCTGATCTTTCTCTTTATTCTCTTGTGACCCTATATTATAAAATGCTTCAATAAACTCTTGCGCACGTGCTTACAAGCGTACAAGAGCGCTTATGCTTGCGCGTATAGCGCGTAGCTATGAGCTCATACACTTCCCCGGTATGCTACACACGGCCGGGTCGTTTACGACTACCGTCTTATGTACGCGTATAGATATCGCTCGAAACTGTTTTGGCTGCCAAGGCAAAAACTCTCGATATAGACTCCATCAAACACAAACAAGGAGAGAGAATGTTTGAATTCAAAATGAAGCAGGTCGTAAGGGAAATCCCCGAAAACATTATCATCCGTATGGCAGATGACGTCGAAAAAATCGACAGTCTGACTTTTACTCCGCCGGAGCCCTCAGAGTTGGCAAAAGCATTCGGTTTGCTTTATGCTGACGAAGACTACGTCGAAATCACAATTCATGCCAATGACCATGTTTTTGGCAGATTCGAAGAAATCATCAATGAACACGGTGCCAATGAAAATGAAGAGGATGCCAATTTCTGGCCGGAAGAATTGGAAGAAATCTGGTGTGAAAGGCCCTCAAGACATGGTGAGAGAAATTTCGAGGATGCCTCAATTGCAGACGTCAAGTTGGATGCTGCCAACAAGACTATCACTCTCACAGCGTTTTTCTACACAACCGAAGACACCTAACAGGTCACCAGTTATCAATCAGTCTAAGGGCCCTCTGGCCCTTGTTTTGTTGAGCCAAATTAAATCCTATTAATACACTTCCCTGATATGCTACGCACAGTAGGACGTACGTGCAATCATATCGCTCAAAAACAGTTTGGCTGCCAATGTATGTTTGTGCGATATAGTCTCTATCAAACAACAAAACCTGAAAGATATGAGAGAGTTATGAATTTGAGCGATGAACAACTGGAATGCATGTATAATTACATTGAGGCTCAAAATTTGGCAAATGAGATTGGTCTTGTCAAAGCTGAGAATGACTCTGAACTGTTGGCAGCCAACACGGAAAAAGCTGTGGCTTATTTGACGGAGCATAAATTGCTTGATACAGCGCTTGACTCTCATTATGATTGTTTTTTTGTGATTGTCAAGTGGGGGAACCCATATCCCAGGCGTGGTGCTGATGAGTATGCGTGGACAGGAGCATTTGGTTCAAGAAAGAGCGCATTAGCAGCTGGCAAGAGAATAATCAAGCGGGGCCCAAAAACTTTTATTGACTGGTGTGGTGATTCAGCGAAAGCTTACCAGGGAAGCATCAAATTCTTGGCGGCTTGCAAAAAAGTAGGCTTAAATCCCAACATGGGCAATGTAGATTACCACGGAGATTGATGGCTGTTTGCTCGGTTTCTCTCGATATAAGTCTTCATCACCAACAAAGGAGAGTTATGAAAAATCATGGCACCATCAACTTGACTGAGCAGTTGAAAAGTACGCTCAGTGCAAGCACTTTGTCAAAGAAGTCTGGTGTCTATACTGCCAGGTGGTCTTACTTTTATACCTCTGGTATAACCAGCGATCACAAGGTTGCCAAAGTAAAATCTGTTTTTCCACAGGCGACTATTATTGACTCTGGCGACGTCTGGAAACCATTCAAAGGCGGAGCCTCAGTTGCCAACCAGTCACACTGGTATGTTAAATTTACACTTTAATTGGCACTTGTTCACTCAACTTGTGATATAATTCTTATCACTAAAACAAGGAGAAAGTTTATGCGAAACCCAATGACCGTAAGCGATTTGAAAGAACAACTTGAACAATATCCGGATGACACTCCTGTTTATTTCACCTACGACTATGGCGACCATTGGAACACCATAGTTGCCAAAGAAGTTTCAAGTGTCGAAGAAGGCGCTGTCAAACACAGTGATTATCACAACATGCCAAAAGTTGATGATGAAGCCGACGAAAACAATGCAATTTTACTCGGCTAAACTGCCAAACATATAAGAAACTAACGCAAGCGCTTTAGCGCTTGTAGTTAGGCAGTTTAACTTGAATCTCTCGATACATTCTCTTAACAAACAATCACAAGGAAATTGGCAAAAAACTTCTTTATCACGATATAGTTTATATCACCAACAAAAGAGAGAAATTCATGGCTGATGACTTAAAATCAGAAGTATTAGAAGAAGTAAGATGTTTGACATTTACTGGTTATGTTATTTCAGACGACAAAACATCAATCACGCTTGCTTTTTGTGATACACATCAAGTTGGCAGCAAAAAAATCATCGTCAATTTATCATCACCCAAACAAATCTCGATTGAAGAAATACGATTGCTGGCAGTACCAAAATAATCGAACGATATCTTTATTATCAAACAATCAATCACCTTTACGAAAGGAGCCATCATGGCTGAATCAATCAACATCAAAGATATCACACTTCCAAAAGGTGTCGAAACAAGGACTTCCAAAACCGCCATCACGTTTATCAGGGGCGAAAAAAAGGCAGTCCTCAAAGGAAGAGCGCTGGAGATTACAAACCCGATCAAAGAACTTGGCAGCCGGGTCAAACGTTATTCCGATGAAATAATCCAGAAATGCCACCTTGGCAGTATCAAAGCCGTCATCTCAGGCGTGGAAAATTCCGTCGACCTCCAGAAAATCCTGAACAAGTATTTCAAATCTTCTTCCAAAAAATCCTAACAAACAAAGGGCCCGAAAGGGCCCCCTCTTTCATTCCGTTCTTCACACACCTATATAACCTATTTGTTATTTATTCTTGTTTGCTCTCGACCTACGAAACTGATCAGAAACTATATTGGCAATCAGATTCGAAACTCACGACATTCTATTGATTACTTATAAACACACTTCCCCGATATGCTCCACACGGTAGGATGGACTAAGTCTATATCACAAGTCTTGTTTGGTCTTGCCAACTGGCAGTTATTTTTTTACAGGCGATATAGTATAAGCCACCAACTAAGGAGAATTCATGAACTTTACGTTTCGAGATTTAATTACACTTGATTTGGCAATCTCTCTTGCTATCGAAAAAAACGAATCGATCAAGAATATTGACTCTATCCGTTATGAATCTGAAAAGAAATCTTTTGAAGCTTGCCAACAAAAGATTTGGAAAGTCCTTTATGCTTAAACTGGCAGCAACAAGTAAAACAAACGATATAATCTCTATCAAACAATAACAAACAATTTTTCAAGGAGAGAGAACTTATGCCTAACATCAAGATTGAAGATGTAAAAGTTGCCAATATCACAGTCGACCAGAAAAAAAGTTGTACCTGCTTCAAAGCTGCCAATGGTCACATCTGGTACCTCAAAGGCTCGACCCTTGAAGTCACGGTCGCTCAAACTGCCAACACGCAATATTCACCCTACACGCAAGAACGCTTGGCAACTGGTCGCTGCGGAAAAATCATCGGCACCATCAAAAAAGTCAACACCAACGACGACCTGACTGCCAACTTAAAAATCCTTGCCTCACTTCACACCACAACTAAAACTGCCAAAAAAGAAAACACAAACACCAAAACACCCGAACCTCCAAAACCAAAAACAAAAAAGACACCGGCAAAGAAAACTGCCAAAAAAACTTCTCAAAAACCTAAAGAACAAACACCGACCGTCTAACCGATCTTAAATCAGTCTAAAGGCCTTAAGGCAAAACATTATATCAACCATTATAAAACCTTAAGGCCCTTTCATTCTAACATGCTAATCACCTTCTATCTGATTCTCATTCACAATGGCAGTAAAACTTGAAACACACGATATAGTCTATATCAAACAACAATATACTCATAACAAAGGAGAGAGTTATGGATCGAACTGAATACGATGAACTCAAAGAATCTGCTGAAACACTTGAAAATGCAATGTATGAATTTGACAATGCGCTCAGATCTGCTGACGAACACATGTATAATCGCTGGAGAGTAGGCGGCAAACAAGTAAGTAATGAATTCGTCTCTATGTACCCATGTGTCTCCGAAGTCATTGAACAACTTGAAAGTGAAGTCGAACCAGATGATGAAGATAAAGATGATAATAATTCACTTGGCATCTGACATTCTATCGCACGATATAGTCTATATCACTTAATCAAGGAGAGAACTTATGGCAAACGGAATCAGAGATTTAGAGCCAAGAAGAACACGGAACCGCAAAATGAATGAAGCAATCACATTCGCAATGAAATGTTATCGAGAACACAAAGCCGAACAGGACGCTGCCAATACAAAGAAAATCATCAACGTAAATTCACATTCTTTATCAACAGCAGCATAAAACACTTAAACGCGCGCTTGGCAGCTTAAGCGCGCATTACGCGCGCCCTTAGTGCACGAAACACAAAATTTTCATCTCCTATATATGGCAATTTACTCGAACACACGCGATATAGTTTATATCAAAGGAGAGAATAATGGAAATAAAACTCGAATCACCAAACAAACTGTTTTATATTACTATTTCAAGTTTAACAATCTCTGTTTCAATCGTAATTTGTGCGATAATATCACAAATTTCAAGCGACTCTATATTCAACAAACTTGTAAATTTATTCTCTTGATTTTGGCAAATCACTTGAATCTGATCTCAAACAAGATGATGAAGAAAACGATGATTAATTCCACTAATGCTCGACCTTCAAGAGCACATTCGAATAATTTCACCTATGGTTTCTATACCCTTCTGGCACTTGTTTGCTAGAAGGCCTTCTAGCAGGCCCTGGTGCAGGTATTAGGAGGTATTCTATAGCAGGTATCGGGACCCCCTACGGGAGTCGCCTAAGCCCACCGTTTCCTGGCGAACTGATTGTTAGGGTTAGTTGTGAATTGTTAGGGTTAGTTGTGAATTGTTAGGGTTA
>JAQUND010000089.1:0-1394 GCA_028717785.1 Candidatus Nanoarchaeia archaeon | reverse complement strand
ATTGTTAGGGTTAGTTGTGAATTGTTAGGGTTAGTTGTGAATTGTTAGGGTTAAAGTTGTTAATAGTTAGTTGTAGCGAACTGGTATGGTTTGTAGTTCTTGTCTTTTTGATAGGGATCTTGAAGATAATTTGTAGACTGCTTAGAATTTGATAGGGTTGTGTTTTGAAAGGGTGGGTTTTAGTTTCGTGTACTTGTATTTGTCAGGTGTTAATAGTTATGAATTAATGTGTTTTAAGGAGGCTACGGGCTTTGTGAAAAGTTTGTTTGTAGTAGACTAGGTTAATGATAGCATTAGGGAGCAAATCATTATTACGCATTCCCGAAGCGGTAAGATTTGAAATCTATATTGTTTTACTATGTTGGTATATTATTTGAACCAATCACCAACAAAATCAATTTTGTCTTTTTGTTTATTGAAATAAGCAGTATCGCCATATTTGTCGCAAATACCAATTGATTTGTCAGTCACATTAGAAATCTTCACTTTTCAACTTCTTGTTCTGTGAACATTATAAGATTCCTTGTTTTAAAATGTCGAGAGAAAATATTAAACAGCTAAATTGTTTTTTAGTCGTTTTACTCGTTCTTTTTGTTCCATGTGTTGAATCGTTTATGGTTTTTGAGGTGTCAAAGTTTCCTTGAATACTCTATTAGGTTTTGGCGTTGGTTTTTCTGCGTGTGTATTATTGATTATAGTCTCCTGGTGTTTGGTGTTGTTATTGAGAGCGCTATTTAAGGATGTCAGTTCTGATACTTTCGCAGAAAGCTGTTTAATCTGAGCATAAGACGTCTTCCATTTTGTAAGAATCATATTTACTTCCTGGATAAGAATATTGAGCATGTCTGTCATGGCGCTTCCAGTTGAAACTACAGTTTCTATAGCCTTGAGTCTTTTGTTATTAAGCGATTCAACGTTTTGTACCAATGTTGTTATGCGAGTAACAATAGGTTCTATTTGTTGTTCACCTGGATACTTCTCCTCTTTTACTTTTGTAGTAAGTTCACCATGGTCATTCATACTACTCTCCTTTTAGGTTGGTGTTGTCATAATTTTTTAAAATTAAAAACTAATTGGTTACGAGCTCGATTAGCAAATAAAAATAATGTGCTTTAGGGTATTTTTTATAATAGTTGTGTCTTTGCCGTAGGGATTCTCGTAGCTATTTGTTGTTTTTGTCTAATTTTTGTTGTATTTTGCAAAGTTGACATGTGATGATCAGACATAGAATAATGATTAAACCTTTCTGAGATATGAGACATTATATAAATTAGAAATATCTTTTTGAAATAAAAAAGGAGAAGATTGTGGCTGTAACAGGAATGACAACAACTACAAGCGGGACTCTTACTTGTTCTTTGTGTCTTAGTCCAGTAAGAGAAAACACTACAACT
>JAQUND010000088.1 GCA_028717785.1 Candidatus Nanoarchaeia archaeon | reverse complement strand
CGTAACGCTCTGATTTGCTCGGCTATAATCGTCTTGGGCATCGCCCCATAAGGGTTCTGGTAATGTGACAGGACTTCCTGGGGGGAGTGGATCACGTTCCAAAGGCAGAGGAGGGAGAGGGTACCGGACATCCAATATGTAGAACCAAAAACACTAAAATACCAATATGACAATTCTGGTTTAATAACTCCAGATATATCTATCTCTTTAATTTTCAAACCATTTTTGTTACAATATATTATTTCATTAGGGAAATCAAATCCGATTTCTAAATATACTGCTTCTGTATCAGATATAGGGAAAAAATCTAATACACTATCCCCGGTAACTCCGCTAATCGTATTCCAATTAATTCTTAGGTATCGTGTATTTTCTAATCTTCCTATGGCTATATAATTTCCTTTCGTGCCCGCATATAATAAAGTCTGTCGTACTGTAGAGCTTGGTATTATCCACTTACCAGATATACTAAACAGGTCCGGCATTTCAACCTGGCCCCTGGTCCGTAGGTAAGCATTTACGCCGTTAAAATATAGCTCCTCACCGACTGGAACCGCGCTGTATACATTGAGGTCGTAGCCGTTTCCGGTTATGTCGCGGAGAGCGCCGGGGAGGTATGCACCGGTGCCGATGTAGATATAGTCAATTAGTAAAACATTTCCAGTATCTGCAATACCATTATTTACTGCCAGTATTAAAATTACCCAAGATGCATTGATGACAAAATCAACAATTGCCGTATAATCATCAATAAGAGTATATGGTACTGATGCATATACCCCGCTTGATGGCGCATACTTTATATTTTGTATAGGATTGACTGAAACTACTTTATATCTACAGTTTTTCCCGTTATTTGGACTACCAAAATTATTATGATAAAAATATGTTCCAGAAGAACCACTTATATAAGTAACTTCCAGTTGCCCATCATTAACATCTACAGAACAGACGCCAGCATCAGAAGTCCAACCAGCAGTAGTAAGCCAGTCATCTTGTAAATACGTCGTCCCCGCCGGATCATCGGGGTATTCACTCATAGTATTTAATTCTATTATTGCACTTTGAGCTGTAGCTGAACTGTCCATTATCCATTTAGTAGATAATCTATCATCTTGTATATTAGTTATTTCATAATTAGGAACTTCACTAACTGCTGTTAAACTACTTCCATCTAAATCATCTATTATATTCTCGTATGCTATTCTCATACTATAGCCCCATTATCTATTAATATTGTTCTATTTTGTGTAGCTGGAAAAATTAAATCTAATATTGGTTTACCATCTATATTTTGTATTATATGTATCATTTGAGATTGATTTATATTTGATTTTATATCTGATAAAACCGATCCTAATTTATCCAAAGGTACTACTAATTCAGGTACTCCAGCTTCAGCTACTACTGCATTAGTTCCACCAGGTTTAGGCATTATTAAAGCCCCATCTTTTAAAGCTAAAGGAGGATATTCTTGATCATTTACTATACCGGCATTGCGGATACCTACAGCTGCCATTGCCGCTGTTAAAATACCAGCTAAAATAACATTTATTCCAGATTGTGCCCATATTTTAGTTATTCCCATAACTGTATCAATAGCTATTTGAGCTAGTGTCATTTTCTTTTCAACTTCAAAAGCAGCTTTTTGTAATTTATATTTTTTCTTAATAAGATCTTCTTCTATTTCTTTTTTCTTATCTGCATATGTCTCTTCTATCTCAGCTTTTTTTACTGCTTTTTCTTGTTCCCTTATTTGCTCCTGTAATGCAGCTTTTTCCTCTGCATCTTTAGCTTTTAATAATTTTTCTTTTAAAATATTTAATTGTTTTTGTGCTGACTCTAAAACAGTTAAATTAGCTACTCCAGCAGCTCTTAAAGCGTCTTGTAAAGCTTTATCATTAGCATCTAATTCAGCATTTAATTTAGCATCTATATTATTTATTTGATTTTGATAATAAGATGAAGCTATAGAACCTAAAGATTTAAATAAATCAATAAAAGAACTTAATACAAATTCATTAGCCTCTTTTCTTATTTTTATATTTTCTTCTTCTGCTATTCTTGTAGCTTCATTTTCTTCTTGTAATAATTTTAATTGATCATCTAACCCGTTCCGACTTAATTCATATTTATGAGTTTCAGCATCAACCCATATTTTACTTTCATCTTGAGCTAATTTTTCCTCAGCTTCTTTTTCTTCATCTAGTATTTCTTGTTGTTTTTGTCTTAATATTCTTATTGCTTCAAGTCTATCATCTTCTAATTTTCCTTTAGCCCATGGAGTTTCTTCTAATTTTTTTATTTGGTCTTCTATTTTTTGGTATTCTGATTTTTCACCTTCTAAAACTGACAATACATTTTCTCTAGCACCTAAATACTTTTCAGTTATTTTTTGTCTTATTTCTAAAGCTTCATTTATTTGATTTTGTGTTAAACTTTCAGTAGTAACTTGTTTATTCATTTCATCTTGGCCACGTTGATTTAAAGCTTGCCATTTTTGTTTTTCAGCTAATTCTGCTTTAGTTTTATTTAATAATTCTCTTTCTTCTTTTAATTGATTTAATCTAGTAATTTCAAAATTATTACCAGCCTCTACCATATTATTAGATTTTTCAATTTCTTTATTTACTTTTATTAATCTATCATTTACTAATTCTAAATCTTTTGACCAAGTTCCAGTTGTTCCTCCATGAAGAACTTTATTTAAATCTTCTTGTTCTATTCTTGCATTTTTAATATTATTTGCAAGTATTAAAATACCAGCAGCTACCGCAGCTACTCCAACTATAACTAATCCAGCTATTCCTGTAGGAGTTAATCCAGTTTTTAATACTGTTATTAATCCAGGTAAAACTTTCATTACTCCATTAATACCTAAGGCTAGTGGCCCCATAGTAGCTGCTACTCCAGCTATTATTAAAATATTTTCTTTTGCTACTGGACTTAAATCATTTATTCCTTTTAATAATTCACTAAAACCTTTTACTACATCTTTTATAGAAGGAAGTAAAATATCTGCAAATGATCTTCCTAATTCTCCAGCATCATCTTTTAAAGTAGACCAAACTCCAGATAGAGTTTTAGATGCAGTTTCCATTCCTTTATAAAATTTACCGCCTTCTTTAGTAGCGGATTCAAAAGCTTCTGCTACATCTTGAGCTGATATTTTTCCTTTTGACATTTCATCTTTTAATACCGCCATTGATTTACCAGTTTTTTCTGATATTATTTGAAGCGGATTAAAACCTACATTTATTAATTGTAATAAATCTTGGCCCATTAATCGGCCAGTAGATTGAATCTGACCAAATACTAAAGCTAATGAACTTAATTTAGAAGAACTTCCCCCACTAATATCCCCTAACATTGAGAGTGTTTCTATAACTTTATCTGATTCTATTCCAAACTGTAATAATGTTTTTGTTGCATCTGCTAGTCCAGTAGTTTCAAATGGTGTTTTAGCAGCCATTACTTTTATATCATTCATTAATGCAATAGCTTCTTTTTCATTCCCTAACATAGTAGTGAATGAAGCTGTTATCATTTCTATTTCTGCGGATGATTTTAAAGCAGCAGCTCCTAATCCTATTAAAGGAGCTGTTACAAATAATGATAATTTTTTTCCTACAGTTTCAAAAGCTTTTGCAGATTCTTCAAATTTCTTTTTTGTTTTTTCTATCTTAGTGTCAAAGTCTGAATTATCCCCTTTTAATTTTACAATCATTTCTCCTAGTGTATTCATAATTTAAGTGTCCCCATACATTTTTTTCATATCTTCTAAAATCCCTTTAATTTCTTCTGGAGATTTATCTGCTAATGTATTATTTTTATTATTTTTATTAGATGAGGAATTATATTTTATGTCTATTCCTAAATTATGATACATTATTACTTGTCCTAAACTCATTTCCCAAAGTAAATATTCCTTAGAAGCCCATGGAAATAATAAAGCCATTGTTATAAATAACCGGGCAAGTTGTTCTTTATTTGATCCACCTTGCCCGGATGTTAGTTTTTTCCATATTTCTCCACTGCTTTATAGGATGCTTCTAAAGCTTTTTTTATTTCATCGACTATAGCCCTAATTTGTACAGGTTGAGTTTCTTTTAAAAACCAATCTCTATCTAATTTAGGATGCTTTAATGAACAAAATAAAGTACATAAATCTATAGAATAATTAAATATTTTTTCATTATCTTCATCTAATTTATTCTCATTTTCTTCTAAAGATTTTTCATCTTTTAATTCTTCTCTTTCTTTTTGTAATTTATTTATATTTATCATTATTTTATTTATAGTACTTATAAGTTTTTCAACTTTAAAAGTAATACCTGTAGGTATAAATGATAAATCAATTTTTTCCCCTCCAATAAGAACAATATTGGAGGGTGGATTTAAAATATCTAAATCTTGAATAGTATTTATTTCCGACATTTCCCTTTATCCTTTTATTAAGCAGGATTATAAGTATGAATAACTTGATATAATTGAGATCCAGCTGTTAAAGTATCATCTTTTTTTGCAGTAATAGAAAAAGGCATAGCTGATACAGGATCAGTATCATTATCAGATTTTAAACTAAATTGAAGCCCATTATCAATTGTAGCTTTATATAAAAGAATTACAGTTGATTGAGTTACACCACTAATTAAACGTCTATTAGTTATTTTAAAAGCCCTTGCAGTTAAATCAGTATTTCCACCGGCATTAATTATTGTTTGCCCAGAACCAGAACCAGCAGAAGAGGTTAAAGCTCCACAACTAATAGTAGCTAATACAGAAGCGTCAAATTCTATTAATTCCCCTGATACTGTAAAAGTTTCATCTGCTATTCCTTCTATAGGATCAGGTCCATTTCCACATTGAGTATCAAATTTAACTAAATTATGAGTAGGTTCATTTACTATCCCACAACCAAGATTAGTCCATCCTGTAGCAGAAGCCGCTGAAGTTCCATAAACAGCTGTTTCTATTTTACAGTTGCCTATAATTAATTTAGTAGTATCAATTGTAGTATTCTGATATAACATTTTTATTTCTCCTTATTCATTTGTTATGACCATAATATCAATAGGACAATTAAAACAATTTTCAGTTTCATTTTTTACTCCATTATCAGTAATTAAACTATTTTGAATAAAATCAAAGTTATCTTTAGGACCATTTACGGTTCCATACTTACCTTGTCCTTGTGATCCTGTTAGTTCCTCTAGTACTACTGTACCTAAATCTCTTGCAGCCCTAGCAGTTCCAGCCCGACAATTTATAGAAAATATTGGATTCTTTAATCCATTAATTCTTTTATGTGGTAAATCATAATAATTAATACTAGGCAATATTTCTGTAGTGGGTTTAGTTGCATAATAAACTCGGCCATTTACAATATTAGAAACAGCAGTTGATTGTATTAAAACATATCCTACAGCTTGATCAGGAGTCATTTAAATTCCCCTACTTCTTAAATATTGTTCATGCTGAATTAAATATTCCCCAAAATGATATTTACCATTTGCACTAACTATAGGAACTATTTCCCCTTGTGCTAAATGGAAAGCAGGTCTTAAATATGGTTGGGCATCCATTTTAATAGTTCCATATTCTACATCAGGAGCATAATCAACAGCAGTACCTACCCATGTATCTAATGGATCAGTTGGTTTACTTATTTTTTTAAATGAAGATAAATCCCCTCCTAATGTTAGTATTTGTTCAATTCCATATTCAGATGGACTTCCTAATTCTGTTCCTCTATCTATACTCTGCGTATTTATAGAAGCAGCTAAATATCCATATCTTCTAGGACATAATTCTTTAGCCGATCCTTCTATCACTAATCCAATTTCATATGTAGAATCTTTTACAACTTTTTTCCCTTGTAATTTTATAAAATCTCCATTCCAATTTTTAGTTATATCGATTCTAGTCATTTAAGTTGTCCTTTGTAAACCTTGAGTAATTATCTCATTCATATTCATAACATTATCAGCAAATCCATCTACAGTATAAGTATTGGAATTCCAAGTTACTGTTTCTATAAAAGTTCCACTAGTTATAGCTTCATTAAAATTATATTCCCCATAAGGAAAACATAAAACATGTGTACTAGTTAAAGCATATTTCCCAGTTATAAATCTACTATTAGCTCCAACTTGCCATATAGCAGCCCTAGAAAGAATAACTGAAGTTGTAGTAGTTGTAGTTCCTCCCATACCATCAGAAGCCTGTATAGTTTTATATATAGTAACTTCATTCTTTAAATTTAATAAAGATTTAATATTTCCAAACATCATTACATTAATCTCGCTATTATAAACGGCGTCAATTTATTTGTTAATTTTGCAGGATATCCATATTCATCTTCTTTACTATCCGCAAATGTTTCACTAAACGGTCCTAAACTATGACTTTTTATTCCTGCTGCATTACTATCTCTATAGTCACAATCATACTGTATCATTAAAGCGGCTATTTGTTTTACTACCTCTGGCCATTGAACTACACTAAAATAAATTGCAGCCCTTTGGTTATTAAAAGTTTCATTTACTACTGAATAGCTACTTATTATTATTAAAGTAGAATCAACTATATTATCTATAGTTTTTATTCCATCATTTCTATAACTT
>JAQUND010000087.1 GCA_028717785.1 Candidatus Nanoarchaeia archaeon | reverse complement strand
ATTGAAGCCGAAATGCAAATCATTGAAGCTAAAAAACAAGACTTGGTTAATCGTGTAGCAGTTCATCAAGTTCCTATAATGTTTCAAGATCAAAGTTATCTTCAAGAGGAACTTAAATCACTTATACTACAAACTAGAACTACTCTAAATAAAGTTGAACAAGATATTAAAATTGGTGCTGAACCTAGAAAAATTGAAGTATATGCTAAACTTGTTGAATCCATAGGTAAACAATATACTTCTTTAATTGAACTAAATAAAGCCATATTTGAAGCCCAAGTAGCAACTAACCAAGTAGATATAAATAACATAGGCAATAATAAAATAGCTTTGACTTCAGATCAATTACTAGATATGATTAACAAAGCCAGCTCTAATAGCCAAATGAAAGATATTGACGCACATTTTGAAATTAAGGAATAATATAATTTGAATGACTTGGTACTGTGAAAATCCTAACTGCGACTACTCTACTAATAACCGTAATAAAATCAATTGGCACCATATTAAACCTAAAGAACTAAATGGATCCAATCGATCATTTAATCGCGTTTTTCTTTGCCCTAACTGTCATAGTAATGTCTATATACCAGAATCATCTACGGGTAATCACGCTATCAAAACAGAAAACTCTATAATTATATTAGAATGGCTAAACTCTACAACAGGTAAAATTTTGAAAACTATAGATACTAAAGGAAACGAGATCTATAGCAAAATGAAAAATAATTAAGGAGTAATATTGAAAAATGAGTCACGAATATTTATCACAAGAACAAGCAGAAAAAATATTAAAGAATAATTTTTCTAATTGGATATTTAAACCATTTATTTATCAGGGTTATAGAAAAACCAGAGTTGATTATATATGTGAAAATGGCCATGAAGGAAATGCTAATTTTGCAAATTTACAACAAAATAAAGGTTGTATGAAATGTCGTATAATTAAAAACGCAAATCGATGTAGAAAATCATATGAAAATGCAATAAAACAATTATATAAAAAAAGACCTAATTGGATATTCGATCCATTTGAATATAAAAATGTACAAACTAGAATTTATTATACTTGTGATAAAGGTCATAAACATCATGCTATTTTTTTAAATATTATAAAAGGTAGAGGTTGTCCGTTTTGTAGTAAATATAAAATTCGTAGAAATCAAGAGCAAGCCGAATTGTATGTTCAATCATTAAGACCTACATGGATATTTGATCCTTTTATTTATAAAGGGGCTTTTACTAGAGTCTATTATACATGTGAAAAAGGTCATAAACATAGTGCTACGATTAATAATTTAGGGAGATATGGATGTCCATATTGTAATGAATCTATTGGTGAAAGAATAATTGAAACTATATTAAAGGATAAATCAATAAAATATATTAGACAATATAGATTTGAAAATTGTTGTAGTAAACGAAAACTTCCTTTTGATTTTTATTTACCTGATTATAATACTTGTATAGAATATGACGGCGAATTACATTTTAAATGTGTTAAATATTTTGGTGGAATAAAAGCATTTAGAAAAACTAAAATGAGAGATAAAATAAAAACTAATTATTGTAAAAATAATAATATTAAATTAGTTAGAATAAATTATAAACAACGAAATAATATATCTAATATATTAAATAATATATTATAAGGAATAATTGATATGTTTGAAGGAAATAAATCATTAAGAAAAGCTGGTGAAAAAATTAATTATACTCAAGATATGGTTAATGAAATAGTTAAATGTAAATCTGATATAATTTATTTTGCAGAAAAATATTATACTATTGTAACTATTGACGGTGGTAAACAAAATATTGCATTGTGGAATTGGCAGAAAAAAGTATTGAAAGCTTATATGAATCCTCCTAATAATAAAAAGAATATTATTTTGAAGATTGCTAGACAGAGTGGAAAATGTGTTTATATAGACAGTATTGTAAGAATTAGAAATAAGAGAAATGATGAAATTAAAGAAATTAAAATAGGAGATTTTTATAAAATACCAAATCATAAAAAAATAAAACCAATTGATAATAAGTTTATTGAATCTTTTGAAGTTGAAGAATGGGAAGTTGAGACAAATTCAGGTTGGAAAGATATAACTCATATTCATAAAACTATTAAATTTGATATCTGGGAAGTAATTACAGAAAAATGTAGTTTAAAATGTGCTGATGATCATATAGTAATGATTAATGATTTTAAGCAAAAGTTTGTTAAAGATTTAATTGTTGGGGTTGATAAAGTTATTACTAAAAATGGATTGGAAAAAGTAACATTAGTTCAAAAGTTAGATATAGAACCACAAGAAATGTATGATATAACCGTAAAATCAGATACTCATACACTATATACAAATAATATATTATCTCATAATACTACAATCACAACTATATTTTTATTATGGTATGTTTTATTTAATAAAGATAAGACAGCAGCTATAATGGCAAACAAAGAAGCGTTATCAATAGAAATATTAGATAGAATTAAAATTGCATTAAAATTTATTCCAATGTGGTTACAACAAGGTATAGTTGATTGGAATAAAAAATCAGTAGTATTAGAAAACGGCAGTCGTATTATAGCAGCTGCAACATCAAGCCAATCATTAACTGGGTTTACAATTAATTTACTTTATTTAGATGAATTTGCAAAAGTGCCTCAACATATTGCGGATGATTTTATTGCATCAACATATCCTGTTATTACTTCTGGTAAAACATCAATGATAATTATGGTTTCTTGCGTTTCAAAAGACACATTTATAGTAACGCCTGATGGTATTAAAGAAATTTCTGATTTTATTGATTATTCTAAAGAATACAATCCTCAAATTGGATATAATGTTAAAGAATATGAAGTTATGGGAAAAAATAAATTTAATAAAGGCAATATAGTAGTTAATAACGGATATACTAAAACCAAAAAAATAAGAACTATTAGTTCGTTTATTGAGTGTTCTTATGAACATCCTTTTTTTATAAATCGAAATGGTAAATATATATGGGTTAAAGCTAAAGATCTGACAGAAAATGATTATTTAGCTATTAGATACGGTGATGATAAATGGGGCAGTGATGATAGTATTATAAAACCAAGTTTAGAAAATAGAGCATCTAATAGTAATATTTATGATTTTGATAGTATAACAGAAGATTTAGCTTATTTATTAGGGTTATATTTATCAGAAGGTAGTGCTTGTAGAAGAAAAACAAAGAAAAATAAAATATATTATACTGGAATTACTATAACTTGTGGGGATTCAGTTGAAAAAATACTCAAAATATTAAATTTTAAGTATACTAAATGCGGAATACATTATACTATTAATTCTAAGTTTTTTTGTGATATCTTAATTTCTTTAGGTTTTGATTTAAATAAAAAAGCTAAAGAAAAAATAATACCAAAAAGATTGTTTTTAATGTCTAAAAAAAATATAATTGCGCTTTTACAAGGAATAATGGATGGAGACGGATCTTCACATAGTACGAGAGGAATTGTTACTATAGGGTTATCATCTAAAAGGATGATAGAACAAATTAGGGCATTATTAAATAATTTTGGAATACTATCATTGTATCAATGGGGTATAACTAAACCATCTAAAAAAGTGAAAGTGTATTCAAATTGTTATAGGTTAGAATTAAACAAAACAATGTCAAAGTTGTATTATAGTATAATTGGTTTTAGATTTGAAAGAAAACAAAAAAATCAAAAATTATTACCAGAAAATATAACAAGAGATAGATCTGATATTATTCCTTTTTCTAAAATTAATATTAGGAACATGAAAGAAACTGATAAAAATGCTTATAATGAAGTTATTAAAATGGGATTATTAAAAGGAAATTATAAAAGAAACAATCATTTTAATAGATCAACAATGTTAAAATATAAGGAGTTTTTATTAGAATTAAATATTAGTAGTTTAAATGATATGTTAGAGAACACATCTAATAATTTAAAATGGGAAAAAATAAAAAGTATAGAGGAATCACAAAATATAGTATATGATTTTTCATTATATCATAATGAAAATGATAAGTGGTGTCATAGTATTTTATTTAATAATATAGTTAGTTCTAACACGCCGTTTGGAATGAATCACTTTTATAAATTTTGGATGGATGCAACTAGAAAAGATAGTAATACAAACAGTTTTTATCCTATAAGTGTAGGATGGTGGGAAGTGCCAGGTCGTGATGAAAATTTTAAAAAGGCTGTTATTAAAGATATTGGTAGAGTAAAATGGCAACAGGAATATGGAACTCAATTTTTAGGATCATCATCAACATTAATAGATCCTGATATTTTAGAGAGAATTGTATATAAAAATCCAGTAGCAACTAAATGGACCGGTTTATTGTTAATATATGAACAGCCTCAAAACGGATTTACTTACGTTTTAGGGGTGGATTCTGGTAAAGGTACAGGTAGAGATTATTCGGTTATTCAGATATTAAAAATTATTAATGAGCATAATATTGAGCAAGTAGCATTATATAGAAATAATTTTATTAGACCGCATGATTTTTCTCAGGTAGTTGTATCTATAGCACAGTTTTATAATAATGCTTATATAATGATTGAGAATAATGATATAGGTCAATCTGTATGTGATAATGTATGGTATGAATTGGAATATGAAAATTTAGTAAATGTTGATATGAAAGGACTTGGGATTAGAAGCACTAAATCATCCAAAAGAAATGCTAATGCTCTTTTAAAAGAATATGTAGAAAAACATTGGTTAAATATATGTGATGAACGTACTGTTTATGAATTAAGCAGATATGAAGAAGTAAAGCCGAACGTATTTGCTGCTGGAAAACACGAGCATGACGATGCGGTAACTTCTTTGTTATGGGCATTATTTTTTGTTAAAACGGAAGAATATGATAGTGGAAATGAAGGTAATAAAACAATAACAGATGAGTATAATGTAGGTAGAGGTAATTGGGATGAAAAGGATATAGAAGTTAAGGATGATAAGAAGGATATAGATGGTTCTGGTGGAGAAGGAGATCCTAATTGGCAACCATCAGCGATTTTTGTATGATTTTTTATAAATACAATTAAGAAGTAATATAAATAATGAGGTATGGAGAATAGTATAATATGAGAACTTCTAGAAAGCCTAATGCTGGATTAGCTATATATTCTAAGCTAGTGGAGCAGAATTCTATTAAAGAGGTTGAAGTTCAAGAAAATAAAGAAGTTATTGAAGATTCTAAAGTTATACCTATTGTGGAATTGAAACCGGTTGAATTTAATAAGAAAAGAAGTAAAAGAAATAAGTTTTATGATGATTAATAGAAAATTAATACTTGGAGGAAATAATGGCAAGAGTATTTAAAGCTCCTGGAATAAAAAGAGAAGAAATTGATTTATCTGAAATACTAGTTCCTGCTGGCATATCTAACGGGGGCATAGTAATCAGAGCTAAAAGAGGTCCAGTAAATAGACCCGTTTATATCTCCAATGATAAAGAATTTGTAGAAACATTTGGTGAACCAATTTATACTTCAGGAACAGATATTACATCAACTAACGGAAAACTAATCCCTGAATATGGTTATGGCGCTTATGCAGCTTTAGAATTTTTAAAAGAATCAAGTTCACTTTATGTAGTTAGAGATTATACTACAACTGCTGATACATATTCGTTTGCAAGTTTTGATAGTAACTTAGATTTTTCTAATCAAAGTACTGGTATTTCTGGTACTAAATTTGTTAGAGGAAATAGATTAGATACATCTGAATATATTAGTATAATTGATGATTATGCTGGTGTAGGTGGAACAGGAGCTAGTAGTGTTATAGTTTCTTATGTTGGTCCTGGTGTAGATGGTAATAGTATTGCTGTTACTATTGAACCGTTTAGTTTGTCTGCTGATTGGAAATTTGCGTATGATAATTATCCTTCTTCAGCTAATGCAGCTTCAGCTTCTTCATTATATGATACTGAAATTGAAAAATGGTATCCAACAGCAAGTCAAGTGTTTAAACTTAATGTTTATACAAAGTCCACTGATAAAAATTGGGAAGATTATTTTAGAACACAAACAGAAAGAACTGCTGGAACACTTTATATTTCACCAACAGAATCATTTTATGGTTCTCTTAATGAAGATCTTAAAGATGAAAACAATAATGATCTTTTTATTGAAAATATTGTTAATGGAGTTTCAAAATACATTTATATAAAGAAAGGTGTTACACTAGCAGCTAATCATTTCCCTTATGTTAATAGCGCTGGAGAAAATACATTACTACCAGACTTAGAAGATACTAACGGTGATACTTATGTAAAATATGATATAACAACTTCAGGATCTTCAACAAATAGATTAGCTATTTTATCAGGTGGTGCAAGTAATCAAAATAATGGTCTTTCTGATACTGACGGCTGGGTAATTTTTGAAGATAGAGAAAACGCTAATGTTAATATTTTAATTGGTACTACATATAATACAACGGTAAAACAAGAAATAGCAAGAATCGCATCAGTTCGTGCTGACTGTATTGCTGTTGTACCAGCGGGTCAATTAAATAATGACTCTGTTACTGATGTTAAAGCTACTGAAGAATACGGTTATAGAAGTCCTTCTTATGTTGCTATCTATGCAGGATTTTCAAAAGTATACGATAAGTACAACGATAAGTATCTATATATACCTAATTCAATTTTCGGTGCTGCTTTAATGGCAAGAGTTGATAATATTGCTAATCCTTGGGA
>JAQUND010000086.1:4718-6746 GCA_028717785.1 Candidatus Nanoarchaeia archaeon | reverse complement strand
TAATTTCTTACCTTTGGGTGTTTCTTCCTCAAACTTTTTAGCTAATTTAGGATTAGTAGCCCATAAATATTTTCTTTGCACTTTACTTTTTATTGGCATTATTTTTACTCCTTTATAATTATTATACAATATTTCTCTATTTTTTTAACCAATCTGGATGAAATTTCTCTGCATATTTATTATAAGGCATATAGGGTAAAACGCCCTCAGCCCTAGTTCTCATTAATTGTAGAGAATATCCTTCAACTTCAAACCGTAAAGTACATCTACAATTGATCCTATTCCCTGCACTTAAATTAGGATCACCAGGATATAAAGCTTTCTCCCCTCCTAAATTAAAATAACTATCTTCCCCTCTTTTTTGTCCATCAGCATTTCTATGATCAAATCTAGTTTTTCCATCTTTAGTAGATGACCATACATCTATACCTTTTACTCCATTTTGTATAGCTCTTTGATATGCTATAGCTTGGCCTGCATTAATAGCTGTTTGTCCTTCTGTCCTAATTATAGTTATAGCTGAACTATATATTTTATTTAAAACTTTTTTTAAATCTCTAGCCATTTGATCATAACTTTGTCCTAAAGATATACCATTTAATAAAACTGACCGTATTCTTTTTTTAGATTCAGGACCATAATTTTTTAATGCTTCTTGTAATTCTATATTCTTAGGATTAGTAATATCAAATAAAGATAAATAACTTTGAGTATTTACATTTCCCCAAGATAATCTTAAACCAGTAGTATTATCAATAGCCCAGGCATAATGATAAAAAGATTCATTAAATTGAGAAGGTAATAATCTTTTTATTGTTTTTATATTAGATTTTAAAGCTGGATCTATTTTTTCTAATATTTGTTTTTCCATCGTACTATACTTATTATATTTAGTCATTTCAGTACGAGTCAATTTTCCATTTATAGCATATTTATCATATATCTTTTTCATTTCTCCATAAATTGAAGTTAAAGCATTTAATAATTGTTTTTGAACCTCCCTAGAATATTGAGCTTCTAGGGAAAGTAAATAATTAAAAACTTGATTTTCTAATTTATTTAAATCTGGCATTATTTATTTCCTAGAATTTCTTCCTTCGCTGCTTCCTCAGTATAACCATCATTAATTAAATCATTTATAGCCTGCTGTTGTTCTTCACTTATAGTATTTTCATCAAATAGATTACTGTCACCTATCATCATTTCTCTTTCTTCCATTTCCAATTTTAATTCTTCCTCAGGATCTGGAATAATATCTTCTGGCATTATTCCTATAATAGCTTTCCTACTAAATCCAGCATGCTGCATTACTAAAGCAGCTTGAGCAAAATCTTGAGCATTTAAAGGAATATTTCTTTTATGATTTATTATAATCATCTTAGAATGATAATTTTCATTTTCTCCTTTTAATTTTAAATAATTTGCTATTATATTTATTCTCTTATATAATCCAGTATCAAAATCTGCATCTGTACTAGATACTAAGTTTTCAAAATCAAACATTAATCTTAATATTGCTATTCCAGAAGCTCCTGTCATTTTTTCACTAGTAAAATCAGGAACATGAGATTGTATATGTATTTGATCCCTTAATTGTTTTCCTATGTGTTCTATAAAACTAGTTGGAATATCTTTTGTTAAAAACTTTATATCCCCATCCCCAGGAATATTTTCAAATACTCTTCTTCTCTTTAATAGTTTTAAAGCCCAATTTAATTTTGTTGGGTCCTTTTTATCTAATGGATTAGTAAGACCAAACTTTTTCATTATTAAATAAGCAAAAGCAAATCTATCAAATTCATTCATGGAATCACTAAATAAAACATCATAAGCATCTATTAATCTTAAAACATTTTCAAATATTGATTGTATTTCATCTCCTTGATAAAATGCAATAATAGGAATTTCTTTAATTACATTCATTTTTCCTAATTCATCTATTTCTATTTTCCATTCATAATTATTATCTTTAAATATTTTAAAAGTATCTATTATATCTTTATAATAAACTTCTACTTTATATTCATC
>JAQUND010000086.1:0-4618 GCA_028717785.1 Candidatus Nanoarchaeia archaeon | reverse complement strand
ATTGTATCATCATTTACTTGTACAAAATCATCTATAGCATTTCCATCCTTATCTTCTTTTCTTTTAAACATTGCTATTTCTCTAGCTAGATTAGGGCATCTATCTTTATTTATATATATTTTAGGAATACTAATTAAATAATCAATTCCAAACTTTAATGATCCAGGTCCTTTTTTTGCTCCTATAACATTAAATCCACTTCTATTCCATTCTTCTATTCTATCCTGTTCCGCACTATCAGCTGTTATAGGACAATAATAAATACTAGAATTATCTTTAAAATAATCCTTTGTATTATTTATAAAATCCAAATTAGTCCATTTCTTTCCATAGACTTCATCAAAAACATATAAAGCTTCTTGTTCATTATTTTTATGGTCTTGATGAAATCCACATCTTTCTATAGTTGAAGCATGAACATATCCAAAGTCCATTCCATTACAAACATTATATAAATCATCCTCTTGATATGGAAAATCACTATCAGATATTAATTCATAATTATGAAATACTATATTTCCTAATATTCCCCAATTCCCTAAAACATAAACATCATAATAATATTTATCAATATATTTTAATTTTAATAATTCTTTTCTTTCTTCTTCACCATAAAATCTATTATCTATATGAGTAGTTTTTAAAATAACTAAATTAGGATTTTTTAATAGAGCTTCTGAGTCTGTATTTTCATGCTCATAAAATAAAGTTCCTTCTGGAGCTTTATCTATAAATTCTTTTTTTATAAAATGAGTTTCTAATATTGGATTCATTGATCCAGTAAATCTTTTTTTAGTTTCTGATAATCCTCTTAATCGTACTACATTTAATTGATAAATATCCTTAGGAGTAAAGTTTGTCATTTCTTCACAACGTATATGTGTAATAGGTCCATTACTAGCTCTTATACCTTTTACTTTTTCTAATTCATTTTCATCTTTACATCCACCAAATAATATTTCATTACCTGTTTTTAAACAGATTATTTTTTCTCCGCCTTTAGAATAATTTATTTTAAACTCTCTAGATAAAGTCCCATTAAAATATTCTTTATTCCAATTATCAATTACATAACATAAATCTGAAAAAGTTGTATAATGATGAGATGCAGCTACTTTATGCATTATTAATTTATTACATTGTTTTCTAGTCATTATATCAAGAATATCTCTTTGAGCTAAAAAATAACTTTTACCAGATCCACCACCACCATAAAATATTTCAGTTCTAGCTGTACTTTTTAAATAAGGGAAAAATGCTTTATTAAAAGATTCTTTAGGAATTGTATATCTCATTTATTATTCTTTCATAGCAAATACTATTGTTAATAATCCAAATATTAAACTTATACCTAAACATAAATCAAAATATAATTTCCCATTAAAGATTAATATTAATGAAGCTATAATAAAAAGTATTGTTAAAATTAAACTAATTATCTTTCCCATTACTTTTTCCTTTAATATCAATTAAACATTCTTTAATTTTATTCCATGCCATTATATCAATTTCTACACCATACTTATAAACTAATTCCTCTATCCAATTAATATAATCATTAAATTCTGGAATATTTTTATTATAATTAATTGGTATCCCATTTTCAATTAACTTTTTATCTATTTTTAATTCTCTATGAGCTAGTATAATATCATATACTTTCATTTGTATATCATATACTTTCATAAAAACTTCCCATATATTACTAATTAATTTATTATTCTGTTTTTGTTTTTTCATTCTTATTCTTTTATTCATTTATTATTCCTATTTTATTTCTATAACAAATGGTTCACCATCAGCATTTCCTATATCTATTTCTTTTATATCACCCCAACCGTCTTCTGGGAATTTCTTTCTTGGCTTTCTGTTATTTAATATATATTCTATTGCTCTTAAATTGGGTTCAGATCTTAAAGTTATAGGAACTCTTTCTACATGACTTCCTGCATTATTTCCATCTGATACTACAACTATTTTTTCTGATCTAAATTTATAACCTTTTGCTAAATCATAAAGTCTTTTTTCAGCTGTTTTTATTTTATTTTCTGCACCTTCTTTTAAAGACTTACTGAAACTTGGATATAATTTTTTATATTTAATTCCTATAGGTTCTGAAATTCCTAAAATAGAAAAAATATCTCTCTCTATAAAACCTTTAGTAGCCAAAGCTTTAGCTACATTATCCATCCAAGGTTGGTATTTAGTAGGACAACCACGTTTTTTATTTTGATTAGTTTCTTTCTTTAAGTTTTTTTTATTAGCCATGTAATATAATATATAATAGTTTTTAAATATAAAAAAGTAGATTATTTATAAGAATTTTCTATGCTTTTCTTTAAAACATTGAATAAAATCTTTTATTTTATCAATAATAGTAAACTTTTCATCTATTAAAATAAAATAAAACTTTTCTCTTTTCTTTAATTTTTGAGAATAATTAATATATTTAGATTTTCCTTTCCATGGAACTGCTAAATATTTTTTCGTTCTGTCTGAAAAAAGTATTTCAAAATGAGTAATATTTTTTATTTTTAAATAATCTATTAATAATTTATTTCCTTTTTTTATTTTTTCTAAATTATAAAAAGAAATATAAAATATTTTAATATAAATATTATTATCTATTATATCCTCAACTTAACATATTAATAATTTTATCTTTTTCAAAATATAAACCTTTAATTTCTTTTATTGGTATTTCTATACTATCACAATTTTCAAATATTAAAGAAACGGAAACTACTTTTTTCATTTATTTCTCCATAGTAAGCAATACTGTAAATTAATCCTAATATAAAACTACCAAATAAAAGAACAGCTCCTAAAAATATACTAATATCTGATTGTTTACTTAATATTAATATTAATGAAGCTATAATAAAAATTATAGTTATAATTAAATTATATAATTTTTCCATTTATTACTCACTTTATTTAATTCCTTTATAAATCTTTTGGATCAAAAATAATAAATCTTAATTTACAAATTAAACATCTATAAATAGCTCCGAAATTACTTAAACCTATTTTTTAATTTTTTCTTTTCCACAATAAGAACAATATTTAATCATTTTTTATTCCTCTTCTTTTTCTAATAAAATTAAAGATTTTAAAATATTTATCTTTTTATGTTTATCATGAATATCAAGTAAATTAAATACTGCTTTTATTCCTAATAAACAATCCATTTCATCATCTTCTGTATATAAAAACTTTACTCCATATTCAGGAAGTCTTTTTACATCTTCTTTTTCTTTTTTATTATATTCAATATTAAAGTATTCTATAGCTTTATGAAATCCTATATTAAATCCTCTTTTAAATACCTCTTTATATTTATCATCTGTAAATGGTGTTAATTCACATACATTATTATATAAAAATTGTATATCAATATCTAATTCTTTATCAGTCATTATATTCTCCTTTATCTCTGTCCTATAAACGGATATAATTTTTTAATATCATATTCATAAATTCTCCATTGTCTTATCGTATAATTAGTATTATTTAATTTATTAAATTCTCTTAATTCTAATCTACCATAAGACAAACTAACTGATAAATTTAATAAACTTATAGTTATAATTATTAAACAAATACCAAAAACTATAAATATAATATTTTCTTTATTTCTCATTTTCTTTTCTCCTTATTATTTCTTTATTATAAATAAAATGAAAATATAATTCATGAATAAGATCAGTAATTTCATCTTCAGTGAACATTGTTAAATCACTATTTCGTACAGTATTAATAATATATTCAATCTGATCCATACTAGGACTAGGCATTTTTTATCCTTATTATTCTCTACTTTGGAAGAATCTACCAATATCAATTCTTACTTTACTATAGGATCTTTATTTAAATAACCTATTACTTTAATATCCTCAATATCAGAATTACTCTTTCCATAATAACCAAACTTTACTTTTATATTTTTATTTTCAATCTTTAAAAGTATTTGTATTAATTCATAAATAGTTAATTCCATTTTCTTTTCTCCTTATAATATTATATAGTATCTTTAATATTTTTTATAATAATAAAATAGATAATCCACCTTTATTATTAGAATAATATACTATTTTTATTTTTAACTCTATTAATGCTAATGTACAAATAGTACAAGGTTTAGATAATAAAATAAAACCATTTATTCCCATCCTCATAACTATTATTGATTGAATTGGTTTTTTACTTTTTATTAATGCTGCTATTTCTGCATGTAAATAAATACTATCTGGATTTTTTAATTTTTTAGCATACTTAAATTGTATTGGATGTGTTTTTATATAACTATTTTTACCTATAGCTACAATATTATTATGTGAATCTAAAGTAGCTGCAATTATATTAAACTTTTTTCCTTTTTCATTTTTGAGAATTTTTTTTAATTTATTATATATTAAATCTAAACGCATATTATTTAATTAAAAATTATTTTGGTCTTCCAGATAAAACAATATTTTTCCCTTTAATTGGCAATTCATATTCAATAACCTTATATTTATAAGATTTAGCAATTTGTTTAAGATGATTTATCCATGAATAATATGATATATTTTTATTGCATTTTGTAGCATGAGGAATAACACAACACGGAACCACG
>JAQUND010000085.1:4657-6762 GCA_028717785.1 Candidatus Nanoarchaeia archaeon | reverse complement strand
ACATTACTATATTGTTTACTATCCCATTTAACTTTCGGAAAAGTTGCATAATATAAACATCCACTATTAGCATTATGTAAAGATATTTCTGTAAATTCTGGAAAAGTATTTCTATTAGTTAATTCTTTTCTTACATAAATTTGATTAGAAATATTTGATTCTATATATTGAAGCATTCCTAATGTTCCAGATGATTCAGTTTTTAATGTTCCAACTAAAGATAATACTCCACTTATAGAAGAAGATATTATTGGATGAACTGAATTTCCAATTTGTATATGATTAAAAGGTATTAACCCACTAGAACTGGGAGTGATCATAATGGATTGCATATTTGTAGAAATAGTTTGATCATAATTATAATATGTTTTTGTTGTTACAACTCCACTTGTATTAGTTTCAATTTCAACTCGATGTTCAAAGTAAGGAACTTCAGTAACTCTTTTCATTTGGTTGATATCATTATAAAACACTTTATGTGTATTTTCTGATATAAATTCAGAAATATTTTCTATATATTTTGGTTTATAAGAAATAAGTAATACTCGTAATATATTATAATCAAGTTGTGTTTGATCAAGAGTTGTAATCCATGTTCCGGTAGAACTATCTAATGTATCAGGAATATCGGGATCAAGTGTAAAATCTTGAGTATGTAGTATTGTTGTATCTTCCCAATATTCATCTAAAGGAAGCCAAGCATCGTTTAATGGATACCATTTATTTTTTGATAATAATATTGGAAAAACTTCCCCAGTAAGATTAAAATTATAAAAAATATATTTATAGCCAACACGTGTAGTTTTTGCAGGAATACGAGGGCATATAGTAGAAATTTCTCTTCTAAGAAAATACATAGACGAAGTATACCCATCTAAACTTAATAAATTAAAACCGAACTTAATTGCTGTATCTTTAAGTTCATCTTCTGTCATTAAATTTACATCAAATTTTTCTTTTAGAGTATTTATATGATCTGTACGTAAATCATTTATAATATCTTGAAATACAGTTATTAATTCTCCCCAGCGTGTATTTCTCATTACAGCAGGAAGAAATTTATTAAATACAATTTTTGACATAGTTTTAAATATAATTTAAAGTTGTAAATATAAAGTCTTCATCAACATCTGTTATTTGATATTTTTTTGATAATCGTATACAATTTTGCATATTATTATTTCCATCTTTTGTTTGGTAAGATAAATATAGTAAATAACCATCAGGATCTGCTGATCCAGGATTTGGAATATCTGGAACTAATCCACTACCTGATATAGTATATGTATATTGATTTGTTGCATAATTTATTGTACCCCCAGTTATTGTAAACGATGAGGGCATATAACTATATATAATTGTTCCAGAAGATGCAGCAATTTGTTTAACTGTACTCCATTCATCTTCTATTTTTTGTTTATACCAAATTTTTAAAGAATCTTCAACTAACCATACTTGTTCTGTTAGTTCTGTTGTTTCTATGTTTGTATAACTCGGAATAATAGTTTCATTTATTGCTTCTTTTGAAACATTCTTTTCCATATTGTATAAGGAGGTATTATGATAAACAATATCTTCAACAGAATTTATAACACTATTGTAAGCTGATTCATAAATATTTGTCATAAAATTTGTATTAAGTGTAGCATATTCTGCTACTATTGCATCTTTAATTTGTGTTGATACCACATCCGTAGTTAAATTATTAATTTTTGCATTTATATCAAAAAAAGCATATACTTTTTCTAATGCTTGCCATGTTATTGTTTCAGTAGGACTTTTTGCTTCTCTTAAATAATTTAATTCAGCATCTGTTTGTTGAGCTAAAGTTAAATCATCTCCAGTAGAAGAAATTGCAACTAAATAAACTGTATTAAGTTCTGAAGCTAAAGACGAACCTCCAATATCATTAATTGTCCATATATCACAATTATAAATATATGGTATATTTTTTAATATAGATATCCAATCTAATAAACTACCACATCTTTGACCAGATTGAAAAAGAGCGGGAGCATTATTTCTAACAGATTCTATATCTTCAAAATCCGATCCATCTGATATAGACTCTGTATTTGTTACATACAATAAATTTGTTACATCTG
>JAQUND010000085.1:0-4557 GCA_028717785.1 Candidatus Nanoarchaeia archaeon | reverse complement strand
CGATTCAAACCGCTGTGCATTAGTCCAAGAAGATTCTCTATAATAAAATTGAATGATATAAATAAGTCTATAAATTATATAGGCGATAACATCAATTATTCGTTCATATACTCCATAATATAATGTATTTGCCCAATTAGATAAGAGAGAAAGTCTTGTTTTAATTTCAATTTTTATACCATCGAATGTCCAAGTCATAATATACCTTTATAGATTAGCTGCACTTAAAATTGCATCAAAATATGGATCAGTTGTTGTAAAATTAATTAATTTAAATTTACCAAAATACCAATACCCATCATCAGAATTATATAATAATTTTTGACTATTATCACCAGTTTTTTGTAATTGAATAAATCTAAGAAGATTTAATTCAATATAAGCTACTTCCGTAAAATTAAATTTTTGATATTGATAAGAAGTATTTGTATAGATAGTTACAGTATTTGTTGTAAAGGTAGTTAAATCTTTAAATGTTATATCATACTGTAATAAATGATTTTCATAATCTGGGATTAAATTAATTGCTTGTAATTCTATTAATGGAGCAAAATAATTATTTATAGCATTTTTTAATTGAAATCCTATTTTTTGAATATTACCATCATTTAATGTTTTAAACATCGCAACATCAATAACACCCCCTTCATTAGGATTTCTAAGAAGATCTCCTTTTTTAGTTGTTAAAAAAAGAGTTAGTGCATTAGCAATTGCATCGGCATTAAAGTATTCAAGAGCCGTCCCAGGTTTACTTTCTCTACCAAATATATCTATATCATGATAAAAATTTACAATTTCGTTCATAATTATTAGTAAAAAAATAAAATTTAAATAATTATGAGATTACTCCAGGCACTGCAAGAGTTCCCCCTCCAGATAATGTTCCGATACAAGTTACTATTATAGTTTTTGTAGAAGTATGAAGTGCTGTAGCAATATCATTTGCTTTAGAAGAATCAGTCTCAGAACTATTTAATGAATTAAATATTGTTAATAATAAAGTTGCTAATGTTCCACTAATTATATTTGTTGTTACTATAGCAGATATTTCAGGTAATATAGTACCAGCTGGAGGAATAGTTAATTTAAAAGTAGCCGCTGTCCAAAATGCTTTTATAGCATTTTCGATTTTTTGAGCAGCAGTTGTAGCAGTATCATTATTCGTAATAGTATTTAATAATGATAATGCATTTGATTTAAAGTAAGTTAATAATCCATCTCCAGAAATATCAATAGCTGATAAAGCATATGTTTCATATGCATCTATAAATACACTCATAGATTGAGAAATTGAAGAATAGTTTGATTTATTTTGTAACCACGAAGTTAAACTATTTTTTAAAGTTGTTTGGGATAAAGCCATTAGTTATTTTTTATTTTTTGTGATAATATTTGAGATAATTGACTTTTAATAGTTGAAAAGGTTGCCGCATTAATAGGAGTACCTGAAGGTCCCACCCCAGTAGGAACAGTTATTGCATTTATAGCATCTATTAAAGATTCGAGTTTTTCTTTTAATGTTTCTCCTAATATTGTTGATTCTAATGAAGCAGTCCCTGCTTTAATATGTACTTCACCTTCTTTATTTATAAAAATATATGAACCTTCTGGATGATAGATGGAAATTTCAGGATTATCATCTTCAGATGATATTGCTATATTAACTCCATTTTTTAAATGAATATTTTTAACATTAGGATATACTGAAGTAAACCCATCAACATTAGATTTTACTTCGTCTTCAAATAAATTACTTGCACTAAAATTAGCAAGATTAACATCAGCTATATAATAAAGTTTTTTATTAAATAAAGTATCATAAAAAAATACCCATACAAGTGATCCAATTTCTGGAACACATGTTAATCCAGATTCAGTTGAACCTCCTATAGATAAATGAAAAGGGAGTGCCCAAGGTAAATCACTATCTAAAATATTTTCCATTAAATAGTTAATTCTTATTTTTATTGCACCATTTTTTATAGCATAATAAGAATCTTGACTATCGTTTTCTATAACAGTTGCATAATGAAGTTCCACTATTTAGTATTCTCCAGAAGAAAAAATTGAATATCTTGTAATTTCGGAATTTTAATTTGTGTTCCTACTGGAACTTCAAATATATCAGAAATATTATTTATTAATAAAATTAAATTTTCATAATCTATTATACCAAAATATTGAAAACTTAATAAATATGGTTTTTCAATTTCTTTTTGTGTTAATCTATGATTATAATATCCTTTAGTAAATTTAAATTTACTAAAATTAACTGACATAGGATCATATATTACTTCTGGATCTGTTTCTATAGTTGTATAAATATTTTCTAACATTAAAACGGTACCCCTCCTATAACAGCCCCCTTCTGAAGAGGTAAATTAGATTGGGAAGAAGTAGAAGTAGTTGGAGACTTAAATTGAGTGACAGCAACTTCTGTGTTAACAAAAATTTGATCAGAAGCAGGAAACAATCCTGAAAATGTAACATTCATTTCTCCCCATAAAGGATACCCACTTTCTGTTTTTTGTTTGGATATTGTAGGTTGACAAGTTATTATAAATGCATAATTTAAATAAATTACTCCTGGAATTTCAAGTGAAATTATCTTAGATTTATAATCAAATGTTTCTTTAGCAGTTCCATATTGATTTTCAGTCTTTTGCGCTGCTTTATATAAACTATTAACTTCAACATCTTTTCCTTGACTAAGCATGTCTCCAATATTTCTTGCTCCTACACCAGGTACAGTGAAAGTTTGATCTGAATTTCTAGTTAATATACTTAAAGACATTATATATTTCATTTTATCAAATACGTCTTTTTTAGCATCTGCTTTTGTATAAAAAGAAAGTTTTGTTGTAAATTTTATTGGATCAGTTTTTGTCCATCGTGGTAAATCAAACATATTTTTAAAGGTAATAAATTCATTTTGTATAGTTCCTGCAGCAGCAGCTACGTTATTTACCATATCTGTTGCGGCATCTAACGATGGAACTAATCCTCCCCATGTTTGAAATTGAGAAGCTGTTTCTATATTTATATCTTCCATTAATGGAAAATCAAATATTGTCCTAGAACCATGTACTTGTAAATATAATCTATTTGCCATAACTTTATTTATTAATTTTTTACTTTATCCCATGAATTACTTTTTTTATATTCAATGGTTGTTTTAGATTCTTTTGTAGCTTTTACTGTTTGTTTCGTATTATCTTCTACAGTTCTTGTTAATCTATCGACGGATGCTTTTAATTCTTTATTTGCATTTTCTATTGTTTTAGCTGAAAGTGTTCCGTATGCTTCAGCTTCTTTTACTCTTCTTTCTGCAATTTCTTTAGCTATATCTTCATCTTTTTTCCCAGAACGATATATATCCCTATTTATACTAAGCTTATCTAAAACTTTAGCTAATTTACCTTCTTCAAATTGTTTTCTTTCTTGTTTTAATTTAAGTAATTCTTGCTCATAATAAATTTTTTGTAATTGAGGAGAATATATTTCTTTTATTTTTTCTTTTTTTTCTTTCTCTGCTAATTGTTTGGCTGTTATACCAAGACGTTCTGCCCATTTAGGAGAATACTTTTCAAAAGAAGCAAATATCCATTTTAGTAATTGATCCCAAGTAGATTTAAGTTGCTTTTTAATTATTTCCCATAATTTTATCATTTCAGGTTTTACATACTGCCAAATCATATCAAATTCTTTTTTGAATACAATATATAATAATCCTGCTTTTAATAATTCTCCTAACCAATGACCAGCCTTTTGTTTTAATCCTTTAAATGCTTCGATACTTTTTTCAAACCACCGATTTTTTAAAATAAATTGATTATATTTATCTAATAGTTTATCTTTAATTTTAGCATATTTTGATTTTTTTTCATCACGTAATATTTTTAATAATTCAAATTCTTTTTCTTTTATTTCTTGACGAGATTGATAATCTTCTACTTGTCTTTTTTGATCATCAGATAAATAATCTTCAAAATCTCTAAAATGATTTGCAAAAATATGCATTTGGGATTTAAAAATTTTATTAAAATCTTCCTTTTCTCCACCTATTTTCCCTTGAATTTTTTTACCTAATTTTTCTTCTCTTGAAAATTGTGTTTGTTTAGCTAAAATTTTATAAATTTCATTTTGGTTTTCTCTTTCTTGTTGTTGAGCTCTATATATTTCAATTCTTTTACTTTCAGATTTATTAAGTATAGATTCTATATTAGATAAATTTGTTAAATATATTAAATCATCTGATATATGCTCAAAATGTTTAGCAAAATCTTTTCCAGCTGTTTTACGAAATTCTTTCAAAAAAGATTTAGCAGATTTTTCTTCTTTTTTACTATCTTTTTCGGATGAATTTTTTCTATATTCTTTTGAAGGATATTCAAAATTAGGAATAAATTTACTATATAAACTATCCTCTGCTATTCTTTTAGATTTTATATCTTTAGAAGATAAAGAAGATTTTTCAATAAAATTTTTAAAATCTAATGAAGATAATTCAGACCTTTTAGATTTTGATGCTATATTTTTTATTGGTTTTCTTATATC
>JAQUND010000084.1 GCA_028717785.1 Candidatus Nanoarchaeia archaeon | reverse complement strand
TAATATTTATTCTTAAATTATGAATGGCTATACCCGGATTTGAACCGGGGACCCTCGCCTCATGAAAGCGATGCTCTACCGCTGAGCTATATAGCCTTAAGGTAATTAAAAAAAGCTTATTTTAAAAGGTTAACGGAATTACTAGAAATTAAACTTCTGTATAAACAACAGTTCTTAAAAAAGCTTTATTTTTATCAATAAGATTATCAGGGTGTTCACATAATCTATCCAATGTTTTTTTAAATTCAAAAGTTCCTTCACTTGGAAAATGAATATGGATAGTATCTATCCCTAAATTAATCATTTTAGCATATTTTTCTTTTTCTTGTTCTGTCCATTTACTAATATGATCTCCTGCGTAACATAAGAAAAATTGTCCTATAATATTAAAATCAGTATTGTAAGATAATTGAACATTAATTTCTAATTTTGATTTTCCCATTATATAGTTTAAACAAATCTAAAGTTATTTAAATCTTTTTAAGATAATTTATTTTAAAAGACTTTTGATTTTAGAAGCTGTTTCTTCAAGTTCTTCATTTGTAGGTTTATGAGTATGCCATTTTTCTATTACCAAACCATCATTTTCAAATCTTGGAATCAAATGAAAGTGTACATGGGGAACTAATTGGCCTGCTTCTTTGTTATTATTTTGAACGATGTTTAATCCTCTTCCATAGATAAGCAAAGCATCAGCTATTCTTTTAACTGTTTTAGTTAAAGCAATTAAATCTGAGTCTTTTAAATCTGCAATAGTTTCATAATGCTTTTTTGTTATAACTAAAGTATGTCCACCTTTATTTGTTGCAGGACTAATATCTAAAAAAGCTAAAGTTTTAGAATCTTCATAAATTTTAGTACAAGGAATTTCTCCATTTACTATTTTGCAAAATAAACAATCTTTCATTTTAATTCTAATTGGTTTTTATTTATTAATATTTCTAAATAATATTGGTTTTAAGTAATTCATTGTTTTTTTAATATTTGAATTTGGACCATGACCAGGTAAAACTTTTGTTTTTAATGGAAGTTTAAACAATTTTTTATTTAAAGAATTAATTAAATTATCATAATTTTTTCCAGAATTATCCCATCTTCCAATTCCCTTAGCAAATAAAGTATCTCCAGAAAATAATAAATTTTTATTTTTTATATAATAAGAAACAGAACCATGAGTATGACCTGGAGTAAAAAGTACTTTTACTTTTAATCCATTTATATTTAGTATTTGATTATTTTTAATATTTTTATCAATTTTAACTTCTGCTCCATAAGGAACTGTTAAATCTTTTTTATTCATATAAATAACAGGATTTAATTTTTCTTTTAATAAAATAGAACCTTTTACATGATCAAAATGTCCATGAGTTAGTAATATTGCTTTTAGTTTTATTTTTCTTTTTTCTAAATATTTTAAAATTTCTTTTGGTTTTTGACAATCAATTAAAATTGCTGATTTTTTATCTATTAATAAATATACATTTGTAAATACTGGACCCAAAGTAAATTTTTTCACTATCATTTTTTATGGACAAGCCGCGATTTGAACGCGGATCCCTACCATGCCATGGTAAGATACTAAACCAGGTTATACGACTTGCCCTTATAAATTTAATCTAGAATGATTTTATATTCATTTTGTGTCCACATAGAAACATTTATAAATAATGTAGACATAACAAATATTATGGCTTATACAGAAATAAGAAATATAAATGGAAAAGAATATTATTATAGGGTTTTATCTATAAGAAAAGGAAAGAAAATTTCTAAAAAAAGAGTATATTTAGGTTACAAATTATTAAATGAAGATTTATTAAAAAAAGAAAAAGAAGCAGATAAACAATTAGTTCCAATAAAAACAAAAAAAATTAATAAAGATATCGAAAATATTAAATCAAAAATTGTAAATATATTAAAGAAAAATGATGTAGTAAAAGCCGGAATATTTGGGAGTTATGCAAGAGGAGAAGCCAAAAAAAATAGTGATATTGATATAGCCGTTAAAATAAAAAATAAAAATATGAGTCTTATAGGTTTTATAAAAATAATAAAATTATTAGAAAAAATTTTAAAAAGAAAAGTAGATTTAGTAGAATATAGCGAAATAAAATCAAGAATAAAAGAAAAAATATTAAATGAAGAGATTAGAATAATATGAAAAGAGATGTAAATTTATTTATAGAAGATATCATTAAAAGTATAAAAAATATAGAAAATTTTACAAAAGGTATTAATAAAGAAAAATTTTTAAAAGATGAATTAAGACAGAGCGCAGTAATAAGACAATTAGAAATTATAGGAGAAGCAGCAAAAAATGTTCCAGATTCATTCAGAGAAAAATACCCTAAAATTCCATGGAAAGAAATATCTGGATTTAGAGATATACTAAGTCATGCTTATTTTGGAGTAAGTATAGAAAGGGTGTGGAATATTATAGAAAAAGATTTACCCACTCTTAAAAAAGAAATAGAAAAGATAGATATAGAAAATTGATTATTTAACTCTTGTCTCTACAATTTTTCCTGCTTTTTCAAATTTAATTTCGTTATTGATTAATTTTTTTAAAACTTCTTTAATTTCTATAATCTTAACACGAATTTGTTTAGTTGTATCTCTATTTCTAACAGTTATTGATTTATCTTTTATACTATCTTCATCTACAGTAATACAATAAGGTGTTCCTGATTCATCATTTCTTGCATATCTTTTTCCAACCGATCCAGATTCATCATAACTAACATTAAATTCTTTTTTTAATTCTGTAAATACTTCTCTTGCAATTTTTTCTATTTTAGCATCATTAATTAATGGAAATACTGCAGCTTTTATTGGTGCTAAATTTGCAGGTAATTTTAAAACAACATTTTGTCTTTTTTCATCGAAATTATAAGCATTACAAATTACTGCTAAAAATACACGTTCCATACCAAATGTAGGTTCTATTACTTTTGGAATAACTCTTTCTTTAGTTTTTTCATCAAAAACATCTAATTTTTCTTTTGATTCTTTTATATGTTGGGTTAAATCGTAAGTTCCACGATTGGCAATACCAGCTACTTCTTTACTTCCAAAAGGATATTCATAATCAAGATCAAAAGTTGCAGAAGAATAATGACTTAATTCTCCTTTCATATGTTCTCTAATTTTTATTTTTTCTAATCCTAATTGTTTAAACCACATTATTTGTTCTGCTAACCAATAAGCATGCCATTCTTCTAATCTTTTTTCTTCTAATAATTTTTTAATTGTTATTTCTCTTAAAGTATCTTTATTTTTTTCTTGTGTTTCAGCATCAAGCAATTTTATTTTTACATTTAAATGTTCAGCATTAAGTAAATCACATTTCATTTCTTTTGGATGTATAAAGAATTCAAATTCTCCAATATTAAATTCTCGACTTCTAAATAAAAAATCTCTTGGAGCAATTTCATTTCTAAAGCATCTTCCAATCTGAGCTATTCCAAAAGGTAATTTTACTCTTGAAGTTTCATAAATATTTTTGAAATCTAAAAACATTCCTTGTGCAGTTTCTCCTCTTAAATAAACATCCATTGGATTTAGAGCACCAACACTTGTTTTGAACATTAAATTAAATTCTCCTTTAGAATCATAATCTCCACCACATTCACATTTAACTTTTCCAAGTTCACTTTTATCAATTTTAGTTGCTTTTTTACATTTTTTACAAACAACTGCAATATCTGAAAAACTAGTTAAATGTCCAGAAGCTTTCCAAGTTCTTGGATGAGAAATAATTGATGCTTCTATTCCAACCATATTTTCTTTATCTTGAACAAAAAATTTCCACCAATTACTTTTAAGATTATTAAATAATTCTATTCCCAATGGACCATAATCAAAGAATCCCGATAATCCACCATATATTTCAGAACTAGGATAAATAAACCCCTTCTTTTTACAAAATGTAGCTATATCTTGTATTGTAATCATAATTTTGGTAAATCTTCTAAGTTTATAATGTTTTTGCCTTCTATTCTCACACAAGCTGTATTAATCCATATATCTATATTTCTAAAATTTTCAAATTCATTTTCATTAATATTATTACAAATAAAAATATAAGAATTTTTTAGTTTTTTTCTTAATTCTTCAGCTTTTTTTAAGTTAGATTGACCTAGTTTAGTTGAAACTAATATTCCATATGTTTTTGCTGTATAAAATTTATTTAATTTACCTTTTAATTTTTTTTCGTAATCTTGTATTTCAGCTTCATCTATTTTAGAAAATTCATTTGTATTTGGATTAGCAATATAAACTGGTTTTTTTAATTTTTGAGCTAAATAAATTGGATGAAATTTACCTGATCCAATGTATAAAAAACAATCAACTTTATTTTTAATTTTTTCTGCATTTTTTACATTACAACCTAAAATTTGTCCACCTATAACAGAATTTTTAATATTTATTTTTTTTAATTGATCTAAGAATTGTATTGTTGTTACTATTCCAATTTTTCCTTTAATATTTACTTTTTTTAATACTTCATTTATATCAATATTAGATTTAGCTGGAATAAATAAAGTTTTCATAGAATAATATATTATAAAGTATTATAAAACTTTGTAAATTTAAATAAAAGCATATTCTTTTTTATATTTTTTAATTTTTTCTTCTAAATTTAAATCACTTTTTTCTTCTAGAATTCTATCTATTTTCCATTTTATCCAAGGACCAGAATTAATATATTTTAAAAATTTTTCAGAAGCTTCTTTTTCATTAGAAGCCAATATAATTTGTTTTCCAGTATATTCAAGTTCTGACCATTTTAATGAATCATAAGTACAAACTCTTTTTCCAGAAATAAAATATAATTTATTCATATTTCTTAATAAAAAATATAATTTATAAATATTTATTTATTATAAAATAGATTATTTAATCTTTATTTTTTCAACAACAGCTTTATCAGATAATATTGCAGAATTTCCATTTGGATCTTCTACAACTATTTTTAATGGAATATCCCCACATTTTACTTTCCATATTTTTTTAAGCAAATTTTTAGCTGTAGTTTTTGTTTCATCATCTTCAGCACTATCTCTTTCTGCAGTAATAATTTCTTCAAATTTTTTTAATAATCCTTCTACATTAGAAATATATCCAACTGAAGCTGGGCCAGGTTTAGAATCCATTTTCAATTGTGGAATTTTTACTGTTGCTGTACTTGATTTAATAACCTTAACATTTAAATCTTTTTCATTTTCAATTGTGAATGAATATCTGCTTGGTTCATGTACTTCTTCAGACTCAACATCTGCCATATGATATTTACAATTTGAACAAGTCATAGAAAAAATAAATACTCTACCAAAATGAGGAATAACATTTGCATCTTCCATAAGTGTCAAATTTTTTGTATGACACATTGGACACTCTTCGTTTTTAATTTCTTCCATAGAATTAAAAAAGAAATATCATTTATAAATTTTATTGTTATAATTTATTTATTTTGAGAAATAATAACACTTATATATCCTTAAAAAAAGTAAAGAAAATGGGAATACAAGTTGAATTCAATCCAGATTTAGCATTACGTAATATAATTCATTATACTGAAAAAAGAAGATCTTTAGAGGAGTGTATTCCTGAAAATTTAAAAGAAGGAGAAATTTATAATTTTTTAAAAAAAGGTCAAAGAAATTATTGGTTATATGGAGAATTACCCTTATTACAAACTGAAGGAGAAAGTAAATTATCTAGACCTTTGGCAAGTATTATTATTTTAGAAGTAACACATTTTTTAAAAGATGAAGAAGTTTATACAAAAGGAAAATATAAAGTAATAAAAATATTAAATCAAGAAAATTATGTTCCTTATTTTGATGGAATAAATAAAATAAAAATTTAATCAGCTAATTCTGTTTTTGGAGCTGTACTTTCCAAAGTATCCATTTGGCTTGCTCTATAAACTTGTGCAAAATTTGGAGTTACAACAATCCAATCTTCACCAAATCCAGCTATATCACCTTCAATAGCATCGCAAGTTTTCTTTAGTTTGTTAACTGCTCTTTTTAATTCAACAACATCTTTTTCTTTTAAAGGACCAATATTAACTAAAGCAATAGTATAACCTTCTCTTAAAGCATCTAATGCAGGTTTAATATCAGGAAAATCTTCAACAATAAATGGTCTTACAACAATTCTGGATTTAGGACCAATATTTTTTTTAGTATCAATTTCAACATAATCTTCCTTGAATTCATCTGGAAAATCAGAACTGCCTTTTAATTTATCTTTTATTTTTGAAAGTATACTCATCTTTCTTACCCCTGTATAATTATTACACTGTTACATCTATTTAAATATTTCTATTGTCTACTCTCTAATAAGCTAACTGCATTCCAAATTTGTGTTTTTGCATAAACAGGTAAACCTGGATCTTCAGCTATATTATCTAGTTCTTGTATAGCTTTATCAACAATTATAGATTCTTTAGAATTTTCTAAAGAAGTCATCATATCTTTTACTTTTAGTCTCATATTCTTAGGAATAGTATCATCACACTCTATTTGAGAAAGAATATCAATAATATCGATTATTTTACTGTTTTTCATTTTCCAATTTATTCATTACCTCTTTTTGCAACTCAGTTGCCCTTTCTTTTATTTTATTTTCTTGTTTTTCTATGTTTTTTATTCTTAAATCAAGAATATCTTTTTTTTCTTTAAGATCTTTTTCTAAATCTTCTTTTTTAGATTTAATCATAATAGAACCAATTATTTTTTAAGCATCTTCTTTTGTTTTTTTATTTTCTTCTAAGTCATTTTCTATTTCTGTTTGACTATTTTGGAATCTTTGTTTTTTCTTAGCAAAATT
>JAQUND010000083.1 GCA_028717785.1 Candidatus Nanoarchaeia archaeon | reverse complement strand
TTTTAAAATAAGCTTTTTTTAATTACCTTAAGGCTATATAGCTCAGCGGTAGAGCATCGCTTTCATGAGGCGAGGGTCCCCGGTTCAAATCCGGGTATAGCCATTCATAATTTAAGAATAAATATTATTTAGATAAATTATTTGGTAATAAAATCTCTTCTAGAATTTCTTTGTATTTTATATTATACTTTTCTTTTTGTATATACTCTTCCCAATTTGGATCAAATTGTTTAACAAATGAGTATCTGGGTTTTCCTTTTGCATGTTTCCATTCTTCTAAAGAACCTGTTCCAATACCAAAAATCCATAATTCATTACTTAAATCAACTAACCCAAAACAAACTCTATAAATAGTTTCACGATTATGTCTTTCATAATTAAATCTTTCATAAGGCAATGCTAACAAAGGATGTAATGGAAAATTTCCTTTTGATTCTATAAAATTACAAATTTTATCTCTCAAATATTGCATCCTAAATGGTGTAGCAGCATAAATAACTTTACTCATAAAACTTAAAATTTAATAAATAATATAAATCTATTTGTTTTTATGAATTATTGATTAAAAATAAAAAAGAATTAAGCTTTTTTTAGTTTGATATCAATTGTACTAACTCTTACAGTTTTTCCTTCTTTATTTTCAAACTCTTCAGAGTTTATTACAATATTATCCACTTTTATTTGATTTTCTAAAAATCTCTTACTAGCTACTTCTGCTACATCTACAGCTCTTGAGATAAACTTACCTCTAGCTTTTACACCTACTTCTGAAGCACCACGTGTAGTAAATTGCATAACAATGCCGGTAACGTAAAACATGTCTAATAGTTTAACTATTAAAATTTCATGAACGGTTTATTACCTATAAACACTGTATGCATATCTGATTCTTGTTTTACTTTTTCTGCCATGTTAGCCCTCCGAATTTATTTAAGAGATTTTGATTCTTTTTCTTGGTTTAATAATTTAGTAATATATCCCGCAATAACATTTCTTAAATGTTTAGATGGTATATCAGCTACATCTGCTAGAACTTTCTTATTATGTTCAAAATTAGACTTAAATTTATTCTTATTTGCTTCTATTAAGTCTCCTGTAACACTCTTGATTTTTGAGGTTCTTATTCTTCCCATACTAAAACCAGGAAAAAAATCTATTTAAACCTTACTATTTAGCTCTAAAACGTAAATATAACGCTTTAAATGGCTATTTTTAAGGATATATGGAATTGGTAATTTTATATCAATTCTTGGCTGATAAACTCTTAAATCAGCTAAAGTTGTAGGATCTATATGGAAATCTTCAAAACCAGGCATAATTAATACAATTTTTCCGTTCTTTTTTAATACTAAAGTTATTTCATTTAAGAAATCTTGATATAATAATTTTAAACTGTTTAAAATTGACATTGCTTCTTGTCTTGATGGTTGTCTTTTTAAAAATGGACCCATAAATGGTTCAGATACAACTGCATCTATTTTTGTTTTTACAACTTTAGTTAAAAATCTAGAATCTCCATTGTAAACATTTGCAGTACCTTTGACATTATATTCTCTTTTTAACCAATCTAAATTTTCATAAGTATAATCAACTGATTTTTTATCTAAATCAATTCCTATAACATTCATATTTTTTAGTAATGCTTCTTGTAATATTGTTCCAGTTCCAGAAAATGGATCTAGTAAGGTGTTTCCATCTTTAGCATAAGATAAATTAATTAAAATTTTTGCTAATCTTAATGATGTTGTTTTTAAAAAATCTTTTTTAGGTCTTTCCATATCTCTTTCTTCAATTTCAAAAGGATTAAATAAAGCAATTGTTCTTGCAATATAATTTTTATAAATAACTATATCTAATCCATTTTCTATTATTTTTTTATGAACTAATTCTGAAGGTGTTAAGAATCGATCTGTTTTTCTTTTTGGTTGTCTGTAAACTGCTTTTACTCTTTCTTTTTTTAATCTTGATTTAATTAAATCTTTTATGAAATCCTTTAATTCTGAATTATATTCTGAGATACAATAATCCATTTTTTTATCTGGATTTATTTGTAATTTATTTAATTCATATTCTGTTTCACTTAAATTTCCAGAATCAGAAAATATTTCAGCGATTTTAATAGTTCCACCTAAATCTTTCATAATTTTATTAAAATCTAATTTAGGCAAGGATAAAACAGCTATTTCTCTTGTATATTCTATAAATTTATATTCAATATTTCTTGCTTCAAAATAACATTCTAATTCCAGTAATGATAATTCTGGATCTCTTCCAAGCACAAATAAATAGTTCATCTTAATTTTTTTAATATATCTTTCAATTATAAACCCTTTCAATTCTAGGATCTGCTCCTTGATTCCAAGGTTTATCCAATAATAAAGTTCTGATTCCTGCTTCTAAACATTGTAAAGCATAATTTTGATTATCTTCTATCATTGCATCTAAACTTAAATAACTAGCAATTTGCGCTTTAGTTAGTGATGATCCACCATGAAAATCACTAGAATAATAAATATCCATTTGTGGAAGATTATTTTTAATAAGTTTCTCTGTTTTATATATATGTCTTGTAGGTTTTGAAGTAATTATGTATAAAATTTTATCTTGATTTAAAATATTTATAGATTTTTTTGCACCTTTAACAAAAGGTAAACGATCATATAATTTAGTATTATAAAAATTATCTACTAATCTTATTGAGTCTTCTCTATTTTTTCCTACTCCATGTTCCCAAAAATGATAAGTTTTTATATCTTCATATTGAACATGAGCATTATTCTGTTTATTATAAAATTTAATAAAAGATCTAACAAATTCTAAAACAACTTCATCTAAATCAATACCGATTCTTTTCATTTTAATGACTTTATTATTATTCTATTACTCAACTTCTTTTCTGCAAATTCCTCTATTTTCTTCCCTGGGTCTCCAGTGGACAAAAGTAAAGCACTTAAATGTTTCTGTTGAGCCTCGGTATTGGTCATTAATAAATCAGTATTAGATAATTTTGCTTTATTCATGGCCTTTAAATACATGTTTAAATCTCCAATTGCAGAAGGCAATTTTATAACCATATTAATTTCTTTATTTTTCTTAACTATTTCTGAACTAATTACTTTAATTTCATTTTTTTGTAAATATTCATATACTCTTTCTTCAAAATTATCCTTACCTTTTGGTTTTCTAGTTATCTTTGATTTTATTTTTTGAATAATTGATTCTTTTGGTTCTTCTATTTCTTCTTTTTTAACATGATGTTCTATATGTTTAACTTCTTCCTTAGGTTCTTCTTTTATATGTTCTTTAATAGGTTTAATTTCTTCTCTACGTTCAACTTCTTTTACAATTTCTTTAATTTCTTCTTTTATTGGCTCTTCTTTAATTTCTATTTTTGGTTCTACTCTCTTTCCCATCATAGAAATTATTTTAGTTTTAGCTTCTTCATCTGGAAGAACATACCATTTCCAATAAATTTCAGATTTATCTGCAGTTTCTTTTACTTCTATTTGAACTGCAAAATCTCTTAAAACTCTTAATGCAACTCTTATAGCTGGTTCTTGATTAGAATCTTTTAAAACTAAATTTCTTTTAAGTAATTCAAATGCTTCTTTTTCTTTATCCTTTAAATGAGGATATAACATTTGAGCTAATTTGTATTCTTGACCTGAAACATAATATAATGGAGAACCACCAACTTTTGCTGCACTTACAAATACTCTTTTAGCATTAACTAATTCGGATAAAACTGCTGAAGAAACATAAATTTCTCTATCTATAATCTTTGATATTTGAACAGGTAAACAAGGACCATTTCTATTAACAAATTCTAATACTCTGGGTTTAAAATCAATTTTTGGCTTATCTATCATAGTTTTCTATTAAAAGTTTAGATATAAGTAGTTTTCTATACTTTTTTGAATATGTTTTATATTGAAATATTACTTAAAAATAGTAACATATAGAAAAGTTTATAAATAATAAATTTATAAAATAATATGACAAATAAATATGGTTTATATTTTGAAGAAAATTTAAAAATTAAAATTGGAAAAAAAGATTATTGTAATTTAGATCATTATAGTATTAGAAATGGAACAAGAAGAATTAAAATTACAACTTCTAAAGTTAGGGATGAAATTAATAAATTAGAAGAAACTCTTTTAGAAACATTACATTTATCCACATTAGAAGGTTCAAATAACCCTATAACCAATTCAGATGCTGAACAAGCTGAAATAATAAGAGATTTAATTGAACAAAGAAGAAGTATTATAAGGTATTATACAAAAAAACATATAATAAATTAGAATAAATTTTTCTATACTAATTAATATATAATTTACGGACGTGTCCATAAACAGTTGTAGTAAGTAACGTCTCCTTCTTCATCTACAATTGCTATCATTAAACTCTTTCTTGTTGAATGGGCTACTCTATTTTTAGCTGCAAATTCATGCCAACTAAAACTTTCTGTTTCATGAACAGGATAAACAATCCATTTAGCGTGATCATCTCCAGGTTTAACACCTCTATCATAAACTCTAAAATCAGCTCCAAATTTTAAAGCTGTTTTAACAATATAACCACGTTTTCTTAAATCTTTATAAACACAATATTTTATCCAAAAAGTTTTATCTAATTTACAACAGAATTTTAAAAATTTATCAAAATTTAGTAATTTTTTTCCTTCATAAACATTAATTCTTTCTTTTTCTAATAAAAATAATGCTTCAATTAAAGCATATTGAAATTTATTCTTTTCTAATGGTTCTCCGAATCTTGACTTATCATATAAATCTCTATTAGCATCATTAGATTCTGCAATAACATTTCTTGAAATTATATGAGAATCAAATGCTTCTACTTTTTCTTCATTAGTTTCAATAACTTCTTCTTGTTTTTTCTTAGCCATAGTATTATTTAGAATCATAGTATAAAAAGGTTTTTATATGTATAATGTAGAACATATATAATGGAATTAACATTTTTAGGAACTTCTGCAATGCAGCCAACAAAGGAAAGAAATTTGTCTGCTATTTTACTTAATTATAAAAATGAAAATATTTTAATTGATTGTGGAGAAGGAACTCAAAGACAATTTAGATTAGTAGATTTAAAACCAACTAAACTAACAAGAATTTTAATTAGTCATATGCATGGAGATCATATTTTTGGACTTCCAGGATTAATGCAAAATTTAGAAGTAAATAATTATAGTGGAACCATTGAAATTTATGGTCCAAAAGGATTAAAACAATTTTTTAGTTTTTTATTTAAACTTGGAGTTTTTAAAAAATTAAAATATAAAATAATAGAAATTAATGAAGGAATTATATTAGATACTAAAGAATTCTTAATTAAAGCTTATAAATTAGATCATTTTGGAATATGTTATGGTTTTGAATTTATAGAAAAAGATAGAAGAAAAATTAATTTAAATTATTTAAAAAAATTTGGACTAAAACAACATCCAATAATTAAAGATTTGCAAAATGGAAAATCTATAGTATGGAATAAACAAAAAATAGATGTTAAAAAAGCAACTAAAATTGTTGAAGGTAAAAAAATAGGATTTATTTTAGATACAAAATTAACAAAAAATTGTTATAAAATTGCAGATAAAAAAGATTTAGTTGTAAGTGAAGCTACATTTGATAATAGTTTAGAAGATAAAGCTGAAGAATATAAACACTTAACTGGAAAACAAGCTGCTGAAATAGCAAAAAAATCTAAAGCTAAAAAATTAGTTTTAACACATTTTTCTCAAAGATATAAAGATGAAAGTAATATTCTAAAGGAAGCTAAATCTGTTTTTAAAAATACAATTTGTGCTGAAGATTTTACAAAAATAGAAATTTAACAAAATTAATTTATTCAGATAGAATCTTTTTAACAAATTTTAAAGATCTAGGATTAATTCCATCTCTACAATTTGTTTGTAACTTATAACGATTATCATATAAATACTTTAAATTTAAAGCAGAACCTCTATCCATTAATTCAAAACAATCAGGAGTTTCATCTTCTCCAATGGAAGTATAATCAAATTCATCTTTTGCCATTTTAATAACCCCAAAAATTTATTCTAATTCTTCGTCTTTAATTTTTTTCTCTTTTAATTTATCTTTTAATTTTAATTCTTTTAATAATTCCTTGTAACGATTTCTTATTGTAACTTCAGTTACACCAGCAACATCTGCTACTTCTCTTTGTGTTCTTTTTTCATTATTTAATAAAGCAGCAACGTATAAAGCAGCAGCTGCAATTCCTGTAGGTCCACGACCAGAAGTTAATTCAGCTTTAGTTGCTTTTTGTAATAATTCAACTGCTCTTGATTGAGTATTTGCATTTAATTTTAAAGCAGAAACGAATCTTGGTAAGTAATCAACTGGATCTGAAGGTAAAATTCTAATTCCTAATTCTCTTGTTATAAATCTATAAGTTCTACCAACTTCTTTCTTTTCAATTCCAGAAGCTTCAGATAATTCATCTAGTGTTCTTGGTACTTCATTTCTTCTACAAGAAGCATATAATGCACCTGCAACAACTGATTCCATAGATCTTCCACGTACTAAGCCACGTTGAACTGCCATAGTATAAAGTCTTGCTGCTTCCTCATCAACAGATTTTGGAAGTTTTAAAAATGAAGAAACTCTTTTCAATTCAGCTAAAGCTAATTTTAAATTTCTTTCAATAGCTGTTGATACACGATATTGCCATTTTCTTAATCTAAAATATTTATTTCTATCTTTAGTATCTAATTGATAAATATCCCCTGTTTGTCCAATGCTAGTACCTAAACCACGATCATATTTTGTATAAGTTAAAGCTTGACCTGCTCTTCTTCTAGAATTTGATTTATCTTCGAACTCACGCCATTCTTGACCAAAATCAACCATTCTTTCTTCAACAA
>JAQUND010000082.1 GCA_028717785.1 Candidatus Nanoarchaeia archaeon | reverse complement strand
AATCTGTTATATGCATTTTCTCTCATTTCAAAAATAACATTGCAATCCAAGTAATAATAGTAACGGGCAAACTTAACTGTCCAAATGCCGGTACAAGTCCAATCAATGCGCCATGCCACCATAAAACAACTGGATCTTTGTCTGCAAACACAAGCCAAGTATTGATTGCATAGGGCCAGCAAAACGCACCAATAAAAGCGCTAATACCAAGTCCTATACTTATTGTTCCTCCACAACCTAAACCCATAGCTGCTAAAGTCGCTCTCAAACTAGACATCTAAAACCTCCTCAAATATATTTGTGAAGTGAGAACACAAAAACTCTCATATAACCTTCTTCAATAAAATCTTCATATTTTTCTTTTAGTCTCTTGAACACTTCTTTATAACACAAATTGAACGTCTGACAATCAAAAACAAAGTTCCTGTCATAATCCATACTTCTGACATAAACATTCATGCAATATTTTCCATCTCTTACATAATGATGGAAATAAGCAATACAATGGTTGTCAGCATCATCATAATTATTGACAAATGCCCCTTGCCTCGAATTAAAATCAATATTTAAATACCCAAACATATCGATTGATCTACGTATTACAAATTGTCGCTCAATTTCTTCTTCGGGTACTGGTACAGGTGCTAATTCAAGACAATCTTCAGGTTGCAAACAAAATTCAAAATTAGTTATTTCACGAGTGTCTCTATTTCCCCCTATTCGAATTGATTCATAAAGCCCAGCTTCGAATTGTCTGTCAATTCTACTTTTCCAATTCTCAATATTCATTTTCAACATGATGTTTATTCCTTTTTCTATGTTTCTACGACCCAGTCTAGCCTATTTGTGTATATAACCTAATGGTTACACCTTTTTAAGCATAAAAGCCCCTACAGCGGTATAGTCGCTGTGTACAAAGGGAGCGCAAATCATTTTAGCAAATTTTGGTGGCCAATTTTTATAAGCGTCTTGCAGAGCTTCTTCAATTACTATTGGGTACCCAAGTCTTTCTGTATTTGTAATTGCTTTTTCAAATGTAAGTAATGGAGAAAAATTTGCTATTTGAAAATAATCTTGTATCATATTTTCAAATTGAAATTTATCCCAGACATAATTATGGTCCCAATGATACAAATCTCTAAATTCATGCTCAAAAACTAACGTGATATAGAGATAACCACCCGGCTTCAAAACTCTTTGAATCTCAGAAACACATTGTTCTGCATAGAAAAACTTGTCTTTACAATGATCAAATGCTTCTTGGAAATAAACAAGATCAAAAGAAGAATCTTTGAAATTAAGTAGTTTATTGAAATTACCTGAACAAAAATTGCTTACAAAAAGATTGTCTTCTTCTTTGAAAGCATCTAAACCATCAACAATAAAAGAAAAATCAAAATCGACTCCCCAATATTCTTTGAATTTGAATCCATTACGTTGAAATAAACGAGAAACATGTCCATTGTTACAACCTAATTCAAGAACGACTTTATCAGACTTTACTGGGATCAATCTATCAATCATTTTTAAGGCTGAGAAATTGTAGAGATAAAATGGAAGTGAATGTGAATTGTAAACATTCCCATAAGCTATTTTTTCGGCTGCTTCATTTGTAGAACAATTTCCTTTTTTTATCATTATAGTTTCAAAATTTTCAAGTTCTATCGAATTAAGAAACAATTTGTATTTTTCAAAATTACACATCTTAATTCTTGAAGGTTGTAAAAAAGGCGAGTTCTGTTGAACAGACACAAATCTATTTGTATTTATCAGATTACGTTCTCTATTTATCATATGTCACCTGTTCGAAAAATGTTCGCTTGCATCTTCTAATGTTATCATATCTAAAACAGGGTCTACTTTTTCTTTAAGTTTTTGAGCAACAGTTTCAATAGAAGCTGAATTATCGATTTGAATAAATCTATCTGAATAATCTTTAAATTTTTTCTTGCATTCTTGGATGATTTGTTCGTAAATTTTTATGTGTTGTTTGAATGTCTGCAAACTTGATACATGTTTTTCGTTTCTAGCCAAAGCTCTTCCAAGCAAAACTTTAGAGTCGACTTTAATATAAACAAAACATGCGCCAAGATCCAAGAACTTTTCTATTAGTTTAAAATTTGTTTCTTTTCTTGATGTTTCTGTTCTATTATAGATTGTATCATAGACTATATTGCAGATTGGCGATCTTGGACTCATATAATATTTATAATCATATAGTTTTGCAAGTTCATGCATCAGAGAGTCTTTGCCAGAACAGTCTGGACCTAAAAATAAAACTATCATAACCAGTAAGGCTCCATTCCTATATTATTGATTATGCTTTCTATTGTCATTCTTATACCAGTTTCTAAAGGGATATACCCTTGATTACTTGCAAAATCTATCTTACAATAACGAAGTTTATCGTCAGACATGTTATGATAATGCAAGTAATCTCTTGTCCCATCAAAATCAATCCAATCATCTATATGTCTATAAAAAACATCTGGGACGCAAATTCCTCGTACTGCAAATCTGTAAGCAACAAATTCAAAAAGCTCGAACCAAGTTTTTGAATTTGTATGATTTTCGCCTATATTAAAAACAGGGCGATGTGAAGCACCACCAACGCAAGGAATTGTGTTGTCAAGCAATCTTTGTGCAAAACTCAAAATACATGTTGCTATATTTTCGACTCTCGTATAAGATTTTGCAGTTCCTTTATTTAACAAAATTTTAAGTTTATGGTTTGCTGGTTGAGTGATATTCTTGTACATGATATAGATAAATTTTGTTAGAGCACTATGCAAATCATCAGGATAATTTCCAAATCCAAAGACAGGACGTAGTACCAGATGTTTTGTGTGACATGTATTTTTTACTATCAATTCTCCAGCATATTTGGTAATACCATAAAGAGTTTGGGGATTGATTTTTGTTTCTTCTGTCATTGGTTTCCTGGGCCCATAATCAGAAGGATCAAGTATAGCTGTAGTCGACAAATAAATAAGCGGTATTTCATATTTATTACAAAGATCAACTATATTCTGCGTACCGACGACGTTCGTCCTTATAGCAAGACTAGGGTCCGAAGAACAATAATCAGTTCCAACAAATGCGCCTGAATGAATTACTAGATCTAAATTGTCCCAGGGCGCTCTTATCAGGTGAGACGTATCAAGGAAATCAAGTTCAGGTTTCCTTACTTTAAAACTTTGGTGCGTTTTGAATGAGTCTAATAGTGTGTGTTCTAGTTGTGTATTGACAACTTCAAAACCAAAATTCTTTGCTATCCTTTGCATTTGCATTGGAATTGTGCCCGATTCTCCAGTTATTAAAATCTTTTTCATTTTTGCTCCTTGCAGGCTTGTATTATAAAAGCTTTATATTCCTCTGGTGTGCTTCTCTGATAAGAAAACACATAGCTTGGATGCCATATAGATCTAATAGGTATTTTTATATTGTTCTCTAGACATAGATCTAATAGTATTTCAAAAACTTGTCTGCCCATAGCAATAATGATATGAGGTTTCAAGACATTAATTTCTTCTAATAAAAAAGAGAAGCAAGCTCGAGCACAAGAATTATTTATCGCATTAGTAGATGTAGAGCAGTGAATTACATTGTCGCAAAATATCTCGTCAAACATACCTGTTTCTTTTAAGAGGTTGTTAAATTTTTCACCAGGCCCAGGGCTACCATTTACTCCTCCAAATGCGTATTCATGTCCAGCAAATCGGTTGTATGAAGGATTCATCCCGATAAACATAAAGCGGCACTTTTTAGTGCCGCCTCTCCAACCATAAAGTTTTCCAAAACCTTTAGAAATATCTTTTTTGTTTTCTTCTAGATTACATAACTCACACTTAGTACAGACTTGAATTTTTTCATTAATCTTTTTTAAGCCGTTTTCTACTTTTGGACTGAACATATGTTAAAAGCTCCATTGGAGTTTTGATTCTTATAAGTTTGTCATTCGCATAAATACCATCTTGATTGTAAAGTTTCTCAAGTAAAAATACCAAGTGCCCTTCATGATTGAAATTTTTTGCATTATCTAAATTGTCTTCAACAATGTATTTGATCTTAAACCTGAGTTTATAGATGTCTTCTTTTCTTTGAAAATCGGACCAGTAAATAGCATCAAAAGGTATATTATTTTTGTGTAACCAATAAAGCGTGTCTGTATAGATCACTTTGAACTTCGACACTGGTCTGTTTGTGAAGAGAATTATCGTTTCGCCCTGTGATTTAAGTAGATTCATCAATTTCAAAGTTTCTTTATTGACAGGCTGATGCCTTTTTTCTCCTGAAAGTCTATATTCGACTTTCAACTCTTGATATGTTTTAAGATCTAACAAATCTTTCATTTGTTCGACAGATTCAAACTTATTTCCTTTTTTATTTACCCAATCTAAAAAACAATCAGGGAAATTGTTAATCACGCCGTCAACATCAAAAATGACTACTTTTTTATGAAGAAGAGATTGAAACTTCTTGTTTTGCTCATATTTTTGTTTTACTACTTCAGTTTTGTCGTTGTAACCTTTAATTACATCTTCGTAAGAAATCCCAAGCAATTGCCCAAGGCCCATAAAATATTTCAAAACATCTATATATTCTTCAACTAAATTGCTTGTGACAATAGTATCTTCTTTCTCGCTCACTTTATAATGCATTTTCCAGTGAGGGAGACAGTTTATAAGATCGGCTAATTCTTTATTAACATGAAAACAAAATTCTTTTGCCCAACGAATTTTTTCTTGTAAAGACAGATTATGAATATCAAGTTTCTGATCTTTAAAAAACTCTTCATTGAATTCAAATTGATTGTCCCAGATTTTTTTATTCATAATAATTTCTTTTTCTCTACTCTGTCGAAATCATTGCAGGTAAAAAAATGCAAGTAAAAATTCTTAAAAACATTTAATCTTGATTTGCACTTTATGATTGTATAATTTAAAAACTTGTTATTATCAAAATAAGAAGCAATCATTATGCCAAACATCATCAAAATAGGATTTAAAAAAACTTTACGAATACTTCGATGATTTACTACTTGATCATGGTAATACAAAATGCCCAAGGGTTTAAACGTGTTTTTAATTTTCATTTATTATAAACTTCATTTTAGCTGCTTTATCTAACACAATTTCAGTTTTCGCTTCATCGCTAGCATTAGATACCCAAGATGCTTCAAAAAAATTTGTTGCTTGCGAAAGTGTTGATGCAAGTCTTCTTGGAGACTGCATATGTCTTGAAACTATTATTTGAGAGCTTGGATCGTCATGTAAGATTCTAGCAATTGTAGGAAGCTCATGTTCAAGAGGTGTATAAACAGCAGGTCTATGATAAGCAGATCTACTATCTATAGAATAGAACCCGGCTACAAAATGGACTGTAGGAGAATCTCTAAACATTTCCATTATATTTTCAGCATCAGGAACTTCATCGGCATAAACATAAAAATCTTCAGATCTACCTCTCACTATTTGAGATAGTTCAAGTTCATATCTGCTTCTATTTCTCATATTATCAGTTGGAAATACAAAAGGTCGTACTTCAACACCTGCATAGTCTTGTAAAAGATTTCTATTTGGGACTAGAACAACATTATTTCTTTGACTATTTCCACGTATCAGTTCTTTTATACAAGTTGTCTTTCCAATTCTTCTCAAAGTACCACAATTAATATTGAGCGAATAGCCTTGATCCACGCACAAATTATACATAAACATTAATTCGCTAACAGACATATTATTTCTTTGCTTTAAATGCAATTTTCAATACAACACAAGGGATAAGACAAACATAAAGCGTTCTTGATTTCCTGTCCCAAAAAAATCCAACCCAAAAATCATACCATGCAAAAAATAAAGAAATTTTCATATTTGAGGCTCAGTAGTCTGAGTAAGATTTTTTAGTCTTGCAATTTTTTCTCGACATTTCACTCCTGCTTCATAATTTGAAGTTTTCCATCCATGAACTGCAGCAAAAGAAACAATTGAATTTAATTCTTCAGTCAATAACTTTATATATTCATCATAGGCTTCAATAAGTTGTGCAACCATTATAATCTCCTATGCTTGTGCTTCTTCTATTACTGTCTCAGTTTTCCAACGACGATTCCAAGTACCATACCGTCCCACAAATTTTACTGGCTTATCTTTCAATTCAAAATCATTTTCTAAAGAAATAATCTGATTGTTCTTTACAAGCCTAACAGCTTGATCAATAGGAATCGTAAAATATTTAGGATCTATATATTTCTTAAAATCAATAATTCTTGTTCCAACAACATCGCACACAACGCCCATCTTGCATTTAGTCATTCTATGAAATGGGGTGTCTGTTCTTGCATCATACACATAATCAAACTCTTTCAAGTCGAAAAAATCTTTTGACAATAAACAATAGGCCATATCAAAAGATTGTAATGCGATACTCAAGCCAGCAACACGGGCAAAAATGTTTAGTGGTATTGTAGATACTAGCTTACTGAACTTGAGTACCATATTACTATCTGTTGAAATCATTTGTTTTTCAAGATTTATATGAGTTATACTTCCCATATAAATACGCTCTTCTAACTGATCAAACAATTTGGAAATCAATAATTTAAAGTCAACATCGCATACTTGAAACTCTTTAATATTTGTGTTAAGGACAGTTGGATCAAAACCTTTCAAATCATTCTGCCCTCTTGACTTCATGAAATATTTTTGTCTGAACTCTGGTCCTGGATTATCTATCCAACCTGTATCATCTAGATAACCAATTCTTATTGTTGAAAGTTTTAATGGAACTTCTAAATCTTCTAAGAACTTCTCGACATATTTTGATTTATTGTGAAGATATCTCGGACCCAAGTCGAAATAAGAAATCATCTGACCACCTACTTGATCTGTCAAAATAAAGTGGTCAGTATGATACTTAGCCCATATTAAGCCTGCAATTCCCCCACCTACTATAACATTCAT
>JAQUND010000081.1 GCA_028717785.1 Candidatus Nanoarchaeia archaeon | reverse complement strand
GGTATGAAGTAATTTTAGTTGATCCTGAAAGACCAGAAATTAAAGCTGATTCAAGAATAAGTTGGATATGTTCAGGTAAAAATAGAGGTCGTGTTTTTAGAACTTTAACATCTGCAGGAAGGAGAAGCAGAGGTTTGAGACATAAAGGAATTGGTGCAGAAAAAATAAGACCTAGTTTACAAGCTAATAATAGAAGAGCTAAGTAAGTTTTATATAATTCTTATACAATAAATAACCATGATTAACGACATTATAGAAGTTATAGGAGAAATAAAATCCAATTTAGAACTTATACGTATTAAATTGAGTAAAGGAGAAGTTAACAAAGCTAAAGAATTAACTTCAAGATCAATGCTTGTTCTTTTAAAAATACAACAACATGAATTAGCTAAAAATCTTAATGTACTTAATCAATTATTAGAACAAAATAATATTAGTGGCGCTCATAATCATATAAATGAAGTTCAAACTAAAATTGAAAGATTAATGAGAATTGAAGGTAATTGGGCTCTTTGTAGAAAATGTGGTTGGAAAAACCCACAAGGAACTAATTATTGTAATAATTGTAGATATTATTTAAAATAAAATATATATAGTAATTCTAGAGTAGTAACAAATAGAAAGATTTATAAATAATATCTAATGTATATAATTATGAAATTAGATAGTTTATATGATCAATTAGAAAGAAGAAAACTTTTATCTACAATTCAGGATACCCCTTATTATTTATTCCAGAAAGATAAACGTTTGATAAAAAGAATAACTTATGAAGCACTTACTAATATAGCAAAATATATTCAGGATGAAGTAATTATTACTCCTAATCCAAAAAGAAGAGTAAAAGCAATACAATTTTATGAAGACTCTAAAACAAAGACTGTTTCTCTTGATCAATTATTACCATTTTCTAATATAAGAACAAGAGAATTTTATAAATTTAATAATTTCAAATTAGAAAATTCTTTAAATTAATTACATTGCTTTTAATAATTCATATATATCTAGTTTTGATCTATATGTATTTTGTGTAAAACTTCTAATGGGATTTGTACCAAAAACAGTATTTTTTGCAAGTGCACAAGGTTGTTTTCTATCCTTAAAATCAATTTCAAAAAGATGATTAGTTCCTTTTCTAACTGTAAATCCAAATCCATTCGCTAATTTTATAATTTTACTTATTGGAATTCCGTCTGCAGTTTTCATAGGATAATCGGGTTTTGGATAAATTATTGCCTTACTAAAATCAAATTCCCTTCTTTTTAATGCAAACAATTGAGTTATATTTTCTTTTAGTTGAATTAAAATATTTTTACTAAAATCTAAAGACATTAAAATTGATTTTTTATCTTGTTCAGTTAATTTTTCTTTTTTAAGTGTGTTATATATCTTCTTTTTTAAAATAGTTAAATTAGAAATACCTGCTGTTATTTTTTGGGTTAATTCAGGATTTTTATTTTTTAATTTTTCTAATTCGATATCATTAATTTTATTAAATCTAGTAATTAATTGTCCAATCAATCCATCAGAAGTTTCTAATTCTTTAATAATTTTATATTTATTTTGTTGATCTTCATTAATCCCATTTAATAAAAATTCTATTTCTGTATCAATTGCTTCTAAATTATTTATAGTGGTTTCATATTTATTAGTGCTAAACCAATTCCTTATACCTTCGAAAATACTCATTTTAATGACTAGAAATATTTCTAATAAACAATAATACTCCCATAATTAATACAATCAATGAAAAAAATGTAATTTTATAATCTATATAACCAAATTCTGTTCCAGCTAAATAAATTCCAACTAATAATAAAACTATAGAAGAAATATAATCTTTTTTACCATGTTCTCTTTGTAATAATCTCAATGCTCTTTTTGATATCATTTTTGTGCTAATTTAATATCGTCTGCTTTTATAGTTTTTCTTTTTGTATGATGTGCTATTTTAATTGCTTTTTCAGAAATTTCTGCAGAATAATCTTCAAGAATTTCAGCTAAAGCTTTTTTTGCATCATCACTTACTCTTGGAGCTCCTGCTTTTTTAAGAAGTTTTTCCATTGCTGCAAGAGATAAAATTCTTTTCATATTATCCTTTAATTGCTAAATAATATTTAAATCTTCCTTTTTTTAAGAAAAGAAGGTATTTTTGACTTATGTTTTAATTTAATTATTAAAATCCATAATCCTATAATAAATAATATTGTTAATATTATTCCTATTAAAATTGAACCAATTAGTAAAAATAATAAGAAAATTACAGGAAAGAATAATGCTAATAGTATTCTATAAACTAATTTAATTTTAACTCCATTAAATTGCAATTGAGAAAGTTTTACATAAATAAATAGTGCAATCAATATAAAAATATAAAATATAATTTTTGTCCAGTCCATTTTATTCCATAACAATTCTAGCATCTGCAACTAAAGCACTAGTTTCATTTACAATTAATGGATTTATATCTAATTCAACAATTTTTTTATTATTTTTTATTAAATCATTTAATTTAAGAATATTTTTAATAATTAAACTTTTATTAACTTTAATATTTCTAGCTTCATAATATTTTTTAAATTTTAATTCTTCAACCATTTTTTCTGCATCTTTTTTTTCAATTGGAAATATTCTAAAACTAACATCTTTTAAAATTTCAGTATAAATTCCACCTAAACCAAAAGCGATTACATAACCAAAAGTAGGATCTTTTTTAATACCCAGTAAAAATTCTTTACCTTCAATTTGTTTATGTATTAAAATTTCATTAGATTTTAATTCTTTAAAAGCACTATCAATATTATTTTCATTAACTTGTAATTTTACTCCACCTTTTTCAGATTTATGTAATAATTTGATGTTTTTAAGAACAACAGGATAACCAATTTTTTTAGCTATTTCTTTAGTTTTATTTAAATCACTAGCAAAACCACGTTTATTGATATTAAACCCTTTTTTTTCTAGAAAATCTTCAGCCTCTTTTTCATTCATTACTTTCATTATTAATACCTAGTACTAAAAGTTTAAAAATCTTTTTATATACTGGAATATATGATTTCAGAGAAGAAGCTTAAAGAGATAAGAGATTACATAGAAAAGTCCGAAAATCCTCTAGTTTTATATGATGATGACCCAGATGGTTTATGTTCTTATTTAATCTTTAAAAAAATGAAGGAACATGCTAAAGGAATTATCATTAAAAGTTCTCCTGTTTTAGATGAATTATACTTAAAAAAAGTAGAAGAAATTAGTCCTGATATGATCTTTGTTTTTGATAAACCAATAATAAGTCAAGATTTTATAGATCAAATTCATGTTCCAATTATATGGCTGGATCATCATCCTTTAGTTGAACGTAAGGGTGTACATTATTACAATCCAAGACAAGAAGATGAAAAAGATAATTCTCCTGCTTCATACTGGGTTTATAATATTTACAAAAATAAAGAATTAATGTGGTTAGCTGCAATTGGTTCTGTAGCTGATTGGTATGTTCCCGACTTTTTAGAAGAATTTAAGAAAAATTATCCCAATTTAATAGATAAACAAAAAACTCCAGATAAAATTTTATTTGAATCAAGATTTGGAGAGTTAGTTAGAGTATTTGCCTTTTTATTAAAAGGTAAATCTTTAGATATCAGAAAAAATATAGCTGTGATTTTAAAATTAAAAGATCCCTACGAAATACTAGATCAAACAACTTCAAAAGGAAAATTCTTGTATAATAGATATTTAAGAGTTAAGAAACAATATGATGAATTATTACAACAAGCACAAAAAGCAGTAATAAGTAAAAAGATTTTATTATTTTTATATCCAAGTGTTAAAATGAGTTTTACTGCAGAATTATCTAATGAATTATTATATAAAAATCCAGACAAATTAATTATTATTGGTAGAGAAAAGGGAGATGAAGTAAAATTAAGTTTTAGGTCTGCTAAATTAATACTACCTCCAATAATAGAAAAAGCTTTAATTAATGTAAAAGGTTATGGTGGTGGTCATGATCATGCTGCAGGTGGTAATGTTTCAAAAGATGATTTTCAGACTTTTATAGATAATATAAAAAACCAGATAGAATGAATATTTTAGAACAAGCAAACGAAGTCTATAACAAAAATTTTCCAAATACAACTTGGTTTGGAAAGTGTATTTTTATTAGTTGGTATTGTGATATAGGAACTTGTAAATTCTGTTATAGATCTACAATAAAAAATAATATTAAAAGTATAGAAAATGCAAGAAGAACACCTAAATCAATATATGTTGAAGCATTACTAGCTAAACATTTGAATTGGAGAATTGAATTCTTAACAGGCGGTTATAATATTTATCCAATAGAAAAATTAGTTGAAATAACAAAGAAAGTTTCTGAAATATATCAAGATAAATTGTGGTTAAATTTAGGAGTTTTAAAACAAGAAGATTTTGAATTACTAAAACCATATACAGAAGGAATTGTAGCTTCTATAGAAACTATTAATCCAGAATTACATGAAAAAATTTGTCCTAATAAACCATTAGATAAATACAAAGATATGTTAAAATCAGCAAAAGGATTAAAGAAAAGTGCAACTATTGTTATAGGATTAGGAGAAAAAGATTCTGATATGGATTTATTATTTGATTTTATAAAAGAACATAAATTAGATAGAATTACTTTTTATGCTTTAAAACCTGTAACAGGAACAATATACACAAAAGGACCAAGTACAGAAGAATATATTAAATGGATAGCAAATACAAGAATTAATTTTCCTAAATTAGAAATAATTACAGGAACAACTGCTAATAGAGTAAATGAAATTTCATCTTTACTAAAAGCAGGTTCAAATGCAATAACTAAATTTCCAGCAACTAAATTATTTAATTCAAAAAAAGCAAGAATATTCGAAGAAGAAGTTAAAAAATCAGGTAGAACTTTTATAAGTACACTAACAGATGTTAATCAATTACAAAAACTTAAAAATATAGAAATAGAAAGCAATATAAAAGAAAAATTACTGGAATATTTAGAGGTGATGGAGAAATTAAAAAAATAGTATTATTTATCTTATTATTAATTCCTTTAGTTTGCGCTTCTGAAGATTTTATTTCTTACAATTGGGTTGATATGGCTTTTTCAATAAATTCAAATATTAATTTAGTTTCAAATGGAGAAAATCCAACTACTAATTCTTTAATTGCTGAATTATCAATTTATCCAATACAAACAGAAATGCAAAGAGTTTCTAATTTAACTTATATTTCAGATCCCACTGCAGTAGTTCAATTAACTTCCGATAAAATAATATACCAATGGAATGAAGTTTCTAATTCAGTTAAAATGGGTTTAACTGCTAATATTCATGTAAAAAATGAAGTTCCAAAAATAGATAAAAAAATTCCTTTTCCAATACAGAATATAAATTATACTTTTTTGCCTTATACCCAACCCGCTGAGTATATAGACCTTAATGATGATATAAAAAACCAAGCAAATGAATTAGTTTCAGGGGAAGATGATTTATACAGCGCAGTTTACAAATTGGCTGATTGGACTGCAAAAAATGTTCAATATAATTTATCTACTTTAACAGCTGAAGCAGTACAAAAATCAAGTTGGGTTTTTGTAAATAAAAGAGGTGTTTGCGATGAAATAACTAATTTATTTATTTCTATGTGTCGTTCAGTTGGAGTTCCTGCAAGATTTGTTTCTGGGGTTGTTTATTCAAATATTGATGATAAATGGGGAAATCATGGGTGGGCAGAGGTTTATTTCCCTAATTATGGATGGATTCCTTTTGATGTTACATATCAACAATATGGATGGATAGATCCAAGTCATATTATTTTAGATTATAGTGTTGATTCTGTAACTCCTTCTTTAACTTTATCAGGGTCTATGCATAATTCTCAATTTGGAGATACTAAATTAAATATATATACAAATTTAGTTGCTAAATCAGAACAAAGATCAGATTTAGTTAATATGGATTTAGAAGTTTTAACTAATAAAGTTGGTCCTGGAAGTTATGTTCCTATTCGTGTAAAAGTAGAAAATCTTGCTCCTTATTATGTTCCTTTACAAGTAAAAGTTAGAAAAGCACCAGCATTAACAGAGGATAATATTAAAACCGTTTTATTGAAATCAAATCAAGAAAAAAGTTTATTTTGGATTTTAAAAATACCCGAAGATATTAATGAAAATTATTTATACACAACTATATTTGAAGTTATAGATTCATTTGGAAATTTAGAATCAGCTAAAATAGAATACTCTAAAGATTATGATATTTTTAATTTAGATGAAGCAAATAAAAAAATAAAGGAATATCAACAAATAGAACAATTAACTTATTCGGATAATGTAAACATTAATTGTAAACCAGAAAAAGCTAGTTATTATGATTACGAAACTGTTTCTTTAATTTGTAATGTTAAAAATATAGGTAATAGTATACTAAATGGGTTAAGTGTTTGTATTGATAATAATTGTCAAATGGTTACATTAAGTATTTCAGAATCAAAAAATATTAAATTTGAAAATTTAGATGGGAATAAACAATTAGAAATAAAAGCTTATAATGATAAAATAAATTATCAAGATTTCTTTACGGTTAAATCTTTAACAGATCCAAATTTAAGAATATCCAATTTAGAATATCCAGATTTAATTGTTTATAACGGAATTGTAGATTTGAAATTTAATTTAAATTCAGATGCTCCAGTTAAACATATTGTATTTTCTTTAAATGGAAATGAGTTTTATAAATTAGATTCATTTAGTGGAGAAGAATCCATGTTAATTTCTTTACCAGGAAAATATTTTTATTCAAAAGATAAATCAAGTATAATAATATCTTATGAAGATGAAAATGGTTACAAATATTCTTCAGATAAAACTTTTTTAACAAATGTAATGGGTGTTCCATTTTACGCAAAAATTCTTTCATGGTTTAAAAATTTATTTTAATAAGTTTTTGAAATATAAACAGTATATTTAGCTTTTTTATTACAATAAATGCAATTTCCTGTAGTTTTAATAGATTCATTTATACCTATTATTTTAGCTCCATTT
>JAQUND010000080.1 GCA_028717785.1 Candidatus Nanoarchaeia archaeon | reverse complement strand
TGCATTCCTTTTATTTGAAATGTTTTTTTCATAACTTTTTGATATTAAACTTAGTTATATACCGTTTGGTGTAACTAGTTTCACTTAAGAACAACTATATTATTCATTCCACGTCTTTTTCTTTCTATAATTTGTTTTGCTTCTAATTTATCAAGTAATCTTGTCATACCTACTTTTCCTAGATTTAATTTTTCCTTTAAAGTAGATTGGAATATTGCTCCATTTTCTGCTTGTAATAATTTAACTACATTTCTTTCATCGGCTTCTAATTTAGAAGTATCTACTTCTTTTCTTTTAGCTTTAATAGTTCTAGTCTTTAAAATTATTTTTTCAGCTTCTTTAGCAAATACAAAAAATAAACCTATAATAAATATTAAACCTATAATAGCAATAGATATGTAAGTTTGAGTTTCTATTGTATCATACATAGTACAACTAGGACCATGAGAACATGAAGTACTAACTATTGTAGTCATAGCATTATTAAATAAGAATACTATAATACCAATTATTAATGCCAATCCAATAATTAAGAATCCTACATTTCTATTTTTCATATTATACAACCTATATACTACAGTATATAAATGTTCTGAAACTTAGTTCTATATCTTAACCATAAGCTTTTTATATTGTTAATAAATTAAAAAGATATGGCAGATGATAGAGTTCAATTACCAAGTTCTGGTGGTGGATTAATTAGATATTTTGATGAGTACAGATCTAGAATATCATTAAAACCTATGTATGTTGTAATTTTCATTGTTGTATTTATTCTTTTTGAAATTTATTTACATAAAACCAAATTATTTGGATAGATTTATATTTATTTCTTAGTTAGTTATTTTATGGTTAATATATATTATCCAAAAATAGATATTTTAGATGGAATGGCTGCTCCAATAGTGAGATTACCTAAAGAATATTTAAAATTTATTCCTAATTTTTACAAAAATAATGGAAAAGAAGAAGTAACTAAATATAGTGAAGATTTAATTTCTATTTTAAATGTAGATTTAAGATTAAATTGGGATGATAAATTAGGTTTAAGAAATATAGGTCTTAATGGTGTTGCTGGTTTTGATTTAGATGAAGAAGTATATCAATATGTGAGTCATAATATTTATTCATTAAAACAAGCAGTTCCTGTTTTTCTTGTTGCTACAAAATATATTTCTATGTTATAAACAACAATTTTATATATAACTTAATTACTTATTTCTAATATGATGCCCGGCATGGATCCCAGAATGGTGAAAATGGCGATGAAGAAACTTGGAATTAAGCAAGATGAAATAGGTGCTTCTAGAGTAATTATTGAAACAACAGATAATAAAAAAATAATAATTGAAAATCCAAGTGTAACAAAAGTAGATATGGCTGGTCAAGTTTCTTTTCAAATTTCAGGAGAAATAGTTCAAGAATCAGCATTTAATGAAGAAGATGTTGAAATGATTATGGAACAAACTAAAGCTTCTAAAGAAAAAGTTAAGAGTTTATTAGAGAAAAATAATGGTGATATAGCAAAAACCATACTAGATCTTAAAAAATAAACTTTCAAAATATTAATAAATATGCTTTACTTCTTAAAATAGGCATGGAAAAACTTATGGAAAAGCACGACGAGTTATTATTATCAGCAAAAAAATCATTAAATGCAGCAGATCATTTAACTTATATGACTTATCCTTTAGTAAAAGATGTAAAAATTGTTTTAACAATAACTCAAAATCTACATTCTTGCGTTATGGATGGAATGGAAGCAGTTTTACAATTTGATAGATATTATAAAAGAATAAATCCCTTAACAGATAATTTTGAAAATAAATTTTCAGTTTTTAAAGAAAAATGTGCTTCAAGATATAATTTTAATATTGATGATTTAGAATTAATACAAGAAATTAAAACAATATTAAACTGTCATAAGGAAAGTAATATGGAATTTATAAGAAGTAATAAGGTAATTATGTGTTCTCCTACATTTAAAATGAAAACTTTTGATATTCCTTCAATAAAATTGTATTTAGCTAGAACAAAAAAGTTTATAGCTAAGGTAGATATGGCAATACGATGTTAGAAGCACTAGAAGAAGCAAAAAACGAAATTAGAAGAGCAGATCATTTAATTTTTATCAGTATGAGATACGCAAGAACTTGTGATGTTATCTTAAATGTTATTAAAAAGTTAATGTCATCTTATGACTATTGTATTTTAGCATTATTAAAAAAATTAGAAAAAGATAAAAAAATAAAACATGTTCCTGCTTCTCCTATGGAAAGAGCAGAATTTGTAGATAAACATATTAAAGGTGCTAAATCTTTTATTAAACAATATAAATTATTTAAAAAAATAGTTAAATGTGAATACACAAGTAGAGAGGAATATAAAAAGAATATTACTTTAATTACAACAGAAAAAAAACCAATAGAAATAACTGTTGATGTGTTAAAACAATATTTTGAAACAACAAAAGAATTCATAAGATTTGTTGAAAAATATTTATAATGACTTATATCATATCAGTTTGTTCAGGAAAAGGAGGAACAGGTAAAACCTGTACTGCCATAAATTTAGGTATGGCTTTAATGGAACACGGTAAAGATGTTACTCTTTTTGATGCTAATTTAACAGCCCCAAATCTTGGATTAAATTTAGGATTTTCCAAAATTCCTATAACTCTAAATGATGTTCTAAAAGGTAGAAATCATGTAACAGAAGCAGTTTATGTTCATTCTTCTGGTATAAAGGTTTTACCAGCAAGTATTGCATTAAAAGATTTAAATGATATTTATCCAGATAAATTAAAAGATGCATTTTTTGATTTAAAAAAAAATTCAGAATTAATAATTGTAGATAATGCTCCTGGTTTAGGTGCAGATGTGGTTAATAGTATAAAAAATTCTGATGAAATTTTAATTGTAACAAATCCAGATTTAGCTTCAGCTACAGATTCATTAAGAACAGTAAAGTTAGCTCAAAGTTTAAAAATTCCAATCCGTGGAATAGTATTAACAAGAGTTAGTAATTCTAAAAGTGAATTAAGTTTAGCTGAAGTAGAAAGTATAGTTGGTAAAAAAGTAATAGCTATAGTTCCAGAAAATGAATTTATTAAAAGTTCTATAAAACAAAAGACTTCAGTTATTAATTTATATCCTAAAAGTAAACCTGCTATGGCTTATAAAAAATTAGCTTCAGATATTTTAGGAAAACAATTTGAAGAAGAAATACAAGATCAAAAAGGTGTACATAAATTTTTAAGATTCTTCGGATTTAAAAAATGAATGAAGAAACTAGAATAAAAATTATGAGTTATTTTCTTGTAATTTACGCATTTGCTTTTATAATTGCTTCATTTATTGATAATAATTATGAATTTTTATTTTATTCATTTATTATGTTTCTTTTAACTGTAATAGTTGTTTTATATTATAAACACATTAGATTAACTAGCAGTTTAATTGTTGGATTAATATTAATTTCAGTTTTACATACTCTTGGAGGTCATTTATTTTTTAATGGGATAAGGTTATATGATATTTGGATAATTGAAAATTTAATAAGGTATGATAATTTAGTTCATTTTATAGGTTATTTTGTTACAACTTTTATTGCTTATAATCTATTGTCTCCTTATTTAGATGATAAAATAAAATATAATAGGTTTTTTTTATCTTTAGTATTAGTATTTATAACTATAGGAATAGGTGCTTTAAATGAAATATTTGAGTTATTTGCGGTTATATTTTTGAATGCTGGAAGTCAAGTTGGAGATTATTTGAATAATGCATTTGATTTAGTTTTTAATTTACTTGGTTCTATAACAGCTTGTTTTTTCTTAATTTATTATTATAAAAAAACTAAAAAATATGAAAAGTAAGATTTATATTGTGACTTTTAGTTCTAATTCTTATGGTGGCCGTGGTGTAGCCTGGTAGCACATAGTATTAATTCATCTTGAATTATAATGTGAAACCCTGTGGAATATTCTGCAGACAGGTTATCGCCCGAGTTCAAATCTCGGCGGCCACTCCATTTATTATTCTTTAAATTTCTCTTATTAAATTAGTTAATTTTTCTAAATCAGAAGGTTCTAATATCTTTTGATAATATTTTCCTTTATATTTTTCAGGAATAAAATTGTCTGTAATTATTTCTTTTCTAGGAATTTCGTTTATTATTGGTACTTTTTTTCTCCAATTTTCAATATAATTAAAAAATATATCTCCATTTTCAATTAAATTTTTTATAAAATCTCCTTCAATATTATCTTGACTATATCCCAATATTTTACGATTATCTTCATTTAAAAATCCATAATAATAAATCTCTTTTTGGTAAATTGGATTATAAGTTATCCAAACATTTATTTGTACTGGAGAATTTATAGAATCAAATTTTTTTTGAGGTATCATATTTTTAATAAAAAATAGCCATATTTAAATCTTTTCTTTTAAATCTACTTTAAAGTGATTACATAATCATAATATAATTTCTATTTTACTAATAAATATATTTAAATAATTCCATTTATTCTAATTAACAAGATGGTGATAGAGACAGTTAAGGGTTTTAGAGATATTTTAAGTCTTGAAGCGCTTAAAAGAAAGAAATTAAAAGAAATAATTGAAAATAAATTTATTCTTTATGGTTTTTCTCCTATTGAAACTCCTTCTATTGAATACGAAGAATTACTAAAATCTTCAGAAGATGAAGTTGTTTCTGATATATTTAAATTACAAGATAAAGGACAAAGAAAACTTGCTTTAAGATATGAATTTACAGGACAATTAGCAAGAATCTTTAAAGAAAATTCTACAATTAAATTACCTTTTAAAAGATATCAAATTGGAAGTGTTTTTAGAGATGAACCTGCTAAACCTGGAAGATATAGAGAATTTACTCAATGTGATGTTGACATAATAGGGGATTCAAATATTAGTGCAGATGCTGAATGTTTAGCTCTAGCAAATGATATTTTTAATGAATTAAAAATTAAAGTTAATATAAAAATAAATAACAGAAAATTACTAAATTCTATTATTAAAAGTTTGAATATTAGTGAAATTAGTTCAGTAATAAGAGAAGTAGATAAACTAGATAAATTACCTTTAGAAGAAGTTAAAAATAATATTTCTAAATTAGCAAATAAAGAAAAAACAGATAAATTATTTTTATTATTTAAAAAAGATATAGATTACTTTGTTAAGAATAATTTTGAAGGGGCTTCTGAATTAAAAGAATTAATGAATTTATGTAATAATTATAAGATTAAAGTTGAATTTATTCCAAGTTTAGCTCGTGGTTTTTCTTATTATACTGGAAATGTATGGGAAATTAAAAGTGAAAAAGCTAAATTTACAATAACTGCTGGTGGAAGATATGATAAAGTAGTTGGAAAGTACTTGAATAGAGAAATTCCAGCGGTGGGTATTTCCTTTGGTCTTGATAGAATTTCAGAAATTGTTGATATTAAACCAGAACCAACAAAAGTTTTAATTATTTCCCTTAATGAAGATAAAGAATCTATTAATTTAATTAAAAAATTACGTGAAAGTAATATTTCTTGTAGTATAATGTTTGGTAAAATATCAAAAGCAATGGAATATGCTAATTCTTATAATATACAAAATGTAATCTTTGTTGGAAAAGAAGAAATTAAGAAGAAAAAATTCAAATTAAGAGATATGAAAACTGGAAAAGAATCTTATTTTGCTTTAACTGGAATTATAAAGAAATTAAAATAGATTTTTTAACGTAAACTTAGGAGACCTTCAAAAAAATTTGGGTATTCTTCTAAAATTTCTTTCATCATTATTGAACCAAGTGATCCTTGTCCAGGACAACAAGCAGTAGGATGAAATCTAGCATTGTAACCTGCTTTTTTTAATGCAAATAATTGCATAGTACAACAAGTTTTTGTATAACCTCCAGAGACAATTATTTCTAAATCTTCTGAAGGATTAGGCATATCAGAATGTAATTTATTTGGATTTTTAAACTCAGATATTTCTAAATAATTTTGGGAGGATTTAATTTCTTGAAGTTTTTTTAATACTTCTTTTGCAGTAGATAAACCTAAATCAGCATAAGCTTCTACTGCCTCTTCATGAACAATTATATGTAATTCTTTCATAACCTAAATTGTATTGATTAGTATTTAAATATTACTATTGAGTAATTACAAATTAAAATAAATCTTTATTATGTATTCCTTTATTATAAACTTTTAATCTTTTATATTTAGGAAAACACTTATTTTTAGATAAATAATTTTTAATTTTACTTACTTTTTGATCATGTCCAAATACATAAATATCCGGACTTAATTTAATAATATATTTTATTCCTTCATTAAAAGATTTAGTAATGAAAACATCTTCTATAAATTTTAATTTTAGTAAATTTTTCTTTCTTATTAAATCTGAATTTTTAATACAATTTTTATAACATTTAGATTTGCTAGAAACAATAATAACATATAATATACCTAACTTTTTAGCATTTTTTAAAAAAGAAATATGTCCTTTATGTAATCTATCAAATTTACCCCAAGTTATAACTTTTTTCATAATTTTGAAATATCTATTTCACCAAAATGTTCTTTTTGATCTATATCTATTTTTCCATTATTAACTAAATGTAACATTGGAATAAAAGTCATTATTTTATCTTCTTTTTTATCAGTTCCAACTAATTCAGAAAAAGTTAGTGTAGGTTTTTTACTAAAGAAACCAAGTATTTTAGTATAAAGATCTTTAATTAATATTGAAATGTCAATGCCTTTTTCAGGTATTTTTACTCTAGACAAATGCTCTTCTTCTCTTAATTTTTTTAAAGTTCTTCTTTTATCTACTTCTAAAGCTCTTTGTAAAGCACCCATCAAATCATTTAAAGAAACTTTTCTTTTTCTTGCTAATGGAGTATTAATGGTTAATTTTGGAGTATCAAGTAATTTTATTTTTTCTAAATTTTCATCAAAATCATTATATTCTTCTGTTTCACCTTGAGAGAATAAATGTTGATCTAAATTAGCAATATTTTCAGTTAGTAATTTTTCAGATTTTATTTTTAATAATATAGCTGCAGCTAGTACGACTTTACCTGATATAAAAAAATGTTCCTCTTTTATTGTTTTTAGTGTTTCAAGATATCTTTTTGTTAGTATCGAGATATCAATATCCCAAGGATCCATTT
>JAQUND010000079.1 GCA_028717785.1 Candidatus Nanoarchaeia archaeon | reverse complement strand
CATATATTAGTTCTTAATTTTACAGAATTTCTTATACCCTTACTAAAGTTTAAAGCATGTCTTTTAACAAATTCAAATTTAGGATAACCATATTTATCTGCTAATTTAATATATTCAGAAAATAATTTTATTTTATCCTTATTTGTAATCTTAATTACTTTTTTATTTTTTAAATAATTATTAACTTCTGTAAAAATATAAGGATTTATCATTGCTTGTCTTCCAATCATTAAAAAATCACATTTTGTTAATTCTAACATTCTTTCTGCATCTTCCCCAGAAAAGATATCTCCATTACCAATAACAGGGATATTTACATTTTCTTTTATTTCTTTTATTGCATTCCAATTTGCTTTTCCACTATAACCTTGAGCAGAAGTTCTTCCATGTACAGCTATTGCAGAAGCTCCAGCATTTTCAATTAGTTTAGCTAATTTTAATCCTAAATCCGGTTTGTTAATTCCAATTCTAATTTTAGCTGTTACAGGAATATTTACTTTTTTTACAACTGCTTTTACAATTTCTTCAATTTTCTTTGGTCTTTTTAGTAAAGCTGCTCCAGCTCCTTGTTTTAGAACTTTAGTATCGGGACATCCAAAATTTAAATCAATTATATCTGCATCTTTTTCTACTACTTTCGCTGCATATTCTAACATTTCAGTATTTGCTCCAAATAATTGTACAGAAATAGGTCTTTCTTCTTTAACAATATCTAATTTATTTATAGTTGCTTTATTATTTTTAAAAATAGCATTAGCATTAATCATTTCAGTACAAATTAAACCAGCACCGTATTTTTTACATAATAATCTAAATGCAGTATCATTTATTCCAACCATTGGAGCTAGAATTAAATTATTTTCTAATTTGACATTACCTATTTTTATCATTGTATTAATAATAATTTTATATTTAAATAACTAATCTAAGAACAAAATAGCTATTATTTGAGTAAATATACTAAGTTTTATAAATTCAATTAAATATAATTAATATATGCAAAAAGAATATTTATTTGTTATTATAACTGGAATATTGTCTGGATTTTTGGTTTTTGGAGGTCAAATTTTTTTTAATTTAGGTTTATCTTTATTTCAATTTTCGCTTATAACTCAATTATTAGTGATAATAATACTTCTTCCTTTTGTACTTTTTAATAAAAATTTAAGACCTAAAAAATGGCTAAGTTGGTTAATGATTCTTTATGGGTTGGGAACAGCAGTTACTGTTTTTTCTCAATATGGGGCAATTATTTTGGGTGTTCCAGTTGCAATAGTTGTATTATTACTTTATACACAACCCTTATGGACAATTATTATTGGAGAATTGTTTTTAAAAGAGAAATTAACAAAAATAAAAATTATTGCATGTATACTAGTTCTTATTGGAATGGTTATTTTAGTTAATCCTTTTAATGCAGGACAAATAAAAAGTTGGATTGGAGTTATTATAGCCCTTATTGGTGGAATAGGATTATCAAGTTGGGTTGTTCTTGGAAGTGTAATAAGTAAAAGAAAAAGTCCACCTATCACAATAAAATTTTTAAATGCAACTTTAACTACATTTTTTTTCTTATTATTTTACCCCTTATTATTAATTTTTACAAAGAATCCTTCAATTGTTAATTTTTCCTTTAATTTTTCTTTATCTATTTGGTTTTATTTAATTTTATTTTCATTATTTTTAGAGGTAATTAGTCACATATTATATTATAAAGGGACAAAAAAAGTTTCAACAGTGGATGCAGGTATAATCCTGTTATTAGAACCTGTAGTAGGTTCTATTTTAGCTACAATATTTTTAAATCAAGCATTAACAATAAATATAATAATTGGTGGAATATTAATCTTAATTGCAAATTATTTGGTAATAAAAACAAGTACTATCTCTTCTTAATAAATTAGTTTAAAGCCTCAGGCAGGATTTGGACCTGCGATCTTCGCTTTACGAAAGCGCTACTCTACCAGACTGAGCTACAGAGGCAGGATTATTCTTTTTGACAATTACTACAAATTGCTTTTTTCTTTTTGTACTTTCCAATAAATGTTCCTTGGAATTTTTCTAGAAAAGTAGTTTCTATGTTTTTACCACATTTTGAGCATTTTACCATATATATCCATTAATAAAAACTTATATAAAGATTATTATTAAGAAATTTTAAATGACAAGAATAGCAATAATCAAGAAGGATAAATGTAATTTAAATAAATGTAATTTCCTTTGTGCAACAGTATGTCCCATAAATAGAGCAGAAAGAGATTGTATTACAGAAGTAAGTACTAAAGCAAGAATAGATGAACTTTTATGTAATGGTTGTGGAATATGTGCTCATAGATGTCCTTATCAAGCAATTTCAGTTTTAAATCTTCCTGAAGAATTAAAAGAAGATCCAATTCATAGATATGGAGAAAATGCATTTGAATTATTTTCCTTGCCATTTGTTAAAAAGAATACAATTATTGGGATAATAGGAAGAAATGGAATAGGTAAATCAACTGCTCTTGGTATTTTAGCTGGAAATATTAAGCCTAATCTAGGAAATTATAATAATCCTCCTTCAAATGAAGATCTAATTAAAAAATACTCAACAAGTTGGTTAGCTGATTACTTTACAAAACTATTTAGTAAAAAAATAAAAATTTCTTATAAACCCCAAAGAATAGAATTACTTCCAGAAGTGTTTAAAGGAAAAGTAATTGATTTATTAAAAAATATTGATGAACGTAATATACTATCAAAATTAATTAAAGAATTAGAAATAGATAATATAAAAGATAGAGAATTTGGACAATTATCTGGTGGAGAATTACAAAGAGTTGCAATTATTGCAGCAGCAATAAAAAAAGCTGATGTTTATTATTTTGATGAACCTTCATCTTTCTTAGATATTACTTATAGAATAAAAATAGCTAAATTAATACGTGAAATTGTTGAAACAGAAAATGCAGCTGTAATAGTTATTGAACATGATCTTGCTACATTAGATTATATTTCTGATGAAATACAAATTGTTTACGGAGAACCAAGTTGTTATGGTATCTTTTCTCAGTCTAAATCAGTTAGACGTGGAATTAATGAATATTTAGAAGGTAAATTAGATAGTGAAAATATAAGATTTAGAGATTATCAAATTAAATTCTTTGATTCAAGTTTAGGAAAAACCTTTAGTGAAGAAGTATTATTTGAAATTCCAGAATTATCAAAAAAATTTAGTAATTTTTCTTTAAATGTTAATCAATTGGAATTACATAAAGGAGAAGTATTATGTATTATGGGTGCAAATGGCCTTGGTAAAAGTACATTCTTAAATTTACTTTCAGGTAATCTTGATTCTGATACAAATAAAGTTGAAATTAAAGATATTTCTTATAAAAAACAATCTCTTGAATCAATGGATAAAAAAGTTATAGATTATTTAAAAGAAAAAGCAGGCGCTGAATTTTCTTCTGGATGGTATGAACAAAATATTTTAAAAAAATTAAATATTCAAGCAATTTTAATGAATAATTTAAAAGATTTATCTGGTGGTGAATTACAAAAAGTTCATATTGCTGCAAATTTATCTGGAAATACAAAATTAGTTTTAATGGACGAACCTTCAGCGTTTATTGATGTTGAAGATAGATTAAATGTTGCTGAAGTAATAAAAGAATTTGTAATTAAAAAAGAAATAACTGCTATAGTTGTAGATCACGATATTCAATTCATAGATCATTTAGCTGATTCTATGTTAGTTTTTGAAGGGGTTCCAGGTAAAAAAGGATTAGTTAATGAAGTTCTAACAAAAAGAGAAGGAATGAATAAAATTTTAAAAATGTTAGATATTACTTATAGAAAAGATCCTTCAACTAATAGACCAAGAATAAATAAATTAGGATCACAATTAGATAGAGAACAAAGACAAACAGGTAATTATTATTATATTTGATCTTTATAACCTTGTTCAGTAAAATCTGGTTTGTAAACAAGAAAATCTCTTTGATCTTTAATTTTATGTTTTATTTTAGAATATTCCTCTTTTCCAGCAATCATATCTCTAACTATATTCATTAAAAAAGATTCATCAGTTGAATCTGTAAGTACAATTCCATTTATATTTGATTCTAATAATGTTTTTAAATATAATTTTTCTAGAATCACATCCCTATTATGCATTATTTCTCCTGCAGGATTAAATGGTATTAAAAATAAAGTATCAAATTTATTTCTTATTTCATAAGAAGCAACACAAATATTATTATTTGTATTTTCAACAATGTTATAAAAGATAATTAAATCATATAATTCATTTTCTAATGAAGTTTTTAATAATAAATTATGGTAATCAATTAGTGCGAATTCACAATTATGTACTAAATTTCTATTTAATTTGATTCCTTCTTTTATCTTTTTTTCATTTTTATTTGGTACAATACCAATAATATTATTTTTCATTTTTATTTTAACTCTAGAAATCTAGAGGTTTCCTACCTCTTTATAATTAATCTAGTTATCTTTTATTTAAAAATCTATCCTTTAAAACCAGCATAAATTATAGGTAAAGCAATTGTTGCATCACAATAAACATTAACAAATTTTCCTTTCTCGCTCATTTTACCCCAAGAAATTCCTTCTTTTAATTCTGCTCCAGAAGAACCACCATATTCAGGTCTATCAGTTGTTATTTGTATTCCATATAATGCAGGACTTGAAAATTGCATTGCTTGTTGAATATAATTTTTAGGAACTCCACCACCAACGTATAAAATTGCTTTTTTCTTTTCTGTCCAAGCTAAATCTAACATTTCTTTTAGATCTTCAAATTCATTAAAACTAATTTTTTTATTTTTAACTAAATTATTCCAAATCATTAATCCAATTCCAGAATCACTTAAAGCAGGACAAAATACTGGAACTTTTTTCTTGTAACAAGCGGTTAAAATACAATCATTTTTATTTATTATTTTTCCAATTTCCCATAAAAATTCTTTTATTGTTGTTTTATCTTTTAAACTATCAAAATTTTTATCAAAAAATACTTCTAAATCTTGATAAACTTCAGATTTCATAAAAACATCATAAATTCTATCTATATTTTTTTTATGTAATTCAGCATCATTAATATTTGCATTTCCTTGGTAATGTTTATGTCCTAATGCTTCAATTAAATCATGAGTCATATTAGCACCAGTTGTAACTAAAACATTAATTGTATTATCATTGATCATATCAATAACTACTTGTTTCATTCCAGCTGGTACCATTGCTCCAGCAAATCCAAAAAATACAGTACACTTTTCTTTTTTAGCTTCTTTTAAAATATCAACGGCTTTAGAAATTTTATTTGCATTAAATCCACAATTTGACAAAGAATTAACTAACTCAGTTACTTTCATTCCTTTAGTTATTTTTATCGGTTGAATGGGTTCCATTTTCTTCTGCTGGGATAAATACGGCTACAGCAACTACAGTTGTCCACTTACCATCTTTATCTGCTTCTGCTGATTGACAGATGTTTTTTGTTTTAAAAACCTTCCCACTAGCCTTGTATACCTGTTCTCTTTCATCCCAAGCTGCATCTTCATTAAATTCTATTCCAAGAGTTGTTGCTAACATTGTAGCAGCTAAATCTTCAGCATATTCTCCAGCTTTTTTTTCAGTTTCACCAAAACCATGATGTTCTGATAGATAACCATATTGTTCAGGTTCTGAAGGAACTGCTAACCCAATTGCAGCTGAAACTAATCTATTTGGTTCATTTGTTGTTTCTCTTGCTAAAACACAAAAAGTAATTTGACCTGGATGTAATTTTTTCAATCCCTCTTCTTTTGTAACCATTTTACATTGAGGTGGAAAGATTGAAGAAACATTAACTAAATTACATTTTTCAATACCAGCATTTCTTAAAGCCAATTCAAAACTAGCCAGTTTATCCTTATGAAATCCTACTCCTTTAGTTAAGAATATTTTTTGAGGTACAAAATTCATGTTTTATTTTCAATTAGTTTTATTTATAAATATATTTATTTTGTAATTTAGTATGGTTAAGATATTTGTAAAGTTTTATGGCTGCCAAGCTAATCTAGATGATGAATCTATAGTAAAAGGAATTTTAATTAAAAATAATTTTGAAATTGTTAATTCAATTAATAAATCAGATATCGTAATTATTGGAACTTGCGTTGTAAAACCCGTTACTGTTAATAAAATTTTAAATCAATTAAAAAATGCTTATTTGAATAAAAAATTAATAATTGCAGGCTGCATGCCTGAATCTGAAACAGAGTATTGTAAAAAATCATTTCCTAAAGCTGTTTTAGTTAATACTTATAATGTTAGTAATATTTTGAATGCAGTTAACGATTTAGTTAATAATAATGTAAGATATTATTTAGGTAAGAAAAAAGAATCTAAACTAGGATTACCAAAATTAATTAAGGACATAGTTACTATTCAGATTTCTTCAGGTTGTACAAATAACTGTTCGTTCTGTGGGACTAAACTTGCTAAGGGAAATATTCAATCTTATTCTGAAGATGAAATACTAAATGAAATTAAAAATTATTTAAAGAAAGGAATTAAATTATTTAATATTAGTTCTACAAATAATTCTGATTATGGTAAAGATATTAATACAAATTTAGTTAATTTACTTAAAAAAATTATTTCTATAGAAGGAAATTTTAAAATAAGAATTGGAATGATGAATCCTGCTAACATTGAAAATATAGATGAATTAATTGAGTTATATAAAAATGATAAAGTAATCAAATTTATTCATATTCCAGTTCAATCTGGTTCTGATAAAGTTTTAAAAGAAATGAATAGAAATTATAAAATAAAAGATTTTGTTAATATTGTTAATAAATTTAGAAAGAATATAAAAAATATTAGTATTAGTACCGATATTATTGTTGGTTATCCTACTGAAACAGAAGAAGATTTTGATAAAACTATAGAATTAATTAAAAAAATAAAACCTGAAGTGTTAAATATTTCTAGATTTGGAGCTCGTCCCGGAACTGTTGCAGCTAAATTAAAACCATTAAAAACACAGATTGTAAAAGAGAGAAGTGTTAAGTTAACAAAAATATATAAAAATAAATAAAGAAAAAAAACAAAAATCTATTTGATTTTTGCTGCTGCTTTAGAATGATCTTCTAACTTATTCCATGTTGCTTCAAACATATTTTGAAGTGCATTAGCGAAATAAGGTGTATTTACCCAAATTCCAACATCGTAACTTGGATGAACTTCTTCATCATTCAAAGCCATAAACATCAATTCTTTGCCATCAACAATAGCAAATCTTGATTCTGGTTTTGGAACAT
>JAQUND010000078.1 GCA_028717785.1 Candidatus Nanoarchaeia archaeon | reverse complement strand
GTTCTTAAAACTAATTTTCTTGCTTCTTCTAAATTCCATTGATAATTCCAACCCTTACTTCCAGTTGTCCATCCATTTTCATGAGTTGCTTTTACTCTTGAAATTAATTCTTTATTATCTAAATCTGCTTTACCTTCAACGAAAAATGTATCTTGCATTTCTCTTGCTGGATGATCTTGAGGAACGAATAAAGCATCAAAATTCCAAAAAGAAGGTTGTACTAAATTACCAGACATTTCTTTAAATCCCATATCAAACCATATTTTTTTAATATAAGAACGAGCTTCATTTACAAAATGTCTTTTTCCACCATAAATTCTTGGTAAATCTGAATTAATATCATATCTTCTGAATTTTTTATTTTTCCAAGCACCACTTTTTAATAAACTAGAATCTAAAACTTCAATTAAATCTGCATCTAAATTTTTATTTACTAATTCTTTTCCTATAGAAGTTAATTCTATTTCAATATTTTTTATTTTTTCTACTTTTAGTATTTCTTTTCTCTTTTTTAATTCTTGTAAAGCATATTTTTCTTTATCACTTAATAATTCAATATTAATTGTGCCATTTGATAATTTATGTAAAAAACTTTCTTCGTAAGTTTCATTATCTAGTATCTTTTTTCCTTGTTCTGTAATTGATATCTTTGCACCTAATTGAATAGCTAATTTTCCTTTTAGTACACCTAAGGAAATTTTTAATTCATCTTCATCTAATTTAGAAATTTTTCTTATTTCATCTAAACTTAATGGATTAGTTTTAATAGATTCTAAGAATTTTCTTTCAGGTAATTTATCTTTAGCATATTTCAATCCATTTTTATCTAAAAATACAACTTCTTTTTCATCTTTAGTTAATTTAACAATATTTTTATTTTGTAAGAATTGTAATGATCTTATAATTTCAGTTTCAGATAATTTAGAAGAAGCTTCTATTTCTGGTATTTTTTTATGGGTTTTTAATGCTTTTAGAACCTTTCTTTCAAGAGGACTTAAACTTTCTAATAAATCAAGCACCATATATTAAGATTAGATTAATTATATATAAATTTAACTTATATATACAAAAACGGTAATTATTAAAAAGAGTATAAAGATAATATATTATGGAAGTAATTTTAAATTCATTAAATATTGATATAACTCTAGAACAAAAATATAATGAATTAGAAAGATTAGTTAATGAAGATATAGAAGACTATATTTTTATATATGATTCAGAAGGGAATAAAAGATCAAGTAAAAAAGCAATATTACATTTAGATAAAAATGCAGATAAATTGATTGAATTAGAATATTTGCCAAAAGAAGATTACTGGAAAAATATAGAAAAAATAAAAATTACTATAAATCCAAGAGCTTACGAAACTATTTCTTTTGAAGGACCTATAATATCGGGTATGCCTGAAACTAAATTAAATGTTCTTATAAATCCCCCAATTTATGAAAGTTATGAAAAAAAATAATTATTTCTTTGGCATTAATAACCATGCTGCTAAATAAATTAATATTCCTGTTCCCATACTAAGAATTGTAATTCCTGCAAATATTACTCTAACTAGTGTTGGATCTATTCCATAATATTCTGCAAAACCAGCACAAACACCAGCAATCATTTTATTTTTTGATCTTGTTAATCTTTTCATTTTTCCTCCTTTAGGATAAAGCGCAGGCGTGTTCAAAAGTGAGCATAAAAACAAGTAATAGTTAACCTTAATCCTTCCTCAGCTCTGCGACCCCAAAAGCGCCAGTACTAATGATTAATGTTGCTTTATTCCTAACCTCACATGGTTCTCATTAATACTAACCAATTGAGACAGAACCTCATAGTACAGATCAAGACTAGTACTTGAAGTTTATACCGCCTTTCAAACTTCGGTTCTGCATGAAGCCCGTGTACAGTAACAGGAGAGGGCTAACCTCCCAACCTAGCCTGCAAATATTAGAATGTAAAATTAGTTTAAATAAGTTATTATATTATAAATTATACTAAAAATTTTTCATTTTTTGGATCTTGTATAATTTTTGCTATAGAGGGTTTAGAACAATCACATTTAACACAAGCATTTAAACACTCTTTAACAATAAGATTATCACTTAGTTCTAATGCTCTCATAGCTTCAAAAGTAGCATTATCTCTTAATGGCATATACTTAATTGCTTTATCAACATATTCATCTTTTACATTATCAACAAATCCTTTCATATTTCTATTAATTATAGAACTGTATTCATGACATAAATTACATGCTTTAATTGCTCTTTGATAATTTATCATTTTTAATAAATTATTATAAAAACAGTTATATAAATATTTATATTTATTATTACTTATTATTACTGAATATAGTCTCTAGCATCTATTTGTATTTCTTCTTTTACTTCTGGTTTTAAACTAATTTCTAAAATTTCTTCTTGTACTAGTTCTGCTAATTTAGAAATTGCTGCAGATTTATCTTTTAGATTATATTTTGCTTTTATAATATTAAGTATATGATTTGTTGAATTTGGGATGTCAATTATTGCTTTTACCATGTTAATATGGTATTAATACGGTATTAATATATAAATCTATTGTTTTTTATAAGTAATTAGTTTTTTTAAAAAGATACTAAAAGTAAATAATTAAGCTGTAAATTGAAATTGTTTAATTAAAGAAGGAGAAAATTCACTTCCAATTCCCTTACCCATAAAATAAAATGCATTAGTAGATAATTTACCAAATATATCAACTAAAGTAATTTCTTTTTCATATTTTACTAAATCTGCTTTTTTAATTCCTGCTAATTCTTTAGCTATTTCTACTGCTTTATTTTTATCTCCAATAACATCAATTAAACCAAATTCTTTTGCATCATTTCCAAGATAAATCATTCCTGTTGCTAATTCTCTAACTTTTGCTTCAGAAATATTTCTATTAATTGAAACTTGTTTAACAAAATGATCATAAATTTTATTTACTACACTTTCTAAAATTGTTTTTTCTTCAGCAGTTAATTCTTTGTAAGGACTTCCTATGTCTTTGTATTTTCCTGCTTTCAAATCATTGTAAGTAATTCCATATTTTTCCATTAATTGTGAAAATTCAACATAAGAACTTATAACTCCAATACTTCCAGTTACTGACATTTCTGAAGCTACAATTTTATCAGAAGCACTTGCAATCCAGTAAGCACCTGAAGCTCCAACTTCATGAATTAATGCAACAACAGGTTTTTTTGAATTTTTAACTGCTTTAGCAATTTCTTCAGAAGCAACAACTGTTCCACCAGGACTATTTATTTCTAAAATAATTGCTTTTATTGAACTATCTTTATTAGCTTTATCTATATCAGAAATAACATCTTCTGGATAAACTCCAACACTACCTAATCCATCTGAAAATCCAATTGTTCCTTCTATTGGAATTAAAGCAATTTTATCTTGAAAATCTATTTTTGAAAAAAAAGCTATTACTAAAAATAAACCAATCATAAATAAAGAAATACCTAAAAATAAATGTTTAGATCTAACTACCCTCTTTTTCATAATTATTTTTATAAAATAAACTATATAAAGGTTTTGAGTAAATTAATTTATGGAACCTGATGTTGAAAATGCACTTAAACTAATTAAGAGTAGATTAGCAAAAAAGTATAATCTAAAAAAAACTCCATCTAATATTGAATTACTAAATTATTTATCTGTTAAACCTAAAGAAATTATTACTAAACCAACAAGAACCATTTCTGGAGTTGCTCCTATTGCAATTATGACTAAACCGCATAAATGTCCTCATATAAAAAAAGGAATTGGTCCTTGTTTAATGTGTCCTGGTGGAATGAATTCTTATTTTGGTAATGTTCCTCAATCTTATACTGGAAAAGAACCAGCAACTATGAGAGCAATTAGAAATAAATATGATCCTTATTTACAAGTTTTTAATAGATTAGAACAATATACTTTACTAAATCAAAATTTTGATAAAATAGAAATAATAATTATGGGTGGAACTTTTCCTTCTACCCCTATAAAATACCAAGAAGAATTTACAACTTATATTTTTAAAGCTTTAAATGATTTTTCAGAATTATTTTTTGTTAAAGGAAAATTTAATTTTATTAAATTTAAGAATTTCTTTGAATTACCAGGAAATATTAAAGATAAAAATAGAGTAAAGAACATTCATAAAAAATTACTAAAACTAAAGAAAAAATCTAATTTATTAAAAGAACAATTAAGAAATGAAAAAGCTAAAATTAGATGTGTTGCATTATGTATTGAAACAAGGCCAGATTATTGTAATAAAAAAGAAATTGATGAAATGTTAAAATTAGGTTGTACAAGAGTTGAATTAGGAGTACAAACAATTTATGATGATGTTTTAACAAAAATAAATCGTGGACATTCTGTTAAAGAAACTATTGAAGCTACAAAATTATTAAGAGATTCTTTTTTGAAAGTTGGTTATCATATGATTCCAGGTTTACCTTATTCAAATAAAGAAAAAGATATTGAAATGTTTAAAGAATTATTTGAAAATGAAAATTTTAAGCCAGATGCACTAAAAATATATCCTTGTATGGTTCTAAAAGGAACTAAACTATATGATTTATGGAAAGAAAATAAATATATTCCATTAACAACAAAAAACGCTGTTGATTTAATTGTTAAAATTAAAAAATATATTCCTTCTTATTGTAGAGTTATGAGAACACAAAGAGATATTCCAAGTTATGCAATTGAATCTGGAGTTGATAAAACTAATTTAAGACAATATGTTCAAGAAGAAATGAAAAAACAGAATGTAAAATGTAATTGTATAAGATGTAGAGAATTAAAAAATCAAAATGTTAATTTAAAAAATTTAAAAATAATTAAAAGACAATATAATGCTTCAAATGGGAAAGAAATTTTTATTTCTGCTGAATCTGATAATATTTTACTTGGTTTTTGTAGGCTAAGAATTCCTTCTAATCCTTATAGAAAAGAAATTTCTAAAAATTCAGCTGGAATAAGAGAATTACATGTTTATGGTAAATCTTTAGAATTAAAAGAAAAAAATGAAAATTCAGTTCAACATCAAGGAATAGGTAAACAATTGTTAAAAGAAGCTGAAAAATTAGCTAAAATTAAAAAAATTAAAAAAATGTTTATTATTTCAGGGGTAGGTGTTAAAGAATATTACAAAAAATTAGGTTATAAAAAAGATGGTTGTTATATGTCAAAATCAATTTAGAATTATTTATGTTTTTCAAGGGTGGATAAATCTACACTTTTATATCTCTCTTCTTCTTCAATATAAGCTTGACAAATTGCAACATGTAATCCATCTACAGAAATTCCTTCTTGTCCTAAAACAGATAAAATACTTTCATTAAAATTATTAATTTTTCTTTCTATTCCACCTCTAGGAGTTCTTGCTAATTCTTTTAAAATTCCTCTTGGAATAGCATATCCTCTTTTATTTCCAATAGATAAAAAATGATCTTCAATACAATTAGGTAAATAATTTATTTCTAATTTATCATCTTTGTAAAGTGGACCTTTTACCATAAATTTAAGTTATAAAAATACTATTTAAAGATATATCAAAATTAAACTATATTTTTATTCAAATAAATGTTTATATAATCAATTTTAACCAAAAAATTATGGCAAAAGTAAATTTAGAAAAAGCTGTGCAAAGATTATTTGATAATTATTGGATTAGAGTGAGTCCGGGAGATGGAAATTATAATCATTGTTTAAAATATAGAATTATAGATGATAGAATTTTTGTTTATCCTGAAAAAGGAAATAGAATAGAAACTATACTTCCACTTGCAGGTGGATCAAAAATTAAGTTTGTTGGAGCAGAATTTTATAATGATCATAAAGGATTAAGACTAAAAACTAAAAATAGCTCTTATTTAATACTAACAGAATATGATCCTGCAGTAGACAAAAAATAATATCTACTTCTTTTATAACGATCCAAAACCTTTATAAATAAAGTTTATTGTTAGAAAATATGGTAACTCGAATTGGTGGTTCTAGAAGAAAAACGAGAAGAAAGTTCTGTAAGAACATTAGCCAAAAAGGAAAAATCAGTATCAATAATTATTTCCAAGAATTCAAAGCTGGAGATATGGTTTGTTTAAAAGCAGAACCAGCTGTTCAAAAAGGTTTATATTTTAGAAGATTTCATGGTAGATTAGGCAAGATAATGAAAAAAAGAGGAACTTGCTACGAAATAGAATTTAATGATCAAGGAAAATTAAAAACATTTGTTGTACATCCAGTACACTTAAAAAAACACTAAAATGACAAATATAAAAATAAGCGAAGAAAAGCCAATAACTATGGCTGAAGTAAAAGAAAGAATTGAAGATAATAAAAACCCTCTACCAAAAGGTATTAAAACTCTAACGTATTTAAAATCATTACCTTTAGTAAAGGAAAAAAAAGCTCAAGAACTTAAAGAAAAACTTAATGGTCTTGGATTATCAAGACTAAAAGACAAGCACATTGTAAAAATCATCGACATAATGCCTGCAGATATAGACAGTTTGAAGGCAATTTTATCACAAGAAATAACTCTTAAACAAGAGGATTTACAAAAAATACTAGAGACTATAAACTAATACTAAAATGTATCAAATAATAAATCAAAAAAATGAAAGAAGAACAAGCCATAATACTGGATTTCCTACCAAACGGCTATCCGTTCGATACGAGACCAATGCACAAAAAGACTGCTATAGCGCAAGCTATTGGTAAAAATCATTTCATTCTACTAGAACTTGTTCCAAAAAAAGGTGTTTCATTAAAAACTAACGACGAAGTTTATATTGGAGAAGGTAAAAGAGACCAAATCCATCATATTCTAGGAAGAATAACTCCTGATAAATTAACTGAAACAGCTAAATCTGAATTAACTTTTATTATGAAAGATTTAGTGGCTAAAAATGAAGCAAGATTTGTAGAATTTTTTAATAAAGCTCAACCAATTAATATGAGAAGACACCAATTAGAATTACTTCCAGGAATGGGAAAAAAACATATGGAAGAATTACTTGAAGAAAGAGAAAAAGCTCCATTCAAAAGTTTTAATGATATCAAAGAAAGAGTAAAATTAATACCTGATCCTGAAAAAGCAATTATTAAGAGAATAATCCAAGAATTAGAAGGACAAGAAAAATATAATTTATTTACTCAATAAATTCTTCGAATATGACGAATTTTTAAAATAAAAAGCTTTAAAAATAAGTATTTTAAAGAAAAAAGATGGTAGAAGAGAAAGTTAAGGCAATTATCAGACTTATGGATACTGATGTAGATGGTAATAC
>JAQUND010000077.1 GCA_028717785.1 Candidatus Nanoarchaeia archaeon | reverse complement strand
ATGCTATTATATATGGTTTTTTTAGTACAGCTGTATTAGAAGGAATACTTGCAACTATAGGATTTTTAATATTCGGGATACCTCACGCATTTTTCTTTGGTTTATTAACAATTATATTTGTAATCTTACCTGCTTTAGGGGCTGGAGTTATTTGGGTTCCCGCTGCAATTTGGTTAATTTATAAAGGAAAAATATTATTTGCTATTTTATTTAGTATTTATTCTTTAATATTCATGTCTGGAATTGAAAATGTTTTAAGACCAAAAATAATTGGAGATAAAGCAAATGTAAGTCCTATTATAATGTTACTTGGTATTATTGGGGGGCTATTAGTATTTGGTTTTATTGGTATGGTAATTGGACCATTAATATTATCAATTACTTATTATATTATAATAAAAGATTATTTGCTTACTAAATCATGAAATTAAAAGTAAAATCCGTAAATTTTAGTTCAGGTGGACCATTAGTAGCAGTTCTTAATACTCATGATGCTAGTAATTTAGATTTAAAATCCTTAGATAGAATAAAAATAAAAAAAGAAAGAAAGGAAATTGTTGTTGCAGTTGATATATCTAAAGATTCTAAAATAAAAAGAGGAAGTATAGGTTTATTTGAAGAAGTAACAAATTTACTTAAATTAAAAGATAAAACTATTGTTAATATTTCTGTTGAACCAAAACCAATTTCATTACAGTATATTAAAAAGAAATTAGATGGAGATAGATTGACAAAAATAGAGATTAATGAAATTATAAAAGATATTGTTGAAAATAGATTAACTGAAGTTGAAATAACTTATTTTGTTTCTGGATGTTATGTTAATGGATTGTCTTTATATGAAAGTGCTTATTTAACAGAAGCAATAACTGATAATGGTAAAAGATTAAATTTGAATAAATATCCCATATTAGATAAACATTCTATTTCGGGTATTCCTGGTAATAGAACCACTATGATTATTATTCCAATAGTAACCGCTCTTGGTTATATTATGCCCAAGACTAGTACAAGAAGTATAACATCTGCTTCTGGAACTAGTGATACAATGGAAGTACTTGCTCCAGTTGAACACTCAGTTAATAATATTAGAAAAATAATAAAAGAAGTTGGTGGATGTATGGTTTGGGGTGGTGCTTTAGAACTTGCTAGTGCTGATGATAAATTAATAAAAGTTGAAAAAACAATTTCTCTAGATCCAGAAGGAATAATGTTAGCAAGTATATTAGCTAAGAAATTTTCTGTTGGCGCAACTCACATTATATTAGATATACCCTGGGGTAAAGGTAGTAAAGTAGAATCTATGAGTATTGCTAAAAGATTAAAAAGAAAATTTGAATTTCTTGGTAAATTACTTGGAATGGAAATTAGAACTTACTTTTCTGATGGAAGACAACCAGTTGGTAATGGTATTGGACCAGCGTTAGAAGCAAGAGATGTACTAATGATTTTAGAAAATAAAGGGCCTAAAGATCTTAAAGAAAAAGCAGTAAAGATGGCTTCTATATTATTATCTATGGTAGGAGTAAAAAATTCATATAATAAAGCTCTGGGTGTTTTAGAATCGGGATTAGCATTAAAAAAAATGAAAGAAATAATAAAAGCACAAGGTGGTAATCCTAATATTAGTTCAGATAAAATAAAATTAGGTAAATTTAGATGTGAGATTAGAGCTAAAAATTCAGGTATTATAAAAGAAATTTCAAATAAAAGTTTAGTAAAAATTGCAAAGGTTGCAGGAGCACCAGAAGATCAAGGTGCAGGTATTTTTTTCAATGTTAAGCTAAATGAAAAAGTTAAAAAAAATCAAATTTTATTTTTTATATTCGCTGAAAACAAAAAAAGATTACAGTATGCAAAGCATATTTATAATAACTCAAAAGTGATTACTTTAGAAAATGGATAAACAAAAGATTTATATACTAAATGGAATGAATAAATTATAAATTAATCATAATTTAAAAAAATTTAGGAGTGAGGTGTTAAAAAAGAATGAGAAAAGAGATTTTAAATTCAATCATAATAACAATTTTATTGTTAACTAGTGTTTATTTTGTTTCTAGTAGTTTTGTTGAAGGAAATGGTAAGCAAAGTTTTTATAAAATAATTCAAGCTGATGGTAATGTAATTAATTATACAACTTATAATAGTTCATATAATGCTTATAAAGTATGGTGGAATCCATATACTAATTATTCAGCTAATACTTCTCAAATATTAGGTGCAAATTTAGTTTCTTTAATGTTTAATTTTACACTTAATAATACTGGTTCAAGTAATTTAACTAATATTACAATTACTTTTCCAAATTTATTCCAAATAGATCATAGAACTAATCAATATAGTTCGAATATAACACCTTATATTAATAATACAGCAATACCTGGTTTTGGTTATTTAAATATGTCAATTACGCAAGTATTGTTATATAATTACTCATATAATGGTTTAGCTAATGCAACAACTGGAGCTTATAATAATATGACTTTTGGAATTAATGTATCTGTAAATGGTACGGGTCTTAATGCAGGACCAGCCGAAACAACTGGAACTATTTCAATTGTTGCAACTAATGCAAGTAATACAAATACTATAAATATTTTGTCTTTTACAGTTGGTGTAGATAGTCGAGCACCAATAATTTCAAATATTCAAGTTTCAAATGGAGTGGATACTAAAAACGCAGGTAATGCAGGAACTATATTTATAAAAAATACTTCCAATATAACAATTTATGCAACAATTACAGATGCTAATATATGGAACAATTTGACTGCAGATAGAAATACTAAACCAAATGGTGTAAGTAATATATCTATATGGTGGTCTAATAGTACAGGTATTGTAACTAAAAGTGCAGCTGGAAATCAAACTAATATGACTAATTTAACTTCATGTACATGGGCTCAAGGAGCTGCTGGTTGTGTATTTTATGCAACTTTACCAATGACTGGAAATACTTTCGCAGAAGGTGGTAATATTTCCTTTGGTATTTATGCTTCAGATTATTTCCAACATACTTCAAATAGTACAGGTTACAATGTAACATTTGATAACACAGCTAGAGTTTGTGAAATATCAATACCTGATGAAAGATTTATAGTATATAGAGAATTTACAGTTTCATGTGATGGGGATGCTAATACAACAAGATTATATGAAGCTACTCATGGTACTGATATATGTACAGCTACTAATGCATGTAGTGGAATATATTCACCCCAACAGTCAGGAACAATAAGTTTAGAATGTGAAACACAAGATGCAGCAGGTAATAAACAAACATGTCAAAAGGATATAACTGTTTATTCAAGAGAATCAATATATGCTAGTGAAACAGCTTCAGGTACAACAGCACAACAACCTACAGCAATTGATATTTCAAAAGAACAAGGAACAACTGACGTATCAACAGGTCAATCAACTACATTTAAGTATGGAACAATTGATCATACATTAAAAATTGATTCAATAACATCTGATTCAGTAACAGTTACAATTGATAGTAAAATAAGTTTAACTTTACCATCTGGTACATCAAAAGAAGTTGATTTAACTGGCGATGGAACTAATGATGTTAAAGTAACACTAAACAGAGTATTACTAAATAAAGCCGATATAAGTATAGAAAAATTAGCTGGTGCAACTAGTGAAGCTGTACCTGAAGTAGTACAACAAAAATCAAATTTAGCTTGGTTATGGTGGGTATTAATTGGTATTGTAATAATAGTGATTATATACCTAGTAATGATGGCTAAGAAAAAGAAATAAATCTTTTTCTTTTTATTCTATTTTTTTATTTTAATTTCTTTCTAATTATTTTTTAAAATTTATTTTAAGAATTAATTATTTTTTTATAAAGAAATTAAAACGCCGCGAGCAGGACTTTCATATTCTTTTGATTAAACTTTTATCAAAAGTTTATTTTGAACCTGCATATCCTTGCGGAAACCAGCTTTCATGTTTTTGATTAGACTTTTTAAAAAAGTTTATCTCAAGGCTGGCGCACTACCAGGTTATGCGATCGCGGCATATAAAATATAAAAATATTTAGTTTATAAATTTGATGTTCAGATAGGTTTATGGAAACCCCATTTATCTAATGCTAATTTTAATTCATTATGTGTTTTAGCATAATCTCTTAAATTATTTCCTGTTAGTGTGGATTCAATTGCTTGTCTAAATGCTATTGCTCCTGCTTTTGTTCCATTTGGATGACCGTGTATTCCTCCGCCTAATTGTAATACACAATCTTTTCCTAGCATTTTAATAATATAAGGAACTAATCCAGGATGTAAACCACCTGAAGAAACAGGTAATGTAGGTTTAATATTATACCATTCTTGTTGTAATATTTGATTATCATTATTAATTATAGTTTCTTCAATTTCTTCTCCAGTAATTTCTTTTTCTATACCTAAAACTTCTTTTATTGGAGATACTAATTTACCTACAGCTGTTCCAATATGCATATTATCTACTCCAACCAACCTAGAACATTTAGCTATAGTTAACATTGAAATTCCATGTTTCGGATTTCTTGTAAATGCTGCATGCATTGCTCTATGAGCATGTATAGCTAATTTTAAATCATTAGATTCATCTCTTAAAGTTTGTAACCCAGACCAACCAGCAGTTAAAATATCAATCATCATATATTTGAAATTATATTTTTTAATTATATTTGCTCTTCTAATCATCTCTTTTGTTTCTGCTGTAATATTAATGAAGTAATCTTTCTTTTCTCCAGTTTCTTTTTCTGCTTTATCTCTCATTTTTGCACAAAGTTTAACACGATTTTCAAATTTGTTAAAATTTTGATTAGTTAAATTTTCATCATCTTTACCAAAATCAACTCCACCTATCCAAGCATCATACAAAACTTTTGCATGTTCTTCTGTTGTCATTCCTACTTTTGGTTTTGGAACTGTTGCAGTTAAAGGTCTATTATAAATATTCATAAATTTTCTAACTCCATCAATACCGAATTGGGGTCCTTTGAATGATTTAATATATTTTTCAGAAAAATCTATATCTTCTAATCTCAAATTTTTTAATGCTTTCATACCAAAAATATTTCCAGCAACAGAACTGTATAATTGTGGCATATTTCCTAATTCAAATAATTCTATAGGATAAGCAATTTTAACAAAATTATTTTTAACTTCAAATGCTCTGGCTCTTATTTTTCTTATATGAGGTTTTAGTGTGCTTAATTCAGTCCAAGTACCATTAGAACTTTCAGATGCTATTCTTCCAATAGCTTCTTTTATAGAAACATTTAGACCAGGCTCGAATCTAAATAAACAAATTACATCATCCTTACTAGGTTTATACTTAAAATCTACAAAATCTAAATACTGTGAAATTCTTACACCTCTTTTATAATATTTCTTTTAATAATTTTATATGTTTTAGTATTTTAAAAGGTTTTTCTTTTTGTAATTGTGCTTTTGTATAGTGTCCTGATAGTATTGAAATGGCTTTTACTTTAGCTTTTTTAGCTGCTCTTATATCATAAATAGAATCACCAATATGAAATAAAGCATTTTCTCTAGCTAGTTTTTCTGCTAAGAATAATTCATCTGGCCAGGGTTTAGGATGGTTAACATCATCATCTCCAATAACAAAATCAAAATATTTTTTGTTTAAACCTGCTCCATTTAGTAATTTTAATATACTTTTATGAGAACAATTTGAAATAACTGCAATTTCATATTTCTTTTTTAAATATTCCAGTGTTTCTTTTACTCCTGGTAAAACTTTAGATAAGCTATTTGATTTATTCCATAGATAATAATCATGATATTTTGTAATTTTTTTTATTATTTTTTTATCATTAGAATTAGAAATTGCTTTTGCTACTTCTTGTTTTGGTTTTCCAAATTGTAAATATATTTCTTTATCTTTTAAAACTTTTAAATTTAATTTTTTTAAAGCATATTGATATGCAACTACATGTGCTTTATCAGAATTTAACAGAGTATTATCTAAATCAAAAGTTAGTAATGGCTTTTTTTTAAATAAATCTGGAATGAATTTCATTAAACCTATATCAAATTTCATAGGTGGTTCTAGGTATTTCATTTTGTCATCCAAGGGTATTTCTTTTGTACTGCACTAATAAAATTATCAGGTCTTAGAATTCCTAATTCAGAAATTATTCCAGTAATTAAATCTGGATCTATTTTTTCAAATGATGGATTAATAATATTAATTCCTTTTGGTGGATTATTCCAAATTTCATTTTTTGGTCTTTCTTCTATTATTTCTCCATAGCCAAATATTGTTTTTGGATCAAATTTCCATGAATTTGTACAAATGTAAATAGGAACTTCATATTTTTTAGCAACTTCTGCTGCTAGTTCAGATCCAATTTTATTAATTACTTTTCCTTCTGCAGTTATTGCATCAGCACCAATTAACATTAGATCTGCTTTTTTTAGTGCAATACGCATAGCAGAATCAACAAAATGTGAATTTGGTATTTTTAATTTAGCTAATTCAGTACTTGTAATTCTTCCTTGAAATAAAGGCCTTGATTCAGTATTTCTTACTAAGAATATTTTTTTTCTTTCTCTTGCTTTTTTTAAAACTTCCAATACAGTACTAGAATGGCAATGAGTATAAACAATATCATGGTTATTAATTAATTTAGATCCATATTCTGAAATTAAATATTTAGATTCTTCAAAATGAACTAATGCTTTTGAAATATTTTTTTTATCCATTTGAACAAAATTTAAAGAATTTCTTAAACATGGTTCTGTTGGTCTTAAAGAAATTAATTTTTTTACTGATTCTTTTGTTGGTTTTAAATAATAAGCTTTTATTGCGGCTTTAGCAACATTTTCAGCTCCTTGTATTTTCACTTCTTTTATTGCTTTACATATTTCATTAAAATTCATGTAATATATATGTTTTGAAATATATATAAAACTTTTTCTTTTTTGAACAAAAAACTATATAAAGCTTATAAAATTAAGATTAATATGGTTTTAGAGTCGTTAATCAACCCTATAAAGGCAGAAAGAGATTGGTGGGAATTATTTTTAATTGGTTTTTTATATGCATCTGTTGCAATATTTTTGAGTTTTTGGATATTTGAACAGTATGCTAGTTTAGTTATGGTATTTTTGACTGTTACTGCAAGTGTTCCATTATTGTATAATACTATGAAATATGAAGAACATGAAGATGTAATGTTTAATAAAGAATCAGATAGAATGATTGAACATGGTAAAATTTTAAGATTTTTAGTTTTTTTATTTTTAGGATTTGTTCTTGCTTTTACAATTTTTTATGTTTTTTTCCCCACTCCA
>JAQUND010000076.1 GCA_028717785.1 Candidatus Nanoarchaeia archaeon | reverse complement strand
TCTACTGACTCTGATTTAAAACAATTACTAGTATATCCAAATATTCAAATGTATGATCCAATGAAAAATAAGATAGTTCAATGTATTAATCCTAAAAAAGAACTAGAATTAAAGATACTTACTGGTGATAAAAATGATGATATTCCTGCAATTAAACCTAGAGTAGGCATAGCAACTGCAGAATCAATATTGAAAAATGGATTGCAACAAGTATTAGATGAAGATAAAACTATTAAAGAAAATTATACTAGAAATACCATATTAATAGATTTTAACTATATACCTCAAGACATTACAAATTCTATTATAAATATATACAACAATTATGAAAAAGGAAAATTAGATAGTTTAAAATTAATGACTTTCTTTTCTAAAAATAAATTAAATAGACTAATGGAAGATTGGCAAAACTACAGTGAAGTTATTAAAAATTTAATATAACTTCATTTTAAAGAATTATTATGGGAAAAACTAGATCTTTTTATACTGGTGAATACGTAGTTGTTAATAAAAATAAGTATATTGGGAATAAAAATCCAACATATCGTAGTTCTTGGGAAGCACGTTTTTGTTACCACGCTGATATGAATCCTAATATATTAAAGTGGGCATATGAGAGTGTAGAAATTACCTATTTAAGTCCAATTGATAATAAAGTTCATAGATACTTTCCAGATTTTTATATGGAACTAATTGATAAGAATAAACAATTACAAAAATATATAGTAGAAGTTAAACCATTAAATCAAACAAAAAAACCGGTAACTCCTAAAAACAGAAATCAAAAAGCTCAACGTAGATACTTATCTGAAGTTTCAACGTATGTAACTAATATATCTAAATGGCAAAGCGCGGAAAAATACTGTCAAAAAAGAGGATTTATTTTTAAAATTATAACAGAAAATGATCTATTTTTTAACGGAGAATAATATGGAAAATGTTATCTATACTAAAGACGAAGCTATGAAAAAATCACTAGAATACTTTGAAGGTGACGAACTTGCAGCTAGCGTCTTTGTTGATAAATATGCTCTTAAAGACGATAAAGGTAACTTACTAGAAGACGAACCTTCTAAAATGCATAAAAGAATAGCTAAAGAATTCGCTCGTATTGAAAAAAATAAATTTAAAAATCCTATGAGTGAAGATGAAATATACTCTTATTTAGAGAATTTTAAATGGATAGTTCCCCAGGGCAGTCCATTAGCAGGGATCGGAAATAATTATTCTTATCAAACTTTAGGAAACTGTTTTGTTAAAGGAACTAAAGTTTTAACAATTAACAAAGGCGTTAAAAATATAGAAGATGTTCAAAATGACGATATAGTTATTACAGATAACGGAACAACGCAAAAAGTAAAACAACTCCATAAAAATAAATTATTGAATAATACTATTTTGTTTAAATGTTATCGAACTCCTAATATTATATGTACAGAAAATCATGAATTTTTATCCATTTCTAAAGAACAATTAATGTGGGGAGAAGTTCCTGCATGGAATAATATAAAATATTTACGTGTAGGTGATTATATAGCTTTACCAAATAGATTAGATGAAAATATTACTGATCAATTTATAGATATTTCAAAAGAATTGGATAATGAAATACATCAACACGAAAGAAATTATACTTTTTATACAAATGTTGATAAATGCTATTTAGAAACTTATTGGAGTTGTTCAAATGGCAAAATATGTAAAAAAGAACATCAACATATTAATAAAATTTGGAAGATTGATAACGATTTTGCATATTTTTTAGGTTTATGGTATGGTGATGGGTGTATTTTTAGTGATAGAAAACGTTCAGGACAAAGAAATCGAATTAGTAAAGGAAATCATTATAAAAATAAAATTAGAGGTATAACATTTACTTTTTCGTCTAAAGAAACAGAAATTATTAATTTTGTTGAAAATTATGGTAAAAAATTGTTTGGTATAAATCCTGATAGTAATAATAATGAAAGGTTTGATGGAAGTTATCAAATAGTGTTTCATTCAACATTGATTGGTATGATATTTGAAAAATTATTTGGTAGGAGATGTGATGGAAAAAAACTATATATTCCTATATTTCAATGGAATTATAATTTAGTAAACTATTTAACACAAGGATTAATTGATTCTGATGGATGTATAACTAAAGATGGTGATTTGAGAATATCTTTAAAAAATATAAAATTAATTGAAGAATTTTATCACTTATTAAGATCTTATAATTATGTAGTTGGAATGACAATTGGCAAATCAGAAAAAAATAAGTATGCTAGATTAGATTTTGCAAAAAATTGTGAGTTTATTTTGAAAAGTAAAAAGTTTTATAAAGATAATAGAAAATCAAACCAAAACAATCCTAGAAAACATCAAAATATATTAATAAACGGAAGAAACTTTGTTCAAATTACAAATAAAATAAAAAATAATAAGAATGATGAATATGTTTATAATTTAGGGATCGAAAATGTTCATTCATATAATGTTGAAGGATTAATTTGCAAAAATTGTTATGTGTTAGATAATGTAAATGACTCATACGGAGGAATTTTTTATTCAGATCAACAACTTGGCCAACTTATGAAACGTAGAGCCGGTGTTGGTATGGATATAAGTAATATTAGACCTAAAGGATTAAGTGTTAAAAATGCAGCTAAAACAACTGATGGAATTGCTGTTTTTATGGAAAGATTTTCAAATACTTGTAGAGAAGTAGCGCAGGGTGGAAGGCGTGGAGCTTTATTATTATCAATTAATATTCATCATCCTGAAGTTTCTACTTTTATTAATATTAAAAAAGATCTAAAAAAGGTAACGGGGGCTAATATATCTGTTAAATTAACAAATGATTTTTTAAATGCTGTTGAAAAAGACGAGGATTATGAGCAATATTGGCCTTTAGAAAAAGATAAAGAAAAACAAATAAGTAAAAAAGTAAGTGCTAAAGAAATATGGAAACAGATAATTGATTCTGCATGGTCTGTTGGTGAACCAGGTATTATGTTTTGGGATACAATGATTAATAATAGTTTATCTAATGGATATGGTGAAATACATCCAGCGTTTTATGATAAAACAACCAACCCATGCGGAGAAATTATAATGGGGCAGGATAGTTGTAGATTAATGGTAGTTCCATTACATAATTTTGTTGATAATCCATTTACAAAGACTGCTAGTTTTGATTATGAAAAGTTTGGTTTAGTTGTTGAAAAAGCTCAAAGATTAATGGATGATATTATTGATATGGAAATTGAATGTATTGATAGAATTATAACTAAAGTAAAAAACGATCCAGAAATATTAGAAATTAAAAAAATTGAATTAGATATGTGGAAACAAATTAAAGAAGTTTGTATTAAAGGTAGACGAACTGGATTGGGTGTTAATGCATTAGCTGATACTTTAGCTTCTTTAAATATTAAATATGGATCTGATAAATCTTTTGATGTAGTTAATAAAATTTTTGAGAAATTTGCTATACATTCAATGAAGTCTTCTTGTGAATTAGCTAAAGAATTAGGTCCTTTTCCTATCTATAATAAAGAAATTGAAAAAAAATATATGTCACCTTTATTAGATAGAATTTTTAAAGCAAGTCCAGAAGTAAAAGAATTACATGAAAAATATGGTAGAAGAAATATATCATTAACTACATGCTCGCCAACAGGTAGTATTTCTATTGAAACTAGAACTTCATCAGGTATAGAACCATTATTTACTATTAAACCATATGTTAGACGTAAAAAAATTAATGCAGATAGTGAAAATGTTAAAGTAGATTTTGTAGATGATATGGGAGATAAATGGCAAGAATATAAAGTATATCATCCTTATATAGAAAAGTGGATTCATATAACCGGAAAAACAGATCTTAATGATTCACCATATTATGAAGCTACTAGTAAAGATATTGATTGGGAAAGATCTGTTAAAATTCAAGCAATAGCTCAAAAATGGATAACACATTCAATTTCTAAAACCTTAAATGTTCCAAAAGAAACATCTAAAAAAGTTACAGAAAATGTTTACTTAACAGCATGGAAAACAGGATGTAAAGGAATAACATTTTATCGTGATGAAAGCAGAGCCGGTGTATTAATTGATGAAGAAAATAGTAATATTAATAATATAAACATAAATGCATTAAAACGACCAAAAGAATTACAATGTGATATTTATCATGTTAATATTACAAAAAAATTAGATAAGATTAGAACTTTTCAATATATGGTTATGGTAGGACTGTTAAATGGTAAACCTTATGAAATTTTTGCAAACGAAAACGGTCAATATGATAAAAAATTAACAAAAGGTAAAATTGTTAAACATAGTAAAGGTAATTATGATTTAGTTTTTGAAGATGGTAATATTAAAAAAAATATTACAAAAGATACAACAGAAAACGAAGATTCATTAACTAGAATGATATCAATTTTATTAAGACATTCAATACCAATACATTTTGTTGTAGATCAGTTAAACAAAGTTGAAGGTGATTTATTGTGTTTTGCTAAAGCAATATCAAGGTCTTTGAAAAAATATATAAAAGATGGAACTACTTCAACAGATGAATGTCCAAGTTGTAATAGTAAGTTAGTTTTTGAGAATGGATGTAAAATATGTAAAAATTGTGGATGGTCTGCTTGTTAAATCTTGACAACACTATTAGAAAATGTTATTTTAATAGTTCATTGAAAAAGGAGAGTATATGAAAAAAACTAAGGGAAAAGTAAAGGATGTTAAGGAAAAGATGAAGGTAGTCAAAGTAGATTTAGATTATATTACTATTGCTAAGATAGCTTTATGGGCGCACGAAAAGGATATTACTTTTAATGAAATGTGTAATTTGATATTAAAAGAAGAAATGGAAAAACTTGAAAAAGGAGTGAAACATGATAAGTAAAACCTTTATTGAAGATGATGATTTGGGTAGTTTGGCTGAGAAGGTTATTAAAGAACGTAAAATGGATTGGTTAGCTAATATTAAATTAAAGCTTGTTTTAGTTAGTCCAAGCATTTCAAAGACTGTAGTTGGTAAATGTATTAAGCCCAGTCATGAGTTAAAGTATTTTGGTAAATTTGATTATCTTATTGAATTTTCTGAGGATTTGTGGGAAAGTTTAACTTCAGAGTTAAAAGAAATAGTAATGTATCATGAGTTGCTTCATGTTAATATTACTCATGATAAGAAAGGTAATGAAAAACATTCTATTCTAGATCATAATATTAAAGATTTTTCTGAAATTATTGCAGTTTATGGGATTGAATGGTTTGATAAATTAAAGACTATTGTTTCATCTGTTAGAAATTTTGATACTAAAGAAAGTGGAAAGGTTAAGGTATAAATGAAAAATATTAAATTAATTAAATGGTTAAGTGAATTACCAAAAAATTACGAAGTTAATATATCAAAATATCATGTTTTTAATGATAAAAAAAATACATATGAAATTATTTTAGATCTTCCAATAACAGGAATAGCAGTAAATAAATGTCATAAAGATATACGTTTTATAATTGATAGTGATGAAAAAATTCTTATTAAAAATTTTGGAAAAGATAAAATTATAAAAAAAATTAAAAAGGAATAAAATGAATTTCGAAGAATATCAAAAACAATCATCTAGTACGGCTATATATTTAACTAAGGTTTTAGAAAAGTATTCTAATTTACCAGACGAAATAATAAAATATATGGGATTGGCATATACAGCTAATGGTCTGGGTGAAGTAGGAGAAGTTCAAGGTAAGATTAAGAAAATCCTTAGAGATAACGGTGGAACTATTACTAATGAACATAGAACTGAAATCAAAAAGGAAATTGGTGATTGTCTTTGGTATTTAGCGGCTATGTGTAATGAACTACAAATATCATTACAAGATGCTGCTGAAGAAAATCTAAAAAAGTTACAATCAAGAAAAGAACGAAGTGTTTTAACTGGATCCGGTGATAATAGATGAAAGCTTATGTTTATGAATTATCATTTTTAAATAATGATACAACATATAGAACAATTAAAGAAATTTTTGTGCCAGAAATGAATTATTGTTTTAATACTGATATGTGTATATTTTCTAATCGAGTTCCTAGAAATAATAATTGTCATGAAATTATAATTGATGATTGGACCGCAATATTTTTATCTAATTATATTAAATTAACTGAAACTAAAAACAATTTAATTAATGAATTGTTTAATAGTAATTGAATAATAAATAGGAAGATGTTATATTATTGAAAACCTCTATAAAAGGAGTTATGTTTATGAAAGCTATTGAGTATAAGAATGAGTTGTTTGATTTGGTGAAGGATTTAACATCTATTAACAATCAGATTATTTTTGAAAAATCTGATGATAAAGTTGTAATATGTAGAGCAGACGCAGAATCAACCATAGCATATAAGTTAGTTGCTCCAAAGGATTATTTTGCTTTTGATGAAGATCAGGTAGCATTTTATAATTATATGGAGTTTTATCAGTATTTTCATGCTATTAATACTCCAGAAATTTCAATTGATGGTAGTATTAAAATGTATATTAAGTCCGGAAGTGCAAAGGTAGAATATCTTTTATCTAATCCAGAATCAATACAACCAGGTCCAAAAACAATTAAGTTTAAAGATCCTGATATTAAATTTAAGTTATCTTCAGCAGATCATGATGAATTAATGAAAATGATTAATTTAATTAAGCCTAAGAAAGCTCAAATTACAAGTGATAATAAAACTGTAAAAGTAAAATTATTTAATAATTTACACGATAATACATTTGAAAAGACTTTTACAGCAGAAGTATTATCTAAGAATGAAGAAGAAATTGATTTTGTTATATTCTCAGAAACTTTTGAGAATATTCCGTTAAAAAATGATTATGATATTGAGATTAAAAAAGAGGGATTTATAAACATATCATTAATTAATCCAAATATGACTTTAAATATTTATACTGGTAAAGTTAAACAATAATTCTGGAGAATAAAGCATGGAAGAAGAAAAGTTAAATGAAGAAAATATTGATACTGTAATACCAGAAGATATTGAAAACTCTGAAGATTCTTCCGGTCTATTAACAGGAAGTCAATATGATCTTCCTAAAGATGCTGATGCTTTTGTTGATGCTAAAGACGGTAAAGTAATTAATAAAGAAGATCTTACACCATTTGAAATGATTAAAGCCATAGCTCAACAAACGAATACTATTATTAGAAATCCTAAAAAAGACTGTAAAAAATGTTATGGAAGAGGATATTCCGGTATTGAATCAAAAACTAGAATGCCTATTCCATGTAATTGTATCTATCCTCCTAGACCTGAAAGTACTAAAGAAAATGAAAAGGCATATGATTCAAATAAAGTAAATAATAAAATGAATCACTATGTTCGCCGTAAAATGAAATTATCACTTAAAAGAGACTTTAAAAAATACATTAACAGGTCTAAGGATAAACCAGAAGAAGTTGAATTATCAGAACAAGAAGTAAACGA
>JAQUND010000075.1 GCA_028717785.1 Candidatus Nanoarchaeia archaeon | reverse complement strand
CAACACTTTAGAAAGAAAAAGGTTGATATTATTTCTGGTTGGGCTGTTAGATCATTTGATATTCCATATATTGTTAAAAGAAGTGAAATATTAAAAGTATCTGAAAGTTTATCTCCTGTTAATTCATATAGAAAAAAACATTGGAGTGGATATCATATTGATGAAAGTGAAGGATATGATATATGTGGATTATCTATACTTGATGGATTAGATTTATTTAAAAATTATGAAAGAGAAAAACAAGTATCATATTCACTTCAAAATATAGGAATGTTAGTAGTTGGTGAAGGTAAAAAAGACTATGAAGGAACTATTAATGATGCGTGGGAAAAAGATTGGAATGGATTTGTAGAATATAATGTACAAGATGTTATGTTAGTTAAAAAGATTGAAGATAAGAAAAAGTATATTGAATTGACTGTTAGATTATGTTATCAATCATTAATACCTTTTAATAGAGTTTTTTCAACAATAGCATTAGTTGAAGGGTTCATTATAAAATACCTTCATGAAAAGAATTTAGTACTACCTGATAAAAAGGTTCATGAAACTCAAGAATTACCCGGAGCATATGTATTTGCTAAAACAGGATACTTTAAATATTGTATGTCATATGACGCGGAAAGTCTTTATCCGCACATGATAATGCAGTGGGGGATTTCTCCAGAAAAGTTACAATTAAATGATAATAAGTATAGTAAAACTCCTTTATCAGAATATAAAGTATGGGAAACAGCAGATGGTAAAAAAGAATATGGTGGAATATATTATGATAAAACGGAAAAAGGTGTGCTGTGTCAAGTAACAGAAAAAGTAATTAAAGAGCGAAAGAAACTTAAAAAGAAAATGTTTATTGCAGATGCTTTAGAAAAAAATAGATCTTTAAATAAATATGATGTTGATCTAATTGAAGAAGTTAAAAAAGAAAAAGAATCATCAAGTTATTATGATGGTCAACAGTATGTTTATAAAATTTTGGCGAATTGTTTTCATCCTAATACAGATATAATGACTGTAAACGGTATAAAAAATATAAAAGATGTAAAAACTGGGGATTTAGTTTATTCTATTAATAAAAATACTAAAAATATAGAAATTAAACCAATTGAACATATATACGAATATGATTTTGATGGAGAATTAAATCGTATTAAAAATCAAAAAATTAATATAGCAGTTACAGATGATCATTCTATGTTGGAATTAGTTAATAATAATATTAATACTATTAAAACTAAAGAATTTGTTAAAAGATGTTTTAGACATATTCCTATACATAATGAAATAAATTATAATAAAAAGAAAAAATATATTTATTTAAATGAGTATATTAATAATTTAAAAGACTATGAACTACTAATATATCATCCAGAAAAAGATTTAAGAGTAGCTAAAAGAAATATTTCATTATTTGATAAAAATGTAATAATAAAGCAACAAACCGGTAGATCGTGTCAACAAATAGCATTAATAACAAATCATTTAAATAATGCACAAATTAAAAGATTATTTGAACATGGATATATTATATTTGCTAGATCTAAAAGAAGTAAACAATGTAATGTAAATAATCTTAGAATATATAATGAGGACTTTTCTAAATTTTTAGGGTATTATTTATCTGAAGGTAGTACTTATGTAATTCAAGAAAAACAATACCCAAATAAAATAAAAAGAGGAATATCAAAAAAAATTCATATATCACAATATAAGCATATACATTTAGAAAATTATAATGAAATATATAAAATAATATCATCAATGATAACATGGGAATACGTGGGTCCAACAATTTATAAAGATTTAAAATCTATTAGTTTTTCGTCGGATTTGTATTACGATATTATTGTACAAAATTTTGGAACTCATAAAAATAAACATATTTTTCATAATTCAATGATAAATGATTTAAATTATAAGTTAATATTTGATTATATGTATAAAGGAGATGGTACAACTAAAATTTTTCAATATAATATTTGTAAAAATTATAAAGAATTATTTAAAGATTATATGCAACTATGTTTATTAGTTGGTATTATGCCAAGATATACGTGTTATAAAAGTGAAAATATGTATAGAATACATAGAAATAAGTCTTCTTTTTATGTAGAAAAAAAATCATTTTCTAAAGAAAAATATAAAGGAAAAGTATATAATTTAACAGTAAAAGACAATCATACAGTATATGCAGGCGAAAATGGAAAATTCATATGGATAGGACAAAGTATATTTGGTTGCGCGGCAAATCCTCATTTTCATTTATATAACTTCTATAATGCGTTGACTATTACATTAGGTGGTCAGGATCTTATTAAGTATCTTAGTGAATCACTTGATACATATATGATGAAACATTTTCATAATACAGTTTTAAAATTGTTCCCTAATGTTAAAAATTATAAGCAGATTACTAAAAGTATAATTGTACAAAACGATACGGACTCTATTTATCTATGTTTAGATGAAGTAATACAAAATTTAGGTATAACATTTAATAATAATCAAGAAGTATACGATTGGATGGATAGTTTTGATAAAAAGTTTATTACTCCGTTTTTTGATAAAATACTTCAAATATATGCAGATAATTATAAATGCGAACAGTTAATAAATTTAAAACGTGAAAAAATAATAACACAAAAAATAATAACGGCTAAAAAGAAATACGTTGATGAAATTTTAGCTAACGAAGATAAGTTGTATATAGATAAACCAAAAATTTCTGTAACAGGTATAGAAATTGTTAGAACAGATACACCTTCATTTTGTAGAGATAAACTTAAAAAGTCTATTAATAAGTTTTTTGAAACACATTGTGAAGATAAAAGTAAAATAATAGAATATATTAAGGAGGTTAAAGATGAATTTATTAAATCACCAATTAAAGAGATTGCTATTCCAAAAGGAGTATCAGACTATAATAAATATGCTAATAATGTACAAGAATATATTAGTAACGGGTTAAGATATCCTGATAGTTGCCCTATTCACGTAAGAGCTTCAATGAACTATAATTATTTAATTGAAAAAATGCATTTACCATTTAAACCTATTACTAATGGAACAAAGATAAAGTATATACATATTGCATCAAATAATGAAATTCATCAGGATATTATAGCATTTATTAATGAATGGCCTAAAGAGTTTGATAAGATATTTAAAGTAGATTATGATAGACAATTTAATAGAACTTTTATAGCAGTATTACAAAGATTGTTTGATGTATTAAATTGGGGTGAAATTCAGTTAGAAACTAATACACTTAATCAATTTATACAATTTTAAAAGGAAAATATTATGATTATTAAAATTAGTAGAGAAAAATTAGATGAATTAATTGAAAATGGCGTAAGAACATATTATATTGAGAAGAAGAATAATAGCTCTGTAATTTTAAAAGATAGTATTATGAAAGAAATTGATATGTTTTTAGCGTTTGATGTTGGCATTAACGAAGATGATGATTATACTAAAGCTTTAACAGAAGGAGAATAAATGAAAAATATAATTGATATTGTTAAAAAGGATAAAGAAAGTAAAGATAGTCCAGCTCTTTCGTCATATTTATTAACAGAAGATGATAAAATTGAATTTTTATCAACAAATATTATAGTACTTAATTTACTTCTTAATGGTAGAGTTGACGGTGGAATTCCTATAGGTAGAATTTCAATGATATCCGCCCCATCGATGTTGGGTAAGTCGTTTATTGCTTATGGTTTAGTTAAAAGCGCTCAAAAGCGTGGAATGCAAGTATGTATTATTGATACAGAACGAGCATTTAGTTTTCAATTTGCTAAGTCTATTGGTATAGATATTTCTCCTGAAAAGTTAGTTGTCTTGCAGGAAAATTCAATAGAAGATGTATCCGGTATAATAATGACTATTACTAATGAAGTACCTAAAAATGAAAGAAAAAATATATTTTTTGTTATAGATAGTTGGGGTGCATTAGTTACTTCAAAAACCTTAAGTAATGCTTTAGAGGGTAATGATGCTGCTGACTTTACAATTTCAAAGAAGAAGAATAACCTAGCCAATATAATTCTTAATACTAAAGCAACATTTTTTGTTGTAAATCATATATATGACAATGTTGGTGGTCCCGGGGATCCTCTTAATATTCCCGGTGGTAGAAAAATTATGTTTAATAGTGATTGTGTTGTATTAGGAAAAAGTAGAGCTAAAGAAAAGGATTCTGAAAAAGAAATTATAGGTCATCTTATAACTGCCGAAACATATAAATCAAGACACTCAAAAGAAAAGTCTAAGCTACAGTTTAGAATTAAAAATGATGGTGGATTAGATGTTTTTTATGGAATTTTAGACGACGCTATAGAAGCAGGCGTAGTAGCTAATACTAAACCGGGTTATTATAATAGACCACATATTAAAAGTGATCCCGGCATTTCTGAAAGAAAGATTTATAATGTAGATTTTTGGAAACCTGTATTTAAAGATACTAATTTTAAACAATGGTTAGAAAACAAATATACATTTATTAGTAAATTAGATATAGCTCAAGATGAAAATAGTATTGAGTCTCTTACACAAACTGAAAATAAAGTTAAAGAAATAACTAAGGCGAGTAAATGACACCATTTTTATTTGAACAAGTATTATTGAAATTATTGTTTGTTAATGAAAAGGTTAGAGATAAAGTAATTCCTTTTTTATCACCAGTAGTTTTTGATGATAAAAAACATATGAATATATCTAAGCATATGTTACAATTTATTGAAAAGTATACTTACTTTCCAAAAGTATCTGAAATGAAGGTTAATTTAGAAGACGAAGAAACATTTAATAGATTGATGGAAATAATTAATTTAGATATATCAGAATATAGTGATGATTTTATACTTGATATTATTGAAGATTTTTTAAGAAAAAAGCTAATACATAATATTAATGTAGATATTGCAATGGCTCTTAATAATGATAAAATGGACGAAGTTAAAAAAACACCTGATAAATTAAGAGAAGCTATTGCATTTAGTTTTGATAATAAAGTAGGATTAGATTTATTGAATGATGAAGATGCTGTTTTTGAAGCATTACATAATAAAGATAAAGTTATACCAAGCGGAATAATAGACTTAGATAAAATTATTGAAGGCGGATTCCATGAAAAAACACTAACTTTATTTTTAGCAGCGACAAATAAAGGTAAATCATTAATAATGTCTTCATTAGCGGTTGATAGTCTTCTACAAAATAAAAACGTTTTGTATATTACTTGTGAAATGTCAGAAACTAAAGTATCAGAAAGACTATTAGCTAACCTATTTGATGTAGATATATATGATTTAAAAACCCTACAAAAAAGCGACTTTCATTTTAATTACGATAAAATCAAATCATTAGTTCATAAAAAGTTTATAATCAAAGAATATCCTACTAAAACCATTAATACTAATCATATAAGAAACTTACTTAAAGAATTAGAAGTCCGTAAAAAGTTTATTCCTGATATAATATATGTTGATTATATAGGTATTATGAACGCAACATATAACAATAAAGGTGATAATACATATACAGAACTAAAACGTATATCTGAAGAAGTTAGAGCTATTGCTGGAGACTACGGAATGCCTATTGTGTCAGCTATTCAGACGACGAGAAAAGGACTCGAAGAAACAGAACTAGATATGACGGATATAGCAGATTCAATAGGTATAGCTGCAACAGCTGATATTATTGTAGGAGTAGTTCAAACAGACGAACTAAGAAATTTAGGTAAGTTTATATGGCAAGTTATTAAAAATAGATATGGTATAAATAAACAAAATATTCATATATTAGTTGATTATTGTAAAATGAGAGTATCAAATGATCCTAATGCTCCTAGTCATGGTATGTCTGGTACATTAAATAAAAATGATAATAAAAGTACTGTAAATCAAGCTGTTCAAGAAACTGTAAATGTATTAAATAAAGATACTACTGATAAATTTAAAAAAATCATAGACTTTGATTAAAAGAGGAAAACAATGTCAAAATATCCTATTAGTTTAATTAATAAAGAAGTATTAATTGATAAGCATGATGAAACCGTTTTATTGGATGAAATTTCTAAAAAAAGATTATTTGAAATATTATCAAAATTAGGATATGACTTTGATTATTTAATTAAACTATTTGAAGAAAAATCATTATCAGCAGTAGAGCAATCTAGATTTAATATAATGATTAGAAGGATTAAAAAAGAGTATAATATTAATATAATTGATATTATTTTATATTTTGAAGAAACTTTTGTTAAGTTTAAAAAAATATTATCTGTATTTGATTGTGAAACTAAAAACATACTAAAAAATGAATTATCTATTAAACATAATATAAAAATTGATCATAACAACTTAATTCAAATATTATCATAATATGGAATTATCAACAATATTGGTTTTTTCTATATTTAAAAATATAGAAAAGTATATTAAATCTAAAAATTATGACCAAGTTGTTATTTTTACAAGATTACCAGAAATTGTATTTAAAAGAGTTAAACCATATCAATTAATATATTATAAAAACATATATAATGATTTAGAAAATCATTATTATACACCAGAAGATTTAGCTATATATTTGTTATATATGTATATGATGAATAAAAAGATTCATTTACAAGAAGTTAATCAAAAAAGTATTTTACAAATTAAAAACTACATATCAATAAAACAGTTAAAAGCTGATAAAGTAATAATAAGAGAAGTAAAAGAATCACTAAAAATTAAAAATGATAAAGAATTTTTTAGTATTAAAGAAGATGGTACAAGTATAATATATAATTTAACAATAAAAGGATTTATATCTCCTTCAATTTTTATAAAATATTATGATATACTATTGACAACCAAACCAGAAGATGATATTTTTAAGAGTGAAGAATATATAGTATTTGAAAAATCTGCTATTAAAATAAAAGAAATCCTAAAAAGGAGGATTAGTAATGAACAAAAAGAAGTTTCAAGTTGATTGGAGTTCCACGATGGAGAAAATTAAGAAACAGGAAACATCCACTTTTAAAGACGAAAGACTATATTATCCTCAGTTTTCTGAAGCTGGTATAGCGCAGGCAATTATTAGATTTTTGCCTAATCCTGTTGATGGTGAAATCCCATTTGTAAGTAATTTTAGTCACTCTATTAAAGGTATGGGTGGATGGTATATTGAAAACTGCCCTACTACTATTAAAAAAGAGTGCCCCGTATGTAAAGCTAATACTGCAATATGGGACTCAGATCCTGATACGGTTAGAAGTCGTAGTAGAAAAAAATCTTACTATACTAATATTTTAGTTGTTAAGGATCCAATGCATCCAGAAAATGAAGGTAAAGTATGGCTTTTTAAATATGGTAAGAAAGTTCATGAAAAAATCATGGAAAAACTTCAACCACCTGAGGGTGGTATTAATGAACCTGTAATGGTATTTGACTATTATAAAGGAGCTGATTTTAAGCTTATTATAAAGAAAATTAAGGTTAATAATGTATTAATGCCAAACTATGACTCTTGTAC
>JAQUND010000074.1:5425-7553 GCA_028717785.1 Candidatus Nanoarchaeia archaeon | reverse complement strand
GATAAACTAATAGATCAAATAGCAGATAGACTTAAGTTTGATAATGAAACTCGTACCAAAATACAATTTGCTGCTATTAATCATATGAAAATTCACGAATTTTTAGATATGTCTAATAGTAAGATAGCAGAACTAATGAACAATGATGCTTTTGATATATTGATTAAGGTAGCAGAAGCTGATGCTAGAGCAAGAGGTAAACTGTTTGATGATGTAGAATGGCAAAAGATATTATCCAAGATAAATGATATAGCTATTAAATTCAAGGATAAAAAGGCTAAGGATGCTGTAAAAAAGGTAGTTAATGGTAATTGGGTTATGGGTTTAAAAGGTATAACAAAGCCTGGTCCTGAAGTTGGAAGAATTATAAATACTACAGTGGATTGGATTATAGATTCTGGTATTGATATGAATGATACTAAGGCAATAGAGGATTATATTAAAAGCATATGATAAACGAAAAGTATTATTCTACAATGGAAGTAATAACTGGAGCTATGGAAGTCTTTTTGAATCCTACTATAGATGAAATTAAGGAAATATCATTGGCTGGTGAAGATACTGATAATGAGTTTAGTTATAATAATCCACCGAGTCGAACACTTAGAGCTTTTATATTAGAAGATGGAAATGTAATAGCTTGGAATGAATATAAATCAGATCATAGAGAAATGATTAAAAAGTTAGATTTGGTTAATAAGAAAGTTATACCAATATATATTTACATGAATAAAAATATGAAGTCAGCTGAGAATGTTGAGATATCCGTTTGGTCTGGTGCATTATTAGGTTATAACGTTGATGATCCTGATGTTATGAATCAGTTAGAACGTAAAAAAGAAAGTAATCCTTATTTAGTTTCAATTTTACAGGGTAAGGATTATTATGGTGAGTCATATCATAAATATATTGATTGTTATATGTTCAAAGGATAAATACAGTTAAAGGAGTTTTAAATGAAAAAAAATGTAAATTCATTAGTTGAAGCTTATAAAAACAAGGCTAATTATTTATTGGAGACTGATGAAGAGTTAATGGAAAAATTTGATGTAGCTCATATGAGATGTCCGCATTGTAAATTAGACTTAGTTAAACATTCTAATGCTATTGAAGTTCCGTCTGAAAAAGGTAAGACTAAAGTAGGATTAGATGTAAGTTCGTGTCCTAAATGTGGATTTGTAGGTGACATAGACATTCAATAAAGGAGTAATATAATATGAGTATTTTAACAGAATTAGGTTTATTAATTGAAGCACCAAAAGATGATGATGTTGATACTGATGAAATTCTTGATGTACCAGAAGAAGAGCCAGTAGAAGAACCTGAAGTTCCTGAAGAAGAACCTGAAGAAGAAGCTAATGTTGGTGAAGTTGGTGATTTATTAAAACATATAGAATCTTTACAGAACATTGTGCAAGATATAGATTCTAGAGTTGATATACAAAGTGAAGATGATCCTGCGTTTAGAGCGGAAATATCAATTCGTAAGGCTATTGGTGCATTACAGGATTTGTCAGATAAACTTTATAAGAAAACAAAGTAAGGAGATATAACCATGTCTTTTCTGAATGTATTAAAAGAAAAACTTCAAGCTCAACAGATTTGGGATGAGTTAAAAGGTAAATATGAAATGCATTTTAATGTGAATGGAGTTGATTATGCGTTTATAGCTACTTCTGTTGGTGGCGATGTTAATGATGATACTATATGGTATTTAGAATTTGAAAACACACAAAGTCATAGATTAAGTAACGGTGATAATGATAAAAATGTTATTAAAGCTATGGTAGAAGCAGTTAAGACATGGGTAGAAGAAACTGGACCTTATTCATTCTTTACGCATGGTTCTACTATTGAATCTATGAAAGCTGTTATTGAAGGTATTAAAAAGGCTATTAAAAAATATAATGTTACTGATGATACTGCTGATAAGAAAGATGAACAAGGTAATGTTATTGAAGGTAATCCAATTGGTAAAGTATCATGGAATAAAATGGCTGATACCGAAGTAACACCATCTGAAGAAAAAGCTGATACTAAAAGTATTGAATTTGAAAAAACATTTGAAGAACCTAAAGATCTTAAAACAACTAAAGATTTTACAAAAGGAACTTCTAAAACTGATAAA
>JAQUND010000074.1:0-5325 GCA_028717785.1 Candidatus Nanoarchaeia archaeon | reverse complement strand
GAAGAACCAGAAAATGTTGAAACAATTAAATATGAAAAAATTGAACCTACTACAGACGAAGAGGGAAGTACAGTTCATTGGTTTCATGATGAAGAAGTAGAGTTTACTGATAATATAGAACAAACAATTCAAAGTATTATTGATAATGGATACGAAGATTTTTTATATAGTGAATTAGGATCTGAAGAAGGAATAATGAGCCCTGATGAAAAGATAGTCTATTGGGGTAGTGATATTCAAGATTATTTAAGAAAACATAAAGTAAATGAGAATGAAAACGTAACGAAAATAGTAGATCCTGAAACAGTTAATACTCAAGAAATTAATAAGTTAATAAAGGCACCTTATGTTAATACTATGTTGTCTACATTAGGCGGAAAGGATAGAGCTTCTTTATTAATTAAGTTTTCATTAGATCCAAAAGAAAAATGGGCAAATAATATATTACAAAATTCTAGATGGGGTATGTTTCATTTAAATAATAATGGTAGTCTAGAACTATCTCACGGAAAAATTAAATTTAGAAGAACAAAAGTTACAAGTTTAGAAGATGCAATTAACAAAATTAATGCAGCTATAGAAAATCAATCTACAACGGAATCATGGCAAGACTTTAAAAATAAAAAGTTAAATGAATGGGAAGATGACGAAATAGATGATGAGTTGAATACTTTAATAGGAAATGTTTCAGACGAAGATATAGCTAATGCTCCTTCTGATGATAATGAACCTGAAGAAGTTGAAGAAGATAAGACGACTATTACTATTAATGAAATTCTAAATAAATTACAATTGATTGCTAGAAAAAAACCAATTGAATATAATAATATGATGACTGATTGGCGAGACTCTGTTCCACATACAGGGAAAGAAGATGTTTTTCTTAAAAGTGAAAAGTTTCAGGGATGGCTAAGGGATAGTGGTGAAGCTGATGCTTTTATGAAAGATTTAACCAATCGATGCTCTGGTTTGAAGTTATAACTAAAAAAATCAATTACATACCAATATCTTGACAATTCTATGATTTAAATGTATATTATAGAAGAAAGGTATCATTATGGCCAATTTTAAAGAATATATTAAAAAACATGAGATAAATCAATTAGTTGAAACTAGTTTGTCTAGAGTATGGTCTTATATGGAAAAGTATGAGACTGGAATTATAACTGCTTTTAGATATGCTGAAAATTGTGGAAACGGAAAGAAATATAGCAGACACGAAAATAAACAACGTAATAGATCTTTATTGGCTAAGTTAAGAAATGCTGGTTATGGTGTAACATCGGTTCAAGGTACATGGATAAACAATGCTGGGCAGAAAAGTGCTGAAACATCTTACTTTGTTGTAGATATAGAAAATATTGGCAAACTTAAAAATAATCTTATTGAGTTAGGCACAGCGTTTGATCAAGATGCAATTTTATGGATTCCTAAAGGTGGAAAGAATGCAGAAATGATTGCTACTAATCAATGTGAAAATGGATTTCCTGGACCTAATAAAGTCAAGATTTTTAGTGGAGTCTACTTTGGAGAAAAAGGAACTGTATTTACTAGAGTTGGGGATAGACCATTTATATTCAAAGAAGATTTTATAGTTAGTGATATAACAATTCCTCCTCATGGTTTTATGGGAGTATTAGGTTGTAATACTTTTTCAAAAATGAAATGGCAGAATATACCAGTAGATAAGGATTAATATATGAATGAATTTAAAGAATATATTAAACAACATGAGTTAGATTCGTTAGTTGAATCAGGATTATCACGAATATATGATATGATGAAACTGCATGATTGTGGTATTATTACAGCTTTTAGAAGTTATGCAGATTGTGGTAAAGGAGAACGTTATTCAATATCAGATAATAGAAAAAGAAATAAGCTATTGTTAGCCAAACTTCAGGATAAAAGATATGGCGTTACGAATGTTCAAGGTGCTTGGATTGAGAATATGGGAACAGACTTTGAAAAGTCTGGTGCAGAAACATCTTTTTTTGTAGTTGATTTAAATGATAATGGAACTTTAGAAAAGGATTTACAATCTTTAGGAGAAGAATTTGAACAAGAAGCTATTTTATGGATTCCTAAAGGTGAAGAGTCTGCAACATTTATTGGAACTAATCATTGTTCTAATACAAGAATTAAATATGGTGAAAAACAAGTTGTAGGTAAAAGATTTTTAGGTAAGAAAAGTGAATTCTTTACATCTATTTCTAATAGACCGTTTGTATTTGAAAACATTAAAGAAATCCAAGAACTTGTATTACCTGAAGGATTTTTTAGTCGATGGGTATGTAATTCGTGTGCTAAAAAGAAATGGCAGGATATGAAAGTAGATGAAAATTAATTATGGACTATAAAAAATATATTGAAGAAAAGAAGTTATATATATTAGATTATTATGGGGCAACCATAAGAGAATTTAGAGGATTTAAATATTATGAAAACGATTGTACAAATAAAAGTATAATTAGTGAATCTTCATTAAGTCATATATTAGATTTAATGCATAATAGAATGTTCGCTATTATAACGGCTCATAGAGCAAAGTTAGATAGTAAAACTAATATGATTAGAAATCGCCAATTAAGGGATATTTTTAACCAAAGAAAAATGGGCGTTCATTCATTAATAGGTCATTGGCAGGAATGTCAGCTTAAAGATAAAAAAGGAAATTTAATTGATTATCAACATTGTCCTAAAAATCAATTAAAAGATGTTATTGAAAGAAGTTATTTAGTTATAAAACCTTCTGATATGACACAACAAGATTTTGAAAAACTTATAGTTAGTTCTTTAACTATTGACGATATAACACAGGATGGTGCATTAATTAAAGACGAAAATAATACATATAGTATTATAGATGATAAAGGAGTTAAATATAAAATTGGAACTAATATTAAACTTAATAAAATAGCTCAAGCATATTCACAACATATTAAGAAACAAAATGTTCCTTTTGTATTTGAAGGTTTAGAAGTACCAAACGGGTCTATAATGTCGTATCAAATATGGAACAATAAAGAACAGAATTTTAGATATGATAAGGTGGATTAAATTATGAGCTTTAAACAATATATAAAGAATAAAAACGAGCAGTTAATAATTGAGTCTGGATTTTCTAGATTGGCTCAAATTATTACTGGATTAGTACCAAGTGTTAAAACTTTTGCTTTTGTAACATGGGAAAATCCAATGAATGAAGAATTAGATAAAAAAGAAAATGAAGATAGAAATAATCGTTTAAAAAGTCAATTAAGAAGTGGAGCATATGGTTTCATTCAAATACATGGTAAATATGATTATTTAGAAAATCCTTATTTCGTTTTAAATATAACTGAAAAAAATGCAGTTGAATTAGGTAAAGAAGGAAAACAAGAATCTGTTATCTTTGGAGAAGTTAAAGATAAATTTGATATTACTTTTAAAATGATATATTGTTTTACAGGGCAAATACTTATTAGAAGAGTATGGCGAACTCGTGATGAAGATAATTATTATTCAGAATATAAAGGTAGAAAATTTCAAATACCATTTTTTGATGATCACTTTAAAACAGCTAAGTTTGATAAAGGTAAAATAGTTAAAGATTCATATAATATATTTTATCAAAAAGACTTTCCAGAAGAAATTATTAATGAAGTAGAAAAGCGTGTATCAGATAGATATGATGAAAAATTGATTGGAAAACATCACTGGCTTATGCGCGGTATATCTTTTGAAATGCTTAAAGAATATCTACAAAACAAATCTTGACAATATTTTTGGAAGATATTATATTTGTAATACACATCATACAGAAAGGATGTTTAAATGTATTCAGTCTATTCACTTAGAAAGAATGGTTATCGTGTATGGGTTCAGCACATTCGACCTGTTATAACAATTCAAGATGATAATAATAATTTTCGGGATGAAGTACTTTCTCGTGGTGGAGAAACTAAGGTTGAAGTTAGAGTTAGGGATACAGACGCTTTGATTGGTGTAGGTACAGCTCGTTGTAGTTTAAAAGATAATTATAATAAGAAATTGGGCGTTCAAATTGCTTTAGGTAGAGCATTATGTGGTAAACTAAGTTAAAAAGGAGTTATTTGATGTCTTTATCATATGATGAAATGAAGTTGAAGTTAATTCAGGCGTGTGATTCTTATTATAATAAATCATTTTCTTTTATAACAGATAAAGAATTTGATGACCTTAAAGATGCGTTTAAAGAACAATATCCAGATGATCCGTTTTTAAAAACCATTGGTGCTCCTGTTCCTGAAGCTTCTGATTGGTCTAAAGTAAAGCATAGTATCCCTATGTGTTCGTGTAATAAGGTTAAAACTGTTGATGAATTTATAGATTGGTGTGCTTCAAACCGTTTTGATGCAGATACAACTTTAATTACATCAGAAAAGTTAGATGGAATGTCTTTATCAATAGATTATGTTAATGGTAAATTAGTTAATGGTATTACTCGTGGAGATGGTTTTATTGGTGAAGCAATTACACAAAATGTAATTAAAATGCAAAATGTTAAAGTTAATCTTGATAATAAGTATACTGGGAGTCTGCGTGGTGAAGTTCTATTAAATAAAAATGATTTTAAGGCTGTTAATTTAATATGTGAAGCTCGTGGTGAAAAAGGATTTCAGAATATACGTAATGGTGCTTCTGGTATAGCTAAAAGATATGACTCTAAGTATTCAGAATATCTATATGTAAGATATTATTATGCTTCTGGTGACTTTAAAACTAAATCTGAAATGTATCAATTTATTGAATCATTAGGTTTAAAAACTTGTAAACATTTTTCTGGAAACTTTGAAACATCTAAAATTGTTTATAATGAATATGAACAATCTATTAGAGCAGGATTAGATCATTCTATAGATGGATTAATTATAGAACCAAATAATATTGAAACACTTAATAATTTAGGTATGCTTAATGAAAATTTAAGAGGTCAGATCGCTTGGAAGTTTACTAGTGAAACAGCAATGACTAAGATTAAAGATATTGTCTGGCAGTTGGGTAATAGTTCGCATATCACTCCTGTTGCAATTTTAGAGACAGTAGAATTAAATGGAGTTAATATTAGTCGCGCAACAATGCATAATCTAGATATATTTGAAAAGTTAAAGCCGTATAAAGGGGCTACTTGTTTAATATCAAGACGTGGTGATGTAATTCCTTTTATTGAAAAAGTTTATCCTTAACATTTTAATAAGGAGTTTTGATGCATTATAGAACTGTTAAAAGTATAGTTGAGAATGAGATAGATATGGCTTCTGAGTTTACATTATGTGGTATTATTATAGATGAGGATAGTTTTGA
>JAQUND010000073.1 GCA_028717785.1 Candidatus Nanoarchaeia archaeon | reverse complement strand
TTAAAGCAACAGTATCATTAACATTTCTTGTATAAATTATAGGTATTTGAAAATCAATTGCAATAGCAGATAACATTCCACGTATTGCATTTGGATGCATATTTCTTATAGAATAAAGATTATCTTCCCCTTCAATTATTAACAAAGGAATATCAAAATTTTCTTTTAATACAATTAGTTGTTGAAATAATCTTTTATCGATTATTGAATTAATGAAATCATTTTGAGTTTTTCTTTCAATTCCAATATTGTTTATTACAAAATCAGCTACAATTAATTGTTTTGTATCAAATTCTACTTTTCTTTTAGCTAATTCTCTTATTATTTCTCTTTCTCTATGATCTACTATTAACATTTTATTTATAATACCTTTTTCCAAAATAGAATACAATCATATTAATAAATACAACTAAAATAGCAAAAATTAAAAAAATCTTAGTAGAATAAATTTGAACTAACCAAGCCATTAACCAAGGATTTGGAATATATATTAAAGAACCCAACATTTGTCTTGCACTTAATGTACTTGCTCTTATTTTAGATGGAATGTGTTTATGTATTAAATCCGCATCTACATAATTCCAAGTTATATGACTAATGTAAAGGGAATAAGCCCCTATAGCCATAATCCATTTTTGATTTGAATAAATTGAAATAAATCCAACTGCTTGAAATAATATACAAAATAGTATAGATTTCTTAGCTTTAAGTATATGAACTAATTTTGGTAATAATAAACCTCCGATAATTCCAATAATAGAACCTATTGCAACTAAAATACCTAAAATACTAATTGACATTCCAGCATTAACAAGCAATGGTTGTTTAGTTTCATACCATGCATGTTCAAATAAAAATAACGTTACACCTATTAAAAATAAGTAAATTAATGTTTTTTTTGAAAATAAATGTTTAAATCCAGAAATAAATTTTAATTTTTTTAGTTTATAAGATTCATATTTTGGTTGTTTTACAAAAGAAAAACAAATTACTGCTATACCAATAAAAATTAAACTTAATATAAAAGGTAAGCTCTTTTGATAACTATATAGAAATGCACCAATTATAGCCGAGATCATTAAACCTAATGATCTTATTGCATCAGTAAAACCCATAACATCTTTCATTAATTTTTGTTTTTTTAATTCTTTTAGTGAATCATACCATAATGCATCAGATGCACCCGATGCAAAAGACATTTGTAATCCTATCAATATATGAGCAAACAAAAAATAATAAAAATTATTAGAAAATAGCATTATTAAAATATAAAGAAATAAAAAAATATAGGATAGAAATACACTTTTTTTTGTTCCGTATTTATCCGCTATAATTCCTGTAGGATATTCTGTTAAAAAAGAAATAACATAAACTACAGAAGATAATAAACCTACTTCAGCTAGAGTTAATCCTTTATTTAACATAAATAAAACAATTATGGGAATAGTAAATTCAAGAGAATAAAAAAAGTGAGAAATATATAATGGTAATAATTCTTTTACAAAACCTCTTTTTAGGAAATTAAACATATAATTAAGTAATTTTTTAATTTAAAAAATAATCGTTATTTTAAAACTCCTTTAATTTTAATTGTACTGGTTTGTCTTCTTTCATTTGATATAATATTTTTTTCATATTTTTTTCTTTTGCCTTAGAACTCCAATAATAACTTTCATCTCTAGTATTTTTAGTAATTAAAAATATTATTTTTCCTTTAGCCATTCTTCCAACTCTTCCTGTTCTTTGAATAGTTCTTATTTCAGATGGAACTGATTCGTAAAATATAGCTAAATTTGCATTTGGAATATCTAATCCCTCTTCACTGACGCTGGTTCCAATCATAACATTAAAATTACCAGAACCAAATTCTTTAATTGCATTTACTTGTTGTTTTTGTGATAACCCTTCTTTTTGTCCAATTAATCTAATTGGTTTTATTTTTTCATTAGTTATTAATAAATTATAAATTTCATCAATAGTATTTCTAAAATTAGCAAAAACAATTATTTTTGATTCGGGTTCATTTGTTAGTTGTTCTTGTATTAATTCATATAATTTAAACATTTTAGGATGGTTAGTTTCTTTATATTTTTCTATTAGCCCAATAACTTTCTGAAAATTTACATCTTCTATTATTGTTTTAGCTGCTTTTGTTTCTTCAGCTTTTAATTTTTTAATGTAATCTGTTAATTGTTTTATTCCTTGAGTTTCTATTAATTCTAAAGCATGCATAGCTTTGATTAATTGAGCTGTTAATGAAATTGCATAAAATGCTTTTTTATTTCCTTTAGCAATAGATTTTCTTAATTGAAATTGTATAAATAATACATCTCTTTTAGTAAATGTTCTTTTTGTTATTCCATAATCTCTTAATTTATCCATTTTAGAATTTAAAAATATTTTAATTAAATTTTTTATTTCTTCATATTCTTTTGGTAAATTTACAGGAACATATTCTACTTTCTTTTCTTGTACATATTGTTTAACATCTTCATCTTCCGAACTTCTAATTTCTACAGCTTCAATTTTCAAATTTTCTTTAATATCATTTATTTTTTCTAATGTTCCACCCGGAGAAGCAGTTAAAGCTAAAATTCTAGGAAATTTAGATTTTTTAGTATATTCTTCAGTTAGAAAAGTATTAGCATATTTCATTCTTGATCTATGTGCCTCATCAATACAAAGTAAAGAAACTTCTTCTAAAGAAATTCTATTATTAATTATATCTTGCTTTATTGTTTGGGGGGTTGCTATAATTATTTTAGCTTTTTCCCATAATTCATTTCTTAGTTTACTAATTGTAGCTCCAGTGTATAACTGAACTTCATCTTCTTTCAAATCAGTATATTTCAAAAAAGAATCAACATGTTGAGAACATAATGGTTTTGTAGGACAACAAATTATAATTTTAGAATTTGGATAAATGTTTAATCTATTTTCAGCCAATAGAACTGCAATAGCTGTTTTTCCAATACCTGTAGGTAAAACAACCATAGTATTGTATTTCTTTGCTGTTTCTACTATACTTGATTGATACTCTCTCGGTGTAAAGTTAACTACCTTCATTTTCCTTCTTAAAAAGCTTTATAAATATATTATTCTTTTGGTAAATATGGAAAAGGTTGGTGAACTTAAAAAGCATATCTATTTATGTAATTCTCATGAAGAACGTTTATTGAATGAATTAGAAGCATTAAATGTTAGAAGAAAGTTAAATTTAGTTACAAAAAAACAATATAAAAAACAAGTTACTTCTTTATTAAAAGGTAGATCAGTTGAAGATTGGATAAGTTATTATAAAGATTATAAAGGAGATTGTTTTAAGATAATTGATGAACATAAAAAAGATTTACAATTTAGAACATTTATGTTTATTGCATTATTATTTTTATTAGTATTTCCTTTTGGAATGAATTTTACTGGATATGTAGTTAAAGATGATAATAAAATAATTGTTAATCAAATTGTCTCTCTAAATGCTTATTTATCTGTTGATGGAATTGCAATGCCTATTCCATTAGAACCAGAATTTTATAATGGAGAATATGTTTATAATATTAAATCCTTAGATAAACCACTAAATGCAAAGAAAATAGAAATAATAGATAATAATTTAATAGTTTTTAGTCAAGAATTAAAATGATTAAATTTTTAGGTATTTTAGATATAATTGCTGGATTAGTAATGATATTATCTATGTATATGCATTTAAATTTTGCATGGATTTTTATTATGTATGTTTTAATTAAATCTTTAATATTCTTTTCTTGGGTTAGTGCAATAGATATTATAGTTGCAATAGTTTTTATTTTATCTATGTATGATATTCATAATTTATTAACTGCTATGGGTGGAATTTGGTTAATTCAAAAAGGAACATTTTCTTTGTTTTAATTCTTATAGAAATGCTTAAATAATATTTTAAGGACTTTTATCTTAAGGGCTCGTAGCTTATAATAAAGTTTATATACTTATTTTACTTTAAAATAATATGGAAAAGAGGTTGTTATTCAAAAAAGGATTTCAAAATAAATTTTTAATAAATTTTAAACAAGATCTAAATTTATCAGAAAAAGCTTTATCAGAAAAATTCAAATTTAGTAGAAGAGCTATAAGATCTTGGATTAATGAAGAACGAACCTTACCCCAATATATTTTTTATTTAATCTTAAAAGAAGATCCTAAATTAAAGAGTTATAATAAATATATAATAAAAACTTTAGATCTAAATTGGGGAAATGTTGTTGGTGGGAAAAAAAGATATAATCAATTAAAAAATCAAGGAAAATTTGAAGACCATCACAATTTAATGATAAAAAATAAATTAGCCAAAATTACCTCCGAGAGAATATATTTATCTAAAAAATCAGATTATTTTAATTATTTAAATAAAAATAATATACCCATTAAACCTTTATTACAGACTATGTTATTTACAGATGGATATCTTAATGAAAAAAAGAACATAATTTCATTTACTTCTAAAAGTTTAGAATTAATAAATATATTTTATGATTTTCTTGTATTTTTATCTAAAAATCAACCAAGAGTTTTATTAAGGAAAAATGGAATTTATGAAATTTACTTATATGATAAGGATTTAACAAAATCTCTTTTATCTTTATCTCCCACATATAAAACGGGATTAAATTGTAACCCTTCTCTTAAGTTTTTATTTAAACAAAATGAAAAAACAATTATAGAATGTTTTAGATTAGCAATGACTACAGATGGATGTGTCATATTGGGTCAAGAGCATAAAATTCCATTTAAAGTAAGAGGACGTTTATCTTTTTCTTGTGCTCATGAAAAACTTTTAAAAGAATGGAAAAATTTGTTTAATTTAATTGGATTTAATGGAAATATAGTATATTATGAATCTAAATGTTTAGGTTTAGTAATTACAAAATCAGTTTATTTAACTAAATTTTATGAGCTTGGGGGGTTTATTGAGAATGTTAAAATTTCAGGTAAAAGTCCAAGGTTTGAAGGTTATAATAAAAATGAAGTACTTAAGATAAGTTTAAATACGTCTCATTTTAAATCATGGAATAATGTAATGAAGGAGTTAAATGCCTTGGGCTCGTAGCTCAGCTTGGTTAGAGCAACTGACAATTGGTTGAAACTCTTATCATGCGGAGAAATCAGTAGGCCGAGGGTCCAAATCCCTCCGAGCCCGTTTAATATTTATATGTCTTTTTCAAGGGTTAAATTATATTCTAAAAATCCATTCTTTTTATAGAAATCAATTGCCTTCCCATTTTTAGAAGAAGCTATTACTCTTATTTTTTTAATTCCTTTTGTTTTCATCCAATTTATGAATTTATTATATAAAGAAGAACCAATATTTAAACCTCTAAATTGAGGTAATATAAACATATTATCTATTTCTGCAATTTTTTTAATATTTCTATAACTTTCAGTTTTATTTATAGCCCCAATAAGATAACCTACTATTTTTCCATCGATAAAGGCTAATAAGGTAATAGATTCTTTATTAGTAATACTTTTTTTATAATATTCTATATTTTTTGAAGGCCATTTACAATTTAATGTTTTATCAAAATTAGCATACTCATAATCAAATAATTGTTGATTTAAACTTATAATTTCTTTAAGATTTTTAAGGGTAGCTTTTTTAATTTCCATTAGCATATTTGTATATTATCTATGTATTTTATTAATATATCGTTTAGTATTTTAGAACTCTTTCTATTATTTCTTTAACTTTATTATAAGGTAATCCAGAATGTATTGAAATTTGTTCATAAACTTCAGGTTTGTATTCTTTTGGTTTAATATTTTTTACAATTTTTTCTTCTAAATTTGTCATAGAATTACGAATAAATATATTTTATAAAACTATCTGTAAAGTTAGTGTATTAAAAAAATCACCCCTTTAAATTATTTATAAAAATTCTTTTATTTTTTCTATTGACTCAGCAACTTTTGTTCCGTTGTCAGTTAATTTTATTGTTTTAATTCTACCTTGTTTTTCAAAGTTTACTAATTTGGACTTTTCCATTTCTTGTAGAATTTTTACTGCGTGTGAATATGTGCAGTCTACTTCTTTTGCTAGTACAGATCCGTAACGGTTCTTTCCACCTTTTCTAAGGGCCATTAGGATCATTGCTGGTTTACGTCTAAAAAACACTTCAAATATTTCTCTTTTCTTGTTCAAATGAACCCCCTCCATTAAATTATATATATTTTAATTTGTATTATCTAATATAGTATATAAAGGTTTTGCATAAATTGTTTTATCAGAAAGATTTAAAAATAAAATTACTATTTTTAAAGTTATGCTTGATATAAAATTTATTCGAGAGAATCCTTCTGTAGTGAAAGAGAATTTAAAGAAGAAATCACAAGATGATAAAATTCCTTTAGTAGATCAATTAATAAAATTAGATGAATTATGGAGAAATGTTAAGAAAGAAGCAGATGAATTAAGACATGAAAGAAATACTGCTTCAGAAAAAGTTAATGAAGCAAGAAAAAAAGGACAAGATATTTCTCAAATAGTTAAAAAAATTAAAGAAATTCCAATTAAAATTGCAGAATTAGAAGAAAAAGAAAAATCTATGGATAAAGAAATTAAAAGTATTTTATTACAATTACCAAATATAATTTCAAAACATACTCCAAAAGGAAAAGATGCATCTGAAAATAAAGAAATTAAGAAAGGTGGAAAGATTCCTAAATTTACATTCCCAATAAAAACACATGTTGAAATTTTAGAAAAATTAGGATTAGTTGATTTTGATGCTTCAGCTAAAGTTTCTGGTAATGGATTTTATTATTTGAAAGATGATTTAGGATTATTGAATCAAGCATTAATAAGATTTGGAATAGATTTTATGAAAAGTAAAGGTTATCATTACATAGAACCACCATTAATGTTACACGATAAAGAAATATTTGCATCTATGAATAGAGCAGCAATAGAACAATCAGTTTATTCAATTAGAGATGAAGATCTTAATTTAATTGGAACTTCAGAACAAGCAATTTTAGCAATGCATAGTGGACAAGCAATAGATGAATCACAATTACCAAGAAAATATTTTTCATATTCAATGTGTTTTAGAAAAGAGGTTGGTGCTCATGGTATTAATGAAAAAGGATTATGGAGAACACATCAATTTAATAAAATTGAACAATTTATTTTCTGTAAACCCAAAGATTCAGAAAAATTATATGATGAATTATTAAAAAATTCTGAAGAGATATTAAAAAAATTAGAATTACCTTATAGAGTTATAGAAATTTGTACTGGTGATTTAGCTGATTGGAAATATAGAAGTGCAGATTTAGAAGTTTATAGACCAACAATAAAAGAATATGGTGAAGTTATGTCTTTGTCTAATTGTACAGATTATCAAGCAAGAAAATTAGATATTAAATATGTAACAAAAGAAGGAGAAAGAATAGTATTACATACACTAAATGATACAGCATTAGCAACTTCAAGAATTTTAGTTACAATAATAGAAAATAATCAACAAAAAGATGGAAGTATTAAAATTCCAAAAGTTTTACAAAAATATATGGGTAATCAAAAGTTTATTGGATTACCTAAG
>JAQUND010000072.1 GCA_028717785.1 Candidatus Nanoarchaeia archaeon | reverse complement strand
TGATGACAGCAATGGCTTATAGACAAGTTGGTATTTTCAAAGTTGCTGGTCGAGATGTTTATGAAGATTTAGAGACTGGTGATTTTTGGAAAATTTCTGAAGATAAAAAGCATGTTATGCGGCTTTTCAAAGAAGATGAAAAAGGTGTAGCTGACAAGAAAGCATCAAAAGAAGTTGAAGCAAAAGAGTTTGCTGATTCATCAGAATTTACCACAGCTTTTGAAAAGGCTGAGAAACATGTTGATGAATTGAAGAGAGCGATCGACACTGAAAAATGGTTAACGTACTTAAAAGAGGGTGACAAAACTGAATATGTAACTTTGTTTGAAAAATTCATGGCAGGAATCGACAGTTTCTTTGAGCTGTCAAAATCTATGGGATTTAAAATAACAAGTACATTGGAAGCTGATGTTAAATTAGAAGGTAATTCAGTAAAAGAACTGCTTAAAAAGATTAAAGATAATGATCAAATAAACGATGCCTTGGATAAAGATGAAGATGATATAGATGAAGAATATGAAGGTGAGTATTATGTCCATTTAGTGTTAAAAACTAAAGAAAATTATACAAAAGAAAAATTAGAAGAAGAAATAAAGGATTTACATTATGATGAAGATGAATTTAATCTTACTCATACTTTTTATGATTTTGAAGGCATACAAAAATTTAGAAAGATTCCTGATGGTTATGAATTTGTCGTGTCTTGGGTTACTGCTAAATAAATTTAAAAAAGACTATAGAAGAATAATATGTTAATCAAAACAAATAAAGATATTAAAACATGTTACATTAATATTTAAATAACTATGGATATCGCTTGAAAGACGAGCAAATAATACAAGAATTTCTTGACGACACTCAAGATTTTGGTTTAGAAAGTAAAGAGCCAAAAGACGGAGAAGCTGAGAGACCTCTTGATATATTTGAAAAACCAAGAAAAATAGGTGGATAAAATGCATACTTGTTCTTGCGCTATATGTACAATTCTTGCTCCTAAAAAAATTGCTAAAAAAAGCTTTTATTGAGGCATGTGACGAAGAAAAATGTTGCGAGGATATGGAGCCAGAAGAAAGACTTGATGGCGAAGGAAAAGAAAAAGTTTTGATTCCCGTAACAGTACAAGAATCAAAAGGTGGAACTCGAGTCATAATAGATATGTCTGATGTAGCTGAAATTCTTGAAAAACGATATAATGGAGAGCCCAAGAAGACAGAAATTCAAATGGGCGAAAAAAACCAAGTAATTTTTGATTTGGAACTTAAGTGAGTTTTTTGCAAATCACAACAGATATGTGAAAATTTTAAAATGTCTTTTATCCAAAGTCAATCAACAAAAGAAAAGAGAAAAAAACAACTTTGTAAAATTTATGAAGTAAAAATCGATATGTCAAGATTATCAAAAGACAAATTGGAATTTCTTAACAGATTGTTTCTTGAAGCAAAATGGTGGTATAATTTTTGTTTATCTCAAAAAAATATTTTTTCTGTTGATTGCAAGTTAAAAAAAGTTTCTGTAATGAATAAAGAAAGAGAGTTTGAAGAGAAAGATTTAAGACATTTGAGTAGTTCTATGAGAGCAAAGATTTATCAAAAAATAATTTATAATATAAAAGGACTTGCAACAAAAAAGAAAAAAAACGAAAAAGTAGGAAAATTAAAATTTAAAAGCGAAATAAATTCTATTCCAGGTAATATGTATGTAAAATCTAATTCGATAAAAATTGAAAATTATAAAAAAGTTTTTAAAGTAAGAGGATTAAAGCAAATACCAGAAAATTCAGAAATTTCTAGTATAAGACTTATAAGAAAACCTTTTAGTTTCTTTTTTCATATTACTACTTTTCAACAAAAACAAGAACGATCTATATCGAATCAAACAATTGGATGTGATTTAGGTATTAAGAATATTTTAAATTTTTCAAATGGAATTAAAATTGATACTACTTTCAAAAACAATAAAATAAGATTAATACAAAAAAAGATTTCTAGACAAATTAGAAATTCTAAAAACAAGTTTAAGTCCAGGATGAAAATCAGAAAAGAATATTTAAAAATAAACAATCAAAAAGAAGATGTCTCAAACAAGATAACTAGTTACTTAAAGAACAATTTTGATTTTATTTGCATTCAAAACGATAATTTAGTAGGATGGCAACGTTTGTATGGAAGAAAAATAAGTTCTACAATAATTGGACGAATATTAGATGAATTAAGAAAAACATCTAAGACAATTTTTGTGGATCGTTACTTTCCTTCAACGCAAATATGTCCTTTATGTAGTTCAAAAACAAAATTTACTTTAAGTGAAAGAATGTTTAAGTGTCATGTTTGTGGATTTGAAGAAGATCGCGATATAAAGTCTGCAAAATTAATTAAGATTGAAGGTTTGAGTTATAGAAAAATACCTATGGTATATGGGGATTTTAAGCTTGTGGAGAACAAGACCTCTTCTTTAATGTTTGATTATTTTAAGACAATACCAAATATTAAAGTAAGTCTATATTCTATGAAGCAAGAAGATTATTTGTTAGATAATCAATACATTTCTCCTCTTATTGCAACTTTTGCAACTTAAATAAAGGATTAAAAACATGGACCCGTTGAATGGAATTTTTGATCAAGGTTTTTCAGGTATTCTAGATAGTACTCCCAGTCGCAAAACAATGCCTGACTATATTGAGAAACTTGCTGAACAGGAGATTAATTACGAGCCTCCTAAACTCGAGGTACCTGTAATCCCTTATGAGAAAGATTCGGGTTTGTCTAGGGCCAACGAACTGACTTCTGATGGGTCTAGAGAATCAAATATAGAAAACAGATTCACAGCTGAAAAATCGCAAAGAATTGCTCAAGACGTAGTAATGAAAACAATAGATAGAACTGTTGAAACTTTGATCAGAGATAAAAAAAGTTTTGAACAGATCCATACTGAACTTTTGTCTAAATATGCCAAAGAACAAGTATTTAAATATTTAGAATCAAGTATAAGACTTCATCTTAATGAATACTCGTTTCTTGGTTTTGAAAATCTTGAGGAAAAACATGCAAATATTATTGAACAGGCTAAGATCGATTTCAAAATTCGACGTGCAACTGTTCATGATATTCTTGATAAATTTTCAGGGCTTGAGTTTATTACAAAGGCGACAATAAAAGAATACAAAGATTTGCTGGAAGCAAAACGTCCTGTTTTTGTTGCATCTAAATTTTTATTTTCTCTTGATTCCATCAAAAGATCTTATTATAATGCAAAAGAAGCTCGAGTAGCTTTCCAAAGAGATGCTGATGAAAAAGATTTGCATATTCGTGAAGTCAAAAACAATGACAAGAAGAATGCTGCACTTCAGAAACAAGCTTTTTATGCAGAAATTATGTCAGATTGGAAGAAAGGGCTAAATTCTCGTCTTTCTCAGTCTGAGATTGGAAAAATGATTGCACACAAATATAGCTTCAACACTTTTAGAGATTTTGTCGAAACACATAAAGAAGAATTGAAAAAACTTGAAAGATTTGCAAGACGGCAGAATTTTGACACGAATTTTGCGAGTTCAACTCTTCAAGGTGTTGAAATAGAGCCAAAATCGAAGCCGCTCACAATCAATACAAAAGCAATGACAAATCATGCTTTTAATTTGATGACTATGGGGGATGACCTTGAGACTGTTAAGAGTTCTCTTAGGCAGAAATTTGGTTTTGAAGCTGCAAATCAATTTTGGACAGAGAATGATTATAAGTTGCAAAGACATTATGGACAAATTGGTTATGTTTTCATTGATTCAAATATTTATACAAATTGCGATGAAATGGCAATGCATTTTTCAAAAATCCAGCATGCAGGCGGAAAACTTATTTATAGTTTGAAAGCAAATCCAAAATGTAATAATTGCAGTCTCAACAACTGTGGGACTTGTACTAAAGTTGCATTGTTAGTTTCGAATAGCCCTTTAGTAAGATCGCCGAGAGCTGTAAAGAGAGTGTTTGAGAAAGCAAGCTCGTTTGTGCCTAAATCTTGGATTGAAACTTGTGCTGCAATTGTAAGCAATGATCAGTCAAAAACTATTTCTACTTTCACTCTTGGGATTCAAGCTGCTTTAGATGAAGAAAAGAAGAATATTGGAAAAAGAGCATCGAAAGATAGAACAGAGACAACAGAGACACAAGAAAGTTTTGTGCAGCCTGATAATAATTTTGATGTCGAACTTTTTTCGAACAAAAACAGTGCATCAATAATTGATGACATTCTCAATGAAACTAAGAAGTCGTCAACCGAGTGGAAAACTTATGAGTTTCCTACAATCCAACATTTAAGTCAGTTTAAGAGAAAACTTAGAGACAATGGAATTAGTTTTCATGTGTCTAAAAAATCAGGGCCTCTTAGTAAAATTGTAGTAGAGAATTCAAAAGATCATGAACAAGCTGATACCTTATATCAACAAGTCGCTCAATAATGCTAGTAAAACAATTAGGTGGAGAAGCTACAGGAGCATCTAGTTTTTCTATTTCTTATGTTGATAGGAATGAGTCTACGTTTTTGTTAGGTTTGTTGAAGCCGGTCCCTTGTACACATTGCCCAGATTTTTTTAAAGGTTGTGTTGGGGGGCCGACGTTGCAAGAGACAGCATTGATGCCCGACAGAGAATTTGTTGATAGGCATTTTGATGGTACAGAGGGTTTTTTGTGCGGCAAATTAAGAAATATAATTGCTCTTTCAAAAGCTGAAGAACAGGAATTGAACAATAGTTTTGAAGAAAATTTCAACAAAAGAATAAGTGTTCTGACAAGAAAGCACGATGATAAGAGCAAATTTGTTTTGATACATGACCAAGATGAGTTGAATAATATTGTAAAAAACATGGAGCATCAAATGATTGAAAAGCTCCAACACGACATCGAAAGGATCAATAGACATAACAATATGGTAGTAACAGAGATGCAGCAAAAATTAAGTCATCAGAATCAAATCATTCAAGAGATGCAAGAAACAATCAAAAAACTAAAGCAAAATAGGAATGAAAATGGATCCGAGAAATGAAACATATACTTTTGCTGACATCCCTAAAAAAAGAAAATTTCTCTTACAAAGACTAAAAGAAATTTATCCTACAACAAAAGAAAAAGAATTTTCAGATATTTTAGACTCGGTTAAAATTAAATTTAGAGAACAAGAAGAACGTGGAGCATCTAATCATAAAAAGAAAGTGGTTTATCTTCCACTTCATGATTTTAAAAAATATCATTTAAAAACAAGAAACGATGTCATTATATATTTGGAAAACCCAAAATCTACTGTTACACATGAAACAATACACATTTTTCAAAATCTTTCTGAGACATTTCCACATGTTCAATACTTGGAACAAAAAACTGATGGAAAATTTAACATCGATTATAATAAGTACTGGAATGACCCAGGAGAAAAACAATCGAGATTAGAGCAAGTTAGAGAATTACTTGATTGGGGTATGACAAAAGGTGAAATTATTAATTTTTTACATAATAAAGTGCATGATGATACAGACTTATGGAGTCGAATTGTAGATCATGCAATGGAGTTAAGAAAAAACAACATATAAGGAGGTTTGTATGACAAACGGGACAATTTGCACAATTCCTTGTACAACTGATGCAGGTGTTGAAAGAAATATTAAGATGGCAAGCACATCATTGGAAATTAATGATTATGGAAGCACAAATGCATTGGTTAGTGATCCGGTTAATAGTGGCAATGCAAGACGTTCAAGAGGTAAAACTTGGTGTATTGCTGGTGTAACTAATTTTGGTCTTCCACGTGCAAAGTCTATTGTCGGGCGGTAATATTATTAAATCTGTTTCTTGAAAATTAATATAAAAAGAGATTAAAAGAAATGAATTTTCATGCACAAATTGAAGTTAGAATTCGAGGGGTGGCATTGTCTCCCCAAGAAGGAAACAAAAACCATTTTAAGCATGGCTCGAGCCCAGTTTCGCAATGCAAATTTTGTGGACAATAATGGTTTATTGATTGAAACAGACAATGAACTAGATGCCTTTCGTTTTTGTTTGAATACAATTTCTTCTTATCAAAAATTATTCGGTTCTTGGGATGGGTATACAATACGAAAAGTAAGTAAACGTATTATTTTCAATTACCAAGACAAAAAACGCAAACTTTCATTTGAACATTTTAAAAAGTTAGTTACAGAAAACAAATTTGACGATATTAAAATGGTTCTTGCAGGTATTCTTTATTTAGACCCAGATGAAGTCAAAGTTGTTTTGAGCACTATCGAAAGAGATTTGGCAAAATTATTTACCGAAATGAATGATGATCAATTAAAAACTTCATATAATTCGTTAATTAAATTTGCAAGTGCTTCTGTGAGGAAATTTTCTATAGATGCTGAAAAACTAGAACTCAACAAGGAGGAAGTATGACAACCGAAATTTTCTTGTTAATCCTTTGCACAATTGCTATCATTCTTCTGATAATTTTCCGTAAAACAGCTTTTGTAAAGAAGAACTGGAGATATGCTTTAATTTTGATTCCAGCTGTTCTTGTTTTAGTTTTGAAGATTTTAGCTACTATTCGTTCAAAAGGAACTGCATCTACGAGTTCTAATGCAACTACATTAAAGGATGATATAACATCGATCAAAGGAAAACTTGAAGAAGTAAATTCTGTCGTAAAAGTTGAAGCTGCTATAGAAAAAACTAAAAATGAACAATTAATGAATGAGCTTAAAGAAGTACAAAAGATTCCTGATGACAGAGAACGTCGAAAGCGCCTTGCAGAGATGGTGGGTTAATATGAAAAATATCGTTGTTTTATTTTGTTTTTTGTTTGTTTCATGCGCATCAACAGCTAAAATTGCTGAGCAACCACTAAAATACAGTTATCTCCCAGAAAAATTAGACATAGATATTTTAATGCCACCCAATACAAATATAGTCGATACGTCTTTAATGGATTTCAAATCTATTCCAATAGATTCGGGTCGTTTAACTACCATATATAGAGACACCTTACAACTTCATCCTGGCATTCTGTTTAGTGAGAAAAAAGCAGCTCTTTTTATTTATTATAGAAATAATGGCGAATATTTAGATAAAAAACTAACATTGGTCAAAAAATTATATAATGATTACTATGACAATTCCTTAGAAGCAGAAAAGGTTTATCAAAATGAAATAAAAAATCTCAATAAGAAAGTTGAGCGAACATGGCTTGAAAAAAACATAGTTTATTTTGGATTTATTGCTGGTTTAGCGACAGCAATATTGACAGAATTCGCTATAATACAAACAGCTAAATGAGGAGAGTAGTATGCTGGAGTTTCTGTGTTTAGTTGGAAAATTGATTTTTGTTTATTTCTTTTGTGGTTTGTTTTTTTACGTATTCATGTCAATTCAAGGATTTTGGAAAACAAAAGAGTTATCGTCACATATAATTTTTTCATTTTTTTGGCCTATTTCTATTGCAAGTATATATATTGCTATCAAGAACAGAAAGGAGGCCGAAGACAGAGACGAATAGTCTATAGCTTAAGACTTTAAACAAGCTTAGGTAATAGCAACCGTGAGACCAAGTTGCTACAAATTCGCTACACAAGTAGCATAACCGAACCGATACAAAGGTTCAAAACAGGAGAAATTGAAATGAATGAATCTTCAAAGACTACAGCTTTTAATTCCCGCATCGAAACAGCTTTAAAATACCTCAAAATCGAAAAAAATGAACTCGATAAGATTCTTTTTGAAATGGGAATTGACGAACCTGAAATAGGTTTAG
>JAQUND010000071.1 GCA_028717785.1 Candidatus Nanoarchaeia archaeon | reverse complement strand
CCATATCAGCACCGTTAGCAATAGCCTTACATATATCACCCGGATAACTAATACCACCATCAGCAACTAGATAAGACGTAGACTTTTCTTTAGCACAATCTATAACTGAAGTTAATGTTGGAACACCAAATCCTTCTTTAATTCTTGTTGAGCAAATAGAATTATGAACTAATATGTTTTCAATATTATATGAATGATCTTCTTTAATTGTTAAATCATATAATTTTCCAGTATAATGAATTTTTTTAATTTTCTGAATTGCTTTTAGTTTGAATTTCATCAACTATCTCCTTTATTTTTAATAAAATATCTATATTGTTAGCCTCTTTAGAATTAACTCTAAAAATAATATACCCGTGTTGTATTGCTAATTCGTCTTTAAAAGCATCATTATTAATTGCATAAGAACTATTATGCCAATATTCACCATCATATTCAACAATTAATTTATCAAACAAACAAAAATCATAATGTTTAGTAGCATTTCGTCCGTTATCATTAATATATTTTATTTTAAATTGCGGAACAACGTTTTTAACTCCAAAATAAAAAAATAATACACATCCAAATGTTATTTCTTCTTTAGAAACCATACCAGGATTATTTATTTTTAATAAACTTTTTATATTTTCTGTTCCATAATTTTCACATAATCTTTTAAAAATAATATGTGTTGAAAACGGTATTCCAAACATTACTTTAATTTTATTAATAGTTAATTTATTTCTTTTTTCCGTTAATACTTCAAATATTTTATCTAAAATATCTTTATCTATTGCACAATAAGCTCCGTTTTTTTCTTTTTGATTAGAATAAACAGCCTTATGTTTTCTGGCAATTCTTTCAATTTCAAATTTACTAGCTATTCCAAATCTCCACCAATAAGATTTTATAGTTCTACCATCATAACCACTTCGTTCTTGTAGTTTTAATACATTAGTATCAGGATTGTTTTTATAATCTTCCCACATATCTTTAAATAATTGTAAATCTATTTTATTTTTTACTTTATTATAAAATCCAGCACTCCCATGTTTAATTTTTTGTTTAACTTCATCAGATACTTTTACACGATTTTTATGATCTAAATAATACTTATTAAAAGATCCGTGAAAATATAATACCTTATTACCACAACCACATGCACATAATGGCCAATCGCTTCCATTCAATAAGTAATCAGTATAAGTTAAATTATGACATTTTTTAACATGTTTAATTAGTTTGTTAGTCGCTGCATAATTAACATTACTTTCAACTTCCATATTACATATACGACATTTAATTTTATATATCATAGATTTCTCCTTGTTATCTAGTATTTATATATGTTATACTAGAAAAGAAGAAATCTACTTTTACATTATGTTACTCATCCAATTCAATTAAACAATAATCATCATTTAATTCATCAGCAGAAATCCATTGGGCTAATTCATTAATATTTTCTGACGAGACTATATTCATATATTTTTTATTTAATACATAAAATTCATGATTTTTAGTACATTTAATTGAATCATTAATTTCAATAATATCTTCATCTGATTCATAACTTAATGTAGAAATAACTTCTTGTAATACTCCTTTGTGTGAATAAACCATATCTCCATTTTGAATAGAAGATATACTTTTTAATCCTTTATCTGTTCGTACATTCATATCAGGAGTAAAACAACCACCGCCAATCCCAGTTCTAATAAAATCTGCACCGGATTCTTGAAGTCTAACAAAAGCCGACCTTGTAGCTATATTTCCGGCCATAACATTAACATCATAGTGTGATTTGATATATTTAACTGTTTCAATAGTAGCCTTAGTATCACCGTTAGCTACGTCAATTAGTACGCTGAATTTTTTTTCATTACTACGCCGATATGATAATAGTCTTTCAATCCATCCTTCCCATTTACATAAGTTTCCAATAGCAATAAAAACATCATAGTCTTCTAAGCTAAAATTACATTCATTATAAAACTTAATTTGGTCTTCAACTGATTTAAACCAGCGATGAATTGTTACAGGCATTAAAAACTTATCATGTAATAACTTTAATAATGCTGTAGAACAAACAGTATCCATAGGAGCATTAATTAAAGGAAGACCATGAAATCCCCACTTTATATTATTATAATTGTAATATATATCTGCATCGGTTACATGATCTAAACCAGAATAACGTGGAACTAAAAGAACATCATTATAACTTAAAACTCTACGAAAGTCGATCATTGCTATAATCCTCCAAGTAGTATTTACAAGTACCATCTTTTTCAGTAGGATTTTCAGAAAAATAGCTTTGCCAATTAGGAGTATCTTTGGCTGTATATCTATAGCATTTTTCTTTCATTTTACAATCATAACCTTGACATTTGCATATATCTGGCATAATTACTCCTTCTCATAAGGAAAACTAATCCAGCAATCATTTGTTTCAATATAATAGTCTGGTGTAAAGCTACTTTTAATATGTTTAAATAAAGTAGCTGTTATTATCTTGTTTGGGATATATGCATGTTCTTTTAAAGATTTACCAGTATCACATATATCATCAATTACTAGTATTTTACTATAGAAGTTACATTCAAACCCAAAGAATTTATATATGATTGGTACGTTTAATTCATGTGATAGCATAACAGCCGGTATTAATCCACCTCTAGGAATTCCATATATAGCTTCAATTTTAAGATCCTTTTCTTTTAATATATCAATTAACTTATAATTCATAGTTAAATAATCAGGCCAAGTCAATATAATTTTCTTTAAATCAGTACTATTACTTCTTTCTTTTGCAGACAATTCCATGTTAGCTCCTTAAAATAAGTCACTTAAAGAGGAACTTTCTTCATTATGTATATCAATATTTTTACTTATTTCTTTCTCTTTTTGTTTGTTACGGAGACTATTTATAAAAGCAGAATCACTATATTGATCTTCCATAAAAGATTCTGTTTGATAATGACTAAGTCTTTCATTGGCTAAATCAACATATTCTTGATTAACATCTATTCCAAAATAACATCTTCTATGTAACAATGCCATCTTTGCGGTAGTTCCAGAACCAATAAAAGGGTCTAATACAACATCGCCTACATTACTCCATGATATAATATGATCTCTTGCTAAAGCCTCGGGGTAGATTGCGGGGTGCTTGAAGGCTATTTCATCATTAGTAGTAAAGCCTTTACCAGTATTATAACGCCATAATTGAAATCTAACACCGTAATCAGGAGTTACAGGAGACTTACCTACTACAGTTAAATCATCTCCTTGACCTCTATTAGTCTGATTTCCCCAACTTGTAAAACCAGCCCATAAATTCTTTCTATCATCAATAAGTCTAACTGTTTTAGGCTTACCTTTGGAAAACACCATCATATATTCAATTGTTTGATAATAACGATTCTTAGAAGGGAAAGAACAACCATTTTTCTCATAAAACATTATATCATGAATATTAAACCCAACTTCCTTGAAATATAAAGCTTGTTTGAAACTAGACCCGGTTTTTGACCCATTCTTATCCGTACCGTCGTTAATAATCCACACAATAACGCCACCTTGTTTAATTACACGGTATAATTCTTTAGCTAATGGTTCAAACGGAAAAGAATAACCATTATAATCTTTATCTGAGACTTTACCTTTATATGCTCTTAGATCATCGTATGGAGGACTTGTCAGACATAAATCAACACAATTATCAGGAAATGTTTTTAAAACATCTACATTATTACCACATATTAGCTTATTAAGTTCTAAGTTCATTTTATTATATTGGATAAAATTGTGTTGTTATGTTGAATTTCATACAGCTTAAATGGTATCGTTTTAAACTGTAAGTACTTTTTAGCAGGTATTACTTCACCATATATTAAACCTTTTTGAAACAAACTCAACTTACTATTAGGTACTTTTAATACTGTTCTACTATTATTGTTAGTTGCTTCACCAATCCAATATTCTTTTTTAACTATGCCATTATGTATTGAAAAATGAATACCTTTAATTATATTATTAGGTTTACTTTTATACTTAATAACAGTATCTAAATCTAATTCATATCTGATAAAAATATAATTCTCACATAATAAATTAGAATGAGTTGAACCTTGTAATGAATATGATTTTTTACTATGCTTAGAAGTTTTTAATTCCCATAACACATTATTTATTAAAAAATCAGCAGTTGAATTATCAATATGTTTACAAGATAATCCAAAAGACTTTAATGTAGGTTTAAACTCTTGTTCAAACTCCTCACCAACCTTAACACTAATTCTGTTAGATATTATGGACCTACTTGTAGAATCGGCTGCCTGATTAATAATATACCTTAAAGTATGTTTACCGTCACAAAATCGCCAAAAACTTTTAGAGCAGGAAATCTCAGTCCTGCGAACTAATTCATCTAAAAATAATGGGCTTTTAAGTACCTTTAGATTTACATTGTTATCCATATATATAAAATAACATCTTCCAACAAAAATATCAATCGTGAAAGATGTTATTAATATAATCTCTTGCCTTGCTATGCCTAGCCAAGCCATGCCGGGACTCGCCTTGCCGCACCCAGCCTCGCCTTGCCCAGAAAAACTAATCCAAATCTTTAATTTTTTTATATATTAAAACTAAAAAAGGAATAAAAGGAATACACCAAAAGAAAAAATGTTTCTTGTCCTCCAAACTACTACCATCAAATAATGCTATTAATACTCCAAATATTTGAATGATATAACAAACTAAAAATACAATTCCTACTTGTATCATAACATTTTTCATATATCACTCCTTATTATAATGAGTTTCGCCTGAATCTTTCATATTTAATATTGGTTTAATTTTAAAAAGAATTTTAGCAGTTGGTTCAATAGCTTGTTCAATTACTTTAGAATCTTTATAAGCATCAGGAGCTTCATCTAAAGTATTATTACAAACTGATGTTGAATATATACCTTCCATTTGTGATTTAAAAATATCCATGTTTAAAACTTTTTTAGCTTTAGATCTTGACATTAATCTACCAGCTCCATGAGGAGCCGAGTAATTCCATTCAGGATTTGATTTACCTTCACAAACCAAAATACCATCACGCATATTAAACGGTATTGTTATTCTCTCACCGATATAAGATCGAATAGCACCCTTTCTAATAATAAAGTCACGGAAATCAATGAAGTTATGCACAGTTTCAATACGATCGATAGCTGGCACCCCTAAGATGTCTAATATGGTTTTAGCGATTAATTCCCTATTAACCTCAGCATACTTTTGTGCAAATATCATATCATAAAGATAACTAACAGCATTTTCACCTTCCAAAAAATCTAAATCAGACTTTTGAACACCATCCATAATCAATTCAGCCCTAGCTTCCTTAATCTTTACCTTAATATCCATACCAGTATATTGCTTACGAATCTCAATAATACGATCTTTTAATACATCCTTCTTATCCTTTTTAAACAAAGACGAAGCCCTATCCTGCCAATAATCACATACACACTTACCAAAATTTCTCGAACCAGTATGAATAGTAATCCAATAGTTCTTATTATCATCCAAACCAATCTCAATAAAGTGATTACTTAGCCGCCCCCAAGAGTACCAATAGACTTCAGTACTCGTGAGGGCGATGCTCCAATTTTGTTTAGTTTATCCATGAACCAATTATAATCATAAGAATCACCATAATAATTCGTTCTAAATTTTTGATTATAAGCTAACGAAAAATTATGTGATAAAGTATTAACCGAATGCCACGGAAACTCTTTCTTCATATCAATAATCGAATGCTCGTGTGTATCAAATCCAAACGGCACTCTTTGACGAATCTTATGATCTAACTGTTCAAATGCAATAGGCAAAACCTTGTCTATATTAATTGATAATACTCCGCACCCCACATCAACGCCAACCACGTTCGGAATAACCTTATCAGTCATTGCCATAGTAAATCCTATGACAGACCCTTTACCTGAGTGGGTATCCGGCATTATAGATATTAGGTTCGTAAATGCGGGATGATTAACAAAAGTATTAATCTGAGCAGTACAAGTAGGCTCTACATCATCAATCATTACTTTGGCTGTAGTATATTTACCTTTAATTTCAAACATTGTTTTTTTCCTTATCTATTATACCAAACTATATGAGTAAAATCTTTGCGTAGTTGTTTAAATTCATCAGTCATAATCATTGAAGGCCAAACTTGAATAATAGATTTTTGTTTTTCATAAGCAAAACATCCGTACCCGTCATAGTCAATAAATATGCCACTATGACACGCATCTAACCATTCTTCAATTTCTATTAAAGTATCGTCATTAGAAATATCAACTAGTTCATTTTCTATAACCGGTACTTTAGGAAGATACATCCAATGAGTAACATCACTAAAAAATCTTCCGTTATATGTACTTAAAATACGATATATACCATTAACATTAGGTGAATACGTTAAACAATTAACATTTGGATTAGGCAATTTATCTTTTACAGAATACCACATAATATACCTTTTATATTTTTTATGATTGACCGAAACGTCTAAGATTCATTACTGCGCTATCAATTAATTTTTCATTATAAGCAATTTGTTGATCAATTGATAATGCTTGTTTAGGTTTAGAACTCTTTTTAACTTTATGCGGACGAGCTACTTTGGCTAATCGAATAAGATATCTCTCAAGTTCTGCTGGTGTTCTATTAGGTAATGACCGTGATAATGCAGCTAATTCTTTTTCAAAATATGAAACATCAACACCATATCTATTCATAATAATTCCTTATTTTTTTACTGAACTGTCACGCCCTGCCAAAAACGCTGGCATTGCAATAGAAGCGATAATAGCAGCCATTATAAATATATGTTCCCATCCAATGACATACGCATCATTTGGAACACCAATCTGCGTAATAAGATAAGAAATCCAAAAAACAATCTGAGCAACAAGCCACACTGCACCAAGTTTCATATTCACTCCTTTAAAGTATTATTTAAATTATCAAACTCTTTAAAGCATTTAGTAAACAGTGACAGATTATCTACTTTAGCATTTTCAATTTTTCGCCATTCAATATGTTCCAGCAGCCAGTGTTTAAACCCAGTTGATAGATATGCCTGAATTTCATCATATATCATATTACTTTTATAACCCATATTAAGCAAATGGTCTTCAATTTTAGAAATAATTTGTTCATCGCTGGTATATATAATCTCTTTCATTGATTTTTTATAACTACGATAGAGATACCAATAAGCATGAGCAATTTCATGTTTAATGGCAACTGGTGAAGATTTACATGTCCCAATAACATAATAATTATCTTTATCAACATTAACTAAGCTTTTAATAAGGTTAAACAGTTCAATTTCCTTTTTATTAAGAATATATTGAAAATTGGTATAAAATTCGTTAAGAATGTTTCCTGGGATATTAAAGCCGTTCCAGTCTGTATAGTATGTAAAAGCTCCGTTCTTTTTGGCATATGTATCCATATATTCATCTAAAGTGAACACATTACGGTATATGTTCTCAAATGGAGACTCATAGTATTCCTGAGGCCGTAGGAACATTGAGGCTATTTCATATTGGGTATCCGCTTCAATTTGAAGCACGTTTTTGCGGATTTCTTTAATGATATAAGGCATAATTGACCTTTCTTAACATGAATATACATCAAGAAAGTTAAAATGTCAAGAGGTTGAATAAATTAAAATTAAACCATATTGGTTAGTTATTGTTATCTATAAACTATGTTGAATGTATATAAGTATTATCAATTTCTATTTTTA
>JAQUND010000070.1 GCA_028717785.1 Candidatus Nanoarchaeia archaeon | reverse complement strand
ATTAGCTATTTCAATTTCTTCTTCATTCAAAAAAGAATAAGTTGGTCTTTGATAAACTATAAAAGGAATAGTTTCAATTAACTTTTCCCAATTCCACCAAGTCTTAATGTTCTTTATACAATCAGCAACAACTATATTATAATACTGATTTTTATCCCTGCTTTCAACAAAACTATTAATCCTTTCATCCTTTAATATAAATTCAAATGTTGCAAGTGATTTGCCATTTAACTTATTATCAATTTCTAAAGATGAAACTATTACATCTCTAATATGACCAAAACACAATTTACACATATTCAATCTGTGTTCTGGACATATAACATTAGTTTTATCTTCTCTGATATATGAAGGTATAACAATAACTTGATCCACTAAATCTTGAAGTAATACATCTTGTACAATATTTAAGTGAGTTTTATGCGGCGGATCAAAAGACCCACCAAATACACCTATTCTCATTTATTATTCCAAATCCTCATCTTCAGGTACAATACTCATAATACAATAATCTTCTGGAATACCAAAACTTCCACCTTTAATAATATAAGTAACAACAACATAAAATCTATCATCAGTAAAATCATTAGTTGCAGGATCCCATTCACACAATTCTAATATATCATTAACTTTATAATCTCTATCATTCTTACGATATTCAAATGTTTTAACACCAGAAACAACATCTTTAAACATTTCAGGCCATATTTTTAATGTATGTGTCATTTTATACCCAAATATTACTTAAACGAGATATAGCTCTAGAATTACTTATAGGAATTTCTCTTTTAAACATTGATTTAATATACCTTTGAACAACAGGATGATCTTTAAATGTTTGACGATAAGTTACAAAATCTTCATATTTTTCAGGTCTACCATCCCAATATAAATAATCATCCCAACAAAAACAATCCGCATCTGTTGTTAGCCAAGTTTTCAATATCTTATCTACTTCTTCATATGAATCAGCACCAAGTTCATCTAAATCACTATTAGTAACTCCTAATCCAGCTGTTGGTGTAGCATGAATACAAGCATTTAAAGCTTCTGATTTCCATGAATCTTTAGTTTGTATTAATGAATTATTCATTATATATCTTGCTAAATCATATACATCCGTTTTCCATAAAGCTTTAATTAGTTCGTAATCTCCAACATCACCGCATATAGTCCAATAACCAAGCATATATTCTGTATAATTATCTGTACTAAGAACCATACCTTTATTTAATCCTGCAATGTTATAAAGATATATCATACGAAGTCTAGCTTTAATATTGCCATCAGATATTTTATCATGTATGCCTTCAACCTCTAATATATAATTTTGTAATCCTGTAAATGTTGCATTAAAACTTACTTCTTTAAAATTATGACAATATAAATTACCAATAGCCTTAGCTCTATCAATTTCGTTCTGTTTATTTGAAATAATAGGAATACTTCGACCGATAAGAGGAATATTTAAACTATCACATACTGGTCTAGCTAAAGCAGCACATAATGTAGAATCAATACCACCAGACACCCCTAAAACTAAACTCTTTAAATCATGACTTTGAATATAAGACTTTAACTCATTCTGAATAGTTTCTATAACCAATTCACAATTTTTCATTTATATTCCTTTCAAAGTCTAGCTATAGCAAAATGAGCCCCTGCTTTTCTCATACGTTTCATAGATTCATATTGATTATCTATTCCTTTACAAAAAATGCCATTTTCCATATCCATCCAAACAACAGCATTTTCAAACACATTAACATTTATACCTAACTTAATAAGTCCAATAACAGCAGATTCAATACAAATATTTCCGACTAGACCGTAAACATAAGCATCAGTTACGCGATTTTCCATTAACCATGATACAACTTTTTTATTACCTAATTTTGAATCAAATACATCATATGTCTGCTTAGGAAATATAATTGCTCTTTTATTAGCAGTTTCAATAATACCAGCAGCACCACTAGAATCTTTAATACAATGTAATGGGAAAGGACCTCCATTACAATTCATTTCCGGTTCACTGCCATCGTGTTCGTCATTAAACTTTATTACTTGAATTTTATCGTCTTTAGCAAGTTTAGTTATCTTTGCTAAAGCCGGTTTAATTGAATTTGCATTTGGTACAGGTAATGCTCCACCTTCAAAAAAATCAACTAAAGTATCAACGTCTACAAATACGTTATTCATTTAACCTTCCTTGCATTAATAGTATTAAAATAATTTTTAACAATTTGCGCGACTTTACCCCAAATAACTACATCTGGCTTTTCTTTGGCACTTTTCATATTATTATCAATATAATTCATTGCATTAACAAAATCAAGAGTTCCATCAATTAATTTTCTAATAATATAATTGATCTTATAAGCCAATTTTTTATTTGGAATTTGAGTTAGTTCAACTAAAGGTTTAAACAATATTTTAATAAATTCTTCTTTGGTTTCTTTTTTATTCATTTTAGTTTTTAAATTCCTTAGCACCACCTAATATTCCAATCATTGCACCAAATCCAAGTTCTTCTTTAACAATAGATCTTTCTCTAATAACATCCATTATTTTTATTTTTTCTTCTTTATTAGCTTGTCGCCATATATTAATTGATTTAGAATAAGTAAGTAATTGATCTTCCATATCTTGCGTTAATAGCATAACATAATTAATATCTTTTAATTCCGCATTATTTTCATCTCTATAATGATTACAGTCAAATCCAAAAACTATATATGAATCATTTAACTTAACAATTTCTTTATTATATTTTTGAATAATTTCTTTTCTTAAATCCATTCGTTTCATAAAATCTGTTTCTTGAATTCCATTAATTTCTTCAACAGCTTTACTTGCAAAATATTTATAACCAATATCATTACTGTAGACTTCACAAAAAGTTATACCGCCATGAATATTTAAATATTGTAAAGCATCTGCATTATAATCACCATACCATTCAACAGGAACAAGATCTGCTGGTAAAGCAATATAGCCACATAAATGATTATCGTGAGATAAAACTGCTTTATTGTCTTTTATTAAAACACAGCATTCGTTATTAAAAGGATAAAAATTTAATTTACTTTTGGATTTGTGTTTAATAACATTTGGAATTATTTTATTTGCACCTAAAGCATCTGCAATCTCTCTAACTGATAATGATACTTCTTGCTTAATCTTTTTCAAACTCACAATATTAATCCTTTCTAAAAAGTAGGACCCTTTTCAGGGTCCTACTTTAAGTCATAAGTCCATTCATCAATAAGCAATGATTTCGTGAACTCGAGTCTTTGAAAGACCAATTTTATTTGCAAGAGAACGAACACTGAACTTACCAGTGCTATACATCTTGCGAATCCTTGTGTCTCTCTTTGCCATAGACATCAACTTCTTGGTCATTATGACCTCCCTCTTGTTAAAGATTACAACTATCCCCGACCTGTTCGGGCTAACTCTTCTTTATAATGCGTGTCACATAAAGTCTTTATCCAACCTAAATCTGGTCTTGTTTCACCATCATCACCGCATACTTCACATGTATGTGCGCTTAATATTTCGGCAGTATCTACATTATGATTAATTATTTCATATTTTGTATATATTCCTAATAAGTGTCTAATATAATCTAATACTCTTTGAACCTTATATTTTGTTATTTGATTAAATTTATAAGGTAAATTATACTTTATTTCATTGGTTTCAAAATCAAAATACACTCTTAAGGTTCCATATTTTTCTTTAATTTGTGTTAGTTCAAATTCATCTTTATCGTCAATGGTTAAATAAATACTAGTTAATAAATCCCATATAATATCAAACCAGCCGTCGTCGCATTCACAGCCAAAGCCCATTAAACTAACTTGAACATTGTCTTTATGTTTAAAAAATTCAGGAAAAGCTTCGTATATTCTATTATTTAATTTACTATCCATTTTACCACCATAATCCTCTAAGGTATTGAGCAAACAAACTCAATCCTTCATTTATATTTTTTTCTTGGTTTTTCATATCATTAATATCTTTCCAATCGTCTTTTACTATAGTTTCAAACGCTAAAATCATTTTATCTAATATTTCATTCCAATCCTTTTCCATTTGTTCCCAATGTGCTTCAGATGCTTCTTTACTTAACTTACTTTCTTCTTCCCATGTTAATTTAGATATATTACTAGGAACTCCTTTTAATTCAAGTTCACGAAATCTTTTAAGTCTAGGTAAAATAAACTTAGCTATTGTATCATCTAAACTCCAAGTTTCAGAATCATCAAATCCTCTTGTAATTCTTTGCCATAAAAATCTTAATCTCCGCCAATTATATACAGGATTAATTATTTCCCAGACTTTTATAATGATTTTATAATAAATAAAATCCCATATCTTTTGATACCAAGGTCTGTTTTTTAACCTCTCTCTTATATTATCAAACATTTCTTTAACACTTGAAGTCATATCAGAATAATCTATATCATCTTTCTTTTCCTTCTTTTCCTTTACCTTTTTCATAAACCTTCCTTAATATATCCTGCTATTTGAAATTTACTCCAGTAATGACCATTAAATCGTCTAGTTTCTTTACCATCCTTATATACTATAACCGTAGGTATATAATGTACTCCTAATGATTCTTTTACTGTGTTAGTTAATTCTAAAGAATAATAAGTCGCAGTAACATCTTTTAATAATTCATTAATACTAGCATTCATTTCATTTAAAAATTTCTTACATGGAGTTCTAGACTCTACTTGTACTAATACTACAACAATACCTGAAGTTGGTATTTGATCTACTGTTTCTAATCTATTCATTCAAACAATTCCATAAATTGATCTTCACTAAGAACTTTTGTTCCATACGATTGTGCCTTAACTGCTTTAGAAGATCCTGAATTCGGATCCGCCATAACAAGAAAATCAGTATCCTTACTTAAAGATGAAGGGCACTCTCCACCAACTTCCATTACCATTTTCTGTGCTTCGTTTCTTTTAATATTCAAAGCACCAGTAAAAACTACCTTTTTACCTGTCAATGGATGTGACTTTGTCATTTTAACTTTCTCCTTAATCTTAATACCAACATTCAATAATTGTAATATAACATCTTTCTTCTTTGAAATGCCATTAATTATATCATTTGCCGTAGTTTCACCAATACCTTTAATATTAGATAAATCAATAGACTTTGATTCTAACAATTTATTTATTGTATTATATCCATTACGTTCCAATAATTCTGCGGTTTTTTGACTAACATTAGGTATATTTAATCCACCTATAAACTCTCCAAATGATACTTCTTTCTTCTCATTTAATGTTTCAACAATCTTATTAGCTGAACTGGACCCAAACCCTTCTAAGTTTTCAATTAATTCTGGTTTTAATTTATAAAGGTCTGCCGGGGTTGCCACTAATTCAGCATTGTATAGTTTTTCTAAGGTAGCTTCTGCAACGCCTTTTAAATCAAGCTTTTTAATCCATTTAATCAAATCCCCGATTTTTCCACCAGAACATTCAGGATTAGGGCAAATTAAATAAACTCCATCTCGTTTAGTTTCACAACCACATACAGGGCAATTCAATGGTGGAGTGAAATATTCCTTATTCATCTATTGCTCCTTCATTTGCAAGAGATTCATATCTATCGCATATATTCATAAAAGTAACTTCACGCTCTTTAGCCCAATCATCCCATTCTTGACGTTGTCTATTACTTTCATCTCGTGAATGAGTGTTTAGTAAAAATCCTTCATCCATTAATACAGATCCACATATAGGTCTTTTACTTTTATCAATATTACAAAAATATGTATCTGCATCATCATATTCTGACCTAGTAAATACATATCTACAAGTTGCACACGATGGAATAACTCTAAAATTAGGACATTCTTTAAACATATTCATATTTTATTCCTTATTAATGGATAATATTCAACTTCAATTATATATTTTCCATTAAATTCTTTTACAGTTCCATCAGGATAAGTAGCTCGTATCCATTTGACTCTAGCCATTTCGCCATTAACTTCAAACCATTCTAATATACAAGGAGATATGCCAGAAGATATATCACCTTCAGCATAAATATAACCTCTACCATCAATTAATATCTGTTTAATTTTTAAATTATCCATCTTGCCATGCCTTATCAATCCATCCGCATTTAACTTTTTTACCTAAAAGTTCACTAGTTTCTTCTTCAATTTGTTTTTTCCAATCACCAAAAGTTATATCATTTGGTGCGCTCGATGGTGATTTTCCAATACAATAACCTACATCAGATGAACCTTCAAATAAATCACTATCACATTTTAGATCTTCCCAACAATCTTTATAAGAATAATCATCGCCTTCTTCAGATAATTTTTCCATAATCTGATCAATTGTTTGATTTTCTTTATGAATTATATTATATATTTCCTCATTTGAATACTTATACTTCTTTTTAAATTCATTAAGCGTTGCCATTTTCTTAATTTCATTTATAAGTATAATGTCTCTATCTTCATCTTCAATATCACATCCATATATAAAAAATGAACTAGTTGAACTATTACTTACAAATCCTTTTCTGATCTTCATAATATTCTCCTTTAACAAGAAAGACTTTCAAAAACACAATCTTTTTGCATTTTTTTAATTTCAACACTTAAAAGTCTCAAAGCATTTTCACGCATATATACTATATCTTCAATAGTGTTCCAATCATCCATTTCTTCTTCAGTTAATACAACTTCTATTCCTTCTTGATTTATAAATTTATGACTTTCATAATCTTCAAAAATATCCTGAAAACAAACATCTTCTGTTGATTCATGATCTAAAATGCATATAATATCTTTACCATTAAAATTTACAGTTTTAGTTCTACCAATTACATGTTGTATTGATGGATGTAATTTTACTATTGCTTCATCAAAATCCTTTTTATCTGCAACTAATACAAACGAACTTGAGCTGCTATTACTTACAAATCCTAAACGAACTTTCATACTTCCTCCTTAGTATCCTGCTTCGTTTTCAATAACTGTTACATGTGGATTATTTTTTCTATCTATACCACACTCACATATAGCTCCTTCTATAGTATCACCGGATTGATCATCAAATGAACCAAATAAAATTGTATTACCTTCTTCAATCAATTTCAAACATTTAGTAAACAACTTTTTATCATCATTATCTATCTCAGCAAGTGCTTTTATTAAATCGTCTTCATCTTCACAAACATAGTCTGCTAACGATTTTAAATCAATTTCACCAGTAAATTTTACTTTAGTATTCTTTTTTACAGCAACAATAAAAGAACTAGAACTACTATTACTTACAAACCCATTTCTAATTTTCATATTTTCTCCTTATTCTTCTATTTGTTTAGTTTTTAAAATAACCTTAGGATCTTCAAATGTATACCAAATAATAATATCCTTCAATATTTCTGGCATATCATTATAACTATTATGCATAGGGGTCCAACCAGAAACATTAATAATCTTAGTTAATTCTTCAATTTTTACATTATAATATTCAGTTAATAACAATTCTATAACCGAAGTATTACACACATAATATCTACTATTCTTATCTTCGTCTTCAATTTTAGTTAAATCGTATATTTTTTCTAACAATAACTTTAAATCATTAATACGATTTTGCATATGTTCTGCCATAAAAGAAATACTTACTTGATCTGGTTCTTCGCATTCCTTAATTGTCTTTTTTATATTTTCAACAATATAGTTTACATTAAATGCTCCATATTCATAAGCTGTAACCATATCTGCTAAAAAATCTGCTTTATTCTTATCTAATGTAATAATATAAGATGAACTACTTGAATTACTAACAAATCCTTTTCTAATTTTCATATTTTCTCCTAATCTTCTATTTTTATTGTAATATCCTTAATGTTTAATTTTTCCATTAACTTATATATAATTGAATCAGGAGACTC
>JAQUND010000069.1 GCA_028717785.1 Candidatus Nanoarchaeia archaeon | reverse complement strand
TCTTTTACTATTCTATTTATTTCAGCTCTTTGTTTTATAGTTCCTCTAACAACCAATTTATTATAAAAATCATTACTTAGAGTATTAATATATAAAAAGTTATTTAAATTTAATAACTTGGATCCTAATAATCTTTTCATTTTAAATACTAATCTATCTAAAAGCGTTAAAGCTGCATGTTCTTTATCCGTTTGTGGTTCTCTTATAACTTTACCAGCCATATTAATTAGTTTAAGTTTATATGCTTCAGACTTATTAATAGGTAAAACTATTTTCTTAATCAAAATATATGATAGTATAGTATCAATATTTTCTTTATGAGCTGGCTGAGACATTAGTATCTCCAGTTAAATTATTTATTTCATTTAACAAAAATTCTTTCAATTTATCAAGACATTCAATCATAGATTTTGTTGAAACACCTTTTTCTAATACTTTAACTTGTTCTTCTAATTGTATTATTTTTATTTTAAAACCTTGATTTTCTTCTTCAATAACTTTTATATTAGATCTCAAATCCTCATTAAGAATTTCAAGTCTTTCTTTTTCTTCACTAACTTTCACAATACTTTCATATAATTTTTCATTTAACATAATATATTCCTTTATATTTATTACTACTCATAAATTACTGTTATTTTAGCTCCTAATGCAGTTACTATAGTTAAACCGTTTGAAAATTCAACATCAAAAAATAATGTTCCAACTACTTTAGAAGAATCAATTATACTTATTATTTTTCCTGAACCAGCAGTATTATCATAAACATATATAGTACCAGCATTATCTAAAACATCTATTTTATGTAATATTCCAGCACTATATTTTAATACATAAGTATCATTAGCTGATGTATAATAATATCTAGGAGCTGTTGTTTCCTTACCTAATCTATATATTGTTGCTACACGAACTTCTATATTATGATTAGTACTTAAATCACCAGAATTTATATTATCTATCCTTACATTTAAATTAGTAGTATTGGTCCACGTAGTTGTTAAAAAAGACGATGTATGTACTAAATTTCCATTAATTGAATAATAAACTTTAGCATTTGTTATATAAATTTCATATGTATTAACATTAGTTATTGTTGGTATAATAATATCGCCGTTCCAATTAGTTGAAACAACTGATGTTTCTATACCTCCTTTCATAGTATTAACAGATAATACTGTTCCATTTAATTTAAAATAAGCTCCGTCTGTTCCATCAAACATTCCCCATCTACGAACATTATTAGTTTCACCAACATCACCTAAACGAATTTGCCCTCTAAATCTATTTGATGATCCTCCAGTATATCTAGCTCTTACAACGCTTTGTAATACTGTTGCTCCATTAGCTGATGTATTTGTACTTAATGTTGATTGACATCCTGATTGAGTTGTAGTTCCACCACTTGTATTTGTTACAGTCCAAAAATTACTATCAATTGTATTTCCTATAAAAGTCGAACCTGCTAATCTAAATGGTTCTACAACGCGCATTTCGTCCATTGGTGTATTTTCAACATTAAAACCGTAATGATCTGAAAAATTCTCTATTCCAACTTTTAAATTACCATACATATTTAAACTACGTGGAACTGATTCTACCATTGGACATAACGCTAATTGTAATCTAAAATATGTTGTTGATAAAGTACCTATATTTGTTACTCTTGTTCTTACATATGAATTAACTGCTTGAACAGTCCATCCGTCGCCGCCTGTTCTAGTATTATACACATACATATCAACTATATCCCAATTAGTTCCATCTGGTGATTGATCCACATATACATAACAATTTTGATCTGTTTTTAAACTAACTTGAATACCTACTATACCCAACGTAGAAGTAGCAGTACCAGTAAAAGTTTCAGAAGCTGATAAATTAGTAGTTGAAATATTATTACTATCAGCTATAACATTTTGTTGTATTTGTTTAAAATAACTCATTTATTTTCCTTTAAATTATAGCCCATTTACCAGCAGCATAGTCAACTATATTTATACATTCCCATTGAGTTATAGTTTGATATGTTTCGTTATCTATTGTATCAGTACCATTAGCTGATATAGTTATCGTTCCTGTTCCTATACTTTTAATTTTATAATTTTTAACACTACCAGTAGCAGCTTTTAAATTAATATTTGTTCCTGAATTAGCACTAACTATTATAATGTCATTTCCATCTGTTAAATTATAATCTGTTGTAACCGTTGAAACAGATTCATCAGATCCTATAATAATTAAATCACCTGATTGTGTTACATTAGTTACATATCCTGATGCTGATAATGTTCTTAATCTTAAATCCGATCCATACTTATTACTATATAATTCTACTCCACCACCAACATTACTAATAGTATTATTTTCTCCACCGCCTAAATAAGTTACAGATGTAGGATGTTTTTCAACTGGCTTAGATTCAGCCGGTTCTTCATAATCACCCATATACTTATCATAATTTAAAAAAACGGAATTATTATCAATGGGTTTAGGAAGTTCAATTATTGGTTCTTCTATTATTGGTTCTATTGATGACGCAGAAACAACTTCAGATGTTATATTTTCATCTGAAGTTTTATTTTGTTTTACAGGAACTTCTTGATTAGAAACTATATTTTTTTTTAAATATTTTAATATTTCGTCTTTACCATATAATCTAATTTTTCCAGCATCTAATTTATTTTCTTCAAATAATCTATCTAATCCTTCCTGTATTTCTTTTTCATTTACATAATTTTCTAAACTCATTTTATTCCTTATTGAACTATAGCACATCCTGACATAGCTGCTGGAATTCCATTACTATCTACAACATAACTAGTAGAAGCAGCTTTAAGTTTACCAGTAGAATCTATATACGAAATATATACTGTTTGACCATTAACATCTATATCAACCGCACTAACAGATTGTAAATAATCACCGTTTTGTATTAATAAGGTTCCTGTTACATACATATTTTTTTCTCCTTTTTAAATCACATTACCAACCAGAATAAGGATCCTGATTACCTGTTTCACCAGTCTTAGGAGTATATTTTATATCCCCCTTTTTATTATCTATTACTTTTGTAATATCGTACTTATCAGTACTCTGATTTGTAGCAGCTGACATATCAGATGCTGAAGTTAAAGCTGTTGTAATAATATGTTCATCTTTGAACGGTTTTACCATAAGTTCCCATACATGCTGCTTAGAATGCAAATACATCATTTCTTCATCTTTAACTTCTACTATCTCATAAACATATTTATTATACTTAGATATTATATAATCTCCTGCTTTTGGAACATATGGGCTATACGCATTTTTATTTGTTTGAGTATAATCATATTGTGAAGCTTCCCAAAAATGCCTTTTAGAAACAAACACACTAAATTGATCCATTCCCTCTATACCAAACTTAGTCCATAATTTTTCTTCTCTAGGTAATCTAAATGAACCCATAATCTGAAATCTTCTTGTAAAACTTCTATTATTATCTTCACCATATATCTTATCATAACTCTTATCAAACGTAGTAATATAATAATCCATACACACACCATGTTTATTATATGCCTCAGTAATTAATAAATCGTATAATTCTCTTTCATTATTATAATTACCAATAGACCCCTGATATGAACTGGCTGCACATCTAGTAATATATTCATTAGGAACATCACTATAATTCGTATACGTACCGGAAATAGACGATGCAGATACTATATCGTCAAACCATCCATTCGTATCCACTACAACATAGTCAGCCATCATAACCTAGTTCTTTCAGAACTTGAACTTTCTAAAGTAAATAAAGCGGTAGATCCATCTTGTTTCATATACTGGAATCTATTAGCTGTTCTGACAATTTTACCAGAAGCCATTGCTAATAATATTTCCATAACTTCTTCATATGTCTTTGTATCTATTGTAGCTGATAATATTGCATTAACTATATTTGTAATACTACCATTTGAAATATCTGTAGTTGATGCACTACTAGCCGCACTAGCTGCCCAATACTCATTTCCTTGATCTATTATACCAGCTGAAACATATGCTAACTCTAACGTTGTTGACAATTCACTAATATCATCCGTATCCGCTGATATTTGATTTACTGTTACTTGAACATTATCTACACTAGCTGAAACATCTAATATATCATCACTAACTTCAACAGAAGTTTTATTAACTACTTCAACCCAAAATCTATATGTTCTTGCTACTGCTGCTGATACAGATACTTCATATTTACCATTATTTGTAAATTCGCCGGCTCCTATATTTAACCAATATAAACCAATACCAGATTCTTTCCAATCTGCTGATGTAACAGAATATACTGAAATTGATGCAGCTGCTTCATAACAATAATCACATACAATATCACTATATGTAATTGTTAATTCAGGTGTTTTTCCATCAGTATCATCTAATAATACTACAGGAAACCATTTATCAGTATTCTTTTTACCTTCCATTATATTTTCCTTATTTTAATTATCTATATTATTTATATCTTATTATTCTTGACCATGTAATTGACCATGTAATTGACCAAAAAATTGAATTTCGTTTGATGTTGATGGGACTACAGGAGACCAGTCCCATTCGTGTTCAAATGCGCCTACTGTAGCTGTTAGCCCAGATCTATCATAAGCAAGTATATCTGTAGTTGGCACGTTAGCATCAGAATCTGGCCCTATACCTGCATCTAAGAGAACTGAGGTTCCAGTTAAACTAAAATCAAATTCTGCTGCATAATTGGGATTATGAAACTGATCTGCCCAACTGGATACTGAAATAGGATTAGTTCCATCTCCATCATCAGAGGCACAGTGGTCTATTGTTGCAGAGCCATCTATATCATCATAACAATCAAATATGATATTATTTTTAATGTATTGTCCATTTGCCGATCTTATTCCATATACAGCATTTGTTAGTAAATTATTATATACTTTTGTAGTGGTTGCTTGTGGTGATGAAAAGAAAATACACCCTGCATAGTAACCATTTACACCAGAAATAATATTATTGTAAATTTTAAGATTAATGTATGTTGAACCAACAGCAATCCCAGAACTACCAGCTACAAACCTAATAACACAATTTTTTATCTCTGAATCTGTAGTTCCTTTCATCATATAAATCCCATTACTGTATACATCAGAAGAATTGTGTAATTGAATACCATCTATAATTGTTCTTCTATTTGTATTAATTAGTAAACAATGACTGTTATATATTATACGATAGGTTGATGCGTTCCACACTCCTCCATGATAGCCAGTTGCATCTCCTCTATTTCCTTTTATATAAAGCGTATGACCTGCTGTTACATATGAATCTTGATCAAAGGAAGCAACAGTATCAGCCGCGCTTCCACAACATAGAATTTCAAGATCATCATCATAATTATCACCAGTCAATTGTGTTTCAGCTTCTTGCAATGTAGCAAATGCCCTATTGGCACCTACTATGTCATTAGTAGTGCCATTTCCCCCAGCTGTAGATGCTGTATTAACGTATCTGGTAATCATATTTAAAAAATATTCATTATACCGTTAGCATTCCAGTTTAATGATATAGTTCCATTAACAGCTATAATAGGAGCATCATCAAACTCTATAAATCCTACTACTAATCCGTCTGATATTCGATAAATAGCTAATCCATATGGGCTAACTGTTACATTAGTCCACGTTAAATTAACGCCATCCCATAAAACAACGTCACTTGAATTAGCTGATACAGTATCAGCGGAAAGAGACATTGCTGAATATGTAGATGATGCCACTTCATATGCTGATATTTCAGAATATGTAGATAATTGTTTTAACTCTGCTTCAGTAGATGAAGTTACTAATTGACCCATTAAAGCAACTGCAAAAGTATCTGCACTTAAACTAACTTCTTTAAATGCTGATTGTTTTCTATAATAATTCGTTGTTACTGTTGGCATTTTAACTCCTTATAAAAGAGCAGCAGCGTGTGATTTTACTGTTTTAAACTCTACTGACTGCTGTGGAACTACATTAGTATATTCATTATTTTGTTGTAAAATTTCATTTTCTTCAATTACTTCATCTTCTGGCATACCGTCAAGAATAGAAACCGCTCTATTATGAGCTTCTTGAATAGGATTTTTAATAACCTTTTTTGGTGGAATCTTAAAAGGTTTTTTAAATTCTTCAGTTTTAACCGTTACTATTTTTTTAATTACCGGTTTTGGTTCTACTTTTTTTTCTACTTTTTTTAGTTTTTCTTCATATTGATCTAAGTAATCTAAAAAGCCCATAACATTTCCTCCATATATTATTCATATAGATATTGTGATGCTTTTCTTATATATAATTTTTCAACTGATTCTTTTTTAATTTCTTCTTCAGGAACTTCTTCGGGTTCTTCTGGAACTTCTTCAGGAGTTTCTTCTGGTTCTTCAGTAGTTTCAGTTTCGTCTTCAGGAGTTTCGTCTTCAGGTTTAGTTTCTTCAGCTTCGCCTTCTTTATCTACTAAATCATACTGTTGTGCTAATTCTTTAGTATTTGTAAAAAACTCTTGAAGAAATTGACGAACTGTTTGATCATCTTCATAAACTATTTTTTTAAAATTTCTAACCATTTCGTCTTTATCTTCATTTTGATAATAGTTATTTTCTATATCAAATGTAACAAAATCCTTAATCACTTTCTTAATGTCTTTAGCCATTTTTACCTTCCTTTCTGTTTAGAACATTACTATAAAATGTTAAAATTTTTGATTGTAATTCTATTAATTTTTGTTCTACAATATTCATTTGAAGTTTAATTGTTTGTACTTGTCTTTTACGGCTTTCCGCAACTTCTCTTTTTCCAAACATCATCATTAAACATTCAGTACAATTTCCTTTAGTTGGGTTCTGCGTTACAAAATCTTCAACTTCTTCAATAAAGTCCACATCAATCTTTTTTAACAATTCTACATTATGTTTCTTAATTTTTTTAGCTTCATTAAAAATATCAAATACAATATCTTCAAAATCAGAATTCCAATCGTCTAAATATTTCATAACTTGTTCTATTGAAACTTTCATTTTAACAGTTGGAGAAGGATATAAATTAACTATGTGTTGCTTCATCAACGATATTAATAATTTACTTTTATCTTTAACATAATTAGTATATTCATTTCCACTATATTCAGCAAAATGATTTTCGTGCATTGCTCTACGAAGTTCATCTTTAATTTGTATTTGAATCACATCTCTTACTAATCCCCAAAACATTCTATATTGTAATGTATCTGTTTTATTACTGCCTAAAACAAATCTTTCACCAAACCATCCAATTACATTTCGCCAATACTTTCCAATATAAAAAGTCACTAAAACTACAAAAATAGTAATTAATCCTTGCCACCACGCAAACGGCGATATATAGTTCCAAAAACCTTTGAAAAACTCTGCTATCATAGTTACTCCTTTTGATCTTTCATAATCGTCAGTTTAAGTACCAGTTGTCCTTCTTCATTTTTCAAAAGTTCACTTTCAGAACTATAATTAGGACCCATTTTATATCCTACATTTGTTAATATATACGTTTTCACACCATCTAAAAAATATTGATCTTCTTCATCTCCATTACCTAATTTAAATGTAAAAATAACTCTTCTACGTTTAATATCAACTTTCCAAACCAAATCTCTAACAAAAAAATGCTTATCTGTCAAATCTTTTACTACTTTAATAATTTCATATAAATCTGAGTTACTTGTTAAATCTATTCCATTACCTCTAGCATAATAAGATATAGGCTCAGAATTAGAATACATAAAATCATCAGTTTTTCTTACATCAACATTCTTCTGAGGTATTATATCCTTAACATTATCTCTAACTAAGTATTCATTTACACTCATTCACAATATCCTTATAAATCATATAATTTTTAAAACTTTCAAACGGCATAACTGTTTTAAATCTATTTTCAATTCCTACTAACTGATCATCATAACTTTTTCCCCAATTTTTAATATAATCTAAAAACTTAGTTCCTATATTCTTTAAATAATCCAATGCTTTCTTTGAAAAATCTAATATTCCTTCAGACGCTAACGACGCTTTAAACGA
>JAQUND010000068.1 GCA_028717785.1 Candidatus Nanoarchaeia archaeon | reverse complement strand
CTTGACACATTTGTTTTTGCTATTTCCATAACAACTTCAAATGCTTCTTTCCTTAATTTTTTTCTACTTCTTGCCTTTTCACCAAATTTATTTTCATTAATCCATCTATTACCAGCATGAGATAAATATGTACAAGGTGGATGTGCTATAATTAAATCCCAACCATCATTTAAGTGATCAAAAGCATCATCTAAAATATGCCATTCAGGATGCCCCCCACTACAAGGAAGTAAATCACAAGAATATGCTTCTATGCCTAATTTTCTCATCTCAATTGTTATTGTCTGACTTTCTTCAAAAGCTATTAAAACTTTTTTATTCATATCATCGGTTCCTCAACATTGACCATATATTCATCTTTTCTTCTTTCAATCTTTTTTTAATTTCTTCTATTCTTTTCTTTTTACCTAATGATTGTTCTTTTCTTTTTTTAGTTTTAATAGTCAAACCTTTTTTACCATAATGGTCAAGTGCATGATAATCATAAAGACGTATACATTTAGAATTTTTTAAAAGACCAAATTCTTCAAAAAAATCTCTGACTGTGTATGACTCATACCTTGAATATGGATATTCATAAATAATATTAAGCACCCAAAATGCAAAGATATTCTGCAATCGTTCTTTTTCATTTACTTTTCTTTTTCTTTTTCTGTCCATTTAATTTTTTTAACTCCTTTTTCTTAATATTTTTTCTTTCTTCTTGATTAATTTTACACACCATTTTTATTTCTTTTAATCTTTTTTTTCTTTGTTTTTCCCATTTTATCAATCTTTTTTCTTTTATTCTTTTTTGTCTTTGAGTAAGCAATCCTGAATAATGGTCAAGATACATAAAATCATTCGGATAAAGTTCTTCTAATGAAGGAGATTTTTCGAATTCTCTAAATAACCTTTTAGCAGACATCTTATGATATTTTGACTTAAATAATACTCCATCTACACGATAAGGGGCAAAATATTTTTTTATTCCTCTTTTCCAAGGTAAAAATATTTCTCTAATTAAAAATTCTTTTTTAGATTCAGATATTTTAGCCATTTATATTTATCCAATTTTGGACATAATTAATATTAAAAATAATGCTGAAGACATAGCCCAAATACAGAATAAAATTACAAGAAATACTTTATGAATAGGATTTACTTCTTTTTCAACTATTTTTCTTTCTGAAGTATTTAAATTAAAAAACTGTGTAGTCTTTTTTGCTACTTCACTCATAGTAAAACCAACTATGCAAGTAAATATTAACACAAAAGAAAACAATAACCACATAACTTGATTAGTGAACATTCCTATTCCCTTCTTTAAGAGAACAAAAATCTTGATCAAGAATATTTACAGGATTGGATTTTGTCACACGAATATAAACCCTTCTTTCATGTTCTGGTATTTGAGATAACATTATCAATCCTTTACGTAATTTTAATTCACACAATAGCATTCTTGCAGCAAGATATGCGTCTGCTATGTCACTTCCCGGCCCTACCATTTCATTTATATTGACTGGAAATTGTTTAATAATAGGTTGTTCTTGTAAAGCAGTTTTATACATGACATATTTTTTATCTTCTCTACCTTTTTCTAAGTAAGCACCAGAAAATGATCTTAAAGACATTGGATCAACTACACGATAAGGAATGTGGTTTACCAATAATATATATCTAATTAATTCACCCCATCCACCTGTTTCAAATATAGGCCTAGAAGCAGCATTATAAGCATATCCTTCAATTATTGCATGAGTTATTTTCCCTTTACACCTTAACTTTTTTAGTGTCTTAGAAAACCATTGTTTATTTAATCTGTATCTCAACATAGACCAATTTTCAGAATTATTAGATTTAGTCTTTCCATTTGGTTTTGAAAAATAAGCACAATTAAATTTAGGCCTTAAGTCTGACTTCTTTTCTGCAATATAACTTAAATCAATAATATTACCTTTATCTTGATCAATCATTACCACACCAGTATGATTTAAAGAAGCATCAATTCCTATCACTGCCAATTTCTTTTTCATTTTAATTTTATCTCCTAATCTTTGGTTTTCTTACCAATTCTTCATCCATTGATTTCCATATTCTAAAAACTTCTTTTCTTAAATCGTGTTCAAGATTATTCTCTTCAATATAAGCAACCATTTCATCCAAGCTTTTTGTTTTATGTCCTCTAAAAGAATACCATCCTTTAGCTTGTTCCTGTTTAATTTTCTTATTATATTCTACTGATATTTCCTTTTTGACCTTAGAAACTGATGCTTTTCTACCTGATTTTTCAGCGGCTTTTAATGCTTTAGCATATCTGTCTTCGACTTCATTTTTTATAATTTCTTTATCTTCTTCGCTCATGTCCTTATTTTTTTTGACAAAATCAATATTGGAAGCAATATCATCAATTCCATACTTAAATAAAAACCTAAAACTTCCTTCTCGATATGGTTGACCTGCCTTGTTCTTTGCTATAATAAAATTAATAATGATACCAATCTTTTTACCATTTTTATTTTCAATAATCTTACCTTTTTTTAGATGAATCTGAACATAAGCATAAAAACCAATTGCATGACCACCAGAATAAGTCATTTGTTCACCATATGACACTTTACTAAATTTACTTCTTAATTTATCAATTACTATAATACAAAGCCCTTTCTTTGCGATTTCTCTTAATCTTTTTCTATAACCAATACCAAACTTTTTAGGTCTATCTCCTCCATAAGTACCTGCTTCTAATCCCTTTTCTAATTCTTCTTTACAAGGTAAAGCAGTTAAAGAGTCAACTGAATAACAACTTCTGTCAACAAGTTCAGGTCTTTTTTCAATTTCTTTTAGTATTTTAGGAATAGTGTCATCAAATAACTTTTCAATTGTTTCTGTGTTTCTCAAACCAAAATTTCCATTTATAGGTTCTTTTTCTGTAAAAGGATCATGGTCTAATACCACACCATTTATTGCTAACCAAGTTTCATTCAAAGCACTTTCGACATCATCATAGTATGCTTTACCTCCTTTACGTTGAGCACTTCCCAATGGCTCTAAAGCTAATACGGACTTTGTCGTCGATTGTAAGCCATAAATATGAGTAATCCTACCTGCCGGTAATCCACCATCTAATTTATCAGATATAGCAAGGTCTAACAGTGTACATCCAGTTGAAAACCATGATCTAACAGCCCGCGGACCTTTTTTTCTTTTTAAAATTATTACTTTAGGCTTTTTCATTAAGATCATCCTTTATATCTTCTAATTTTTGCCTTATCTTATTTGCTTTCTTAGTCCTACTATGTGCTTCTGTATAATCTACAACCGTATCCCTATTAAAATAATCAGACACAAATAAAGCTTGTTCTATTTTTAACATAGATCGTCTTTGATCAATAGCTGAAATAAAACTATTTGCTTTATCTATTATTGCAACTATTCTATTATAATAATCCATGATCTTAATGTAAGATTCATTTCTTAAAATAGCTGACTTTACAGCCGTTTCAGAAAATTTTACTACCCCATATTTTTCAGGATTTTCTCTTATTTTAGAATCTAAATTGCTATAAAACAAATCAACTTGTGCTTTAGCATTTTGTCTTAAATATACCAAGTCAGCTACAATTTTGGAACAAGAATAAAAAATAGAAGGTTGTTTAGCTGATTGAACTTCTAATTTTGTTATATCTATTTCTAAAACGTCTTCTTGGTCTTCTAATTTTTTGTACCCTTCTTCAGCTTGTACAAATAGTTTCTTTATATTACTTAATGGAGTTATTTTTGTTTTTTTCATATTAGGCCCCAAACAGTAAGTGTATAATTAATTCCTAAAACTATATATGAAAACAGTGCTATCAATCCAGTAATAAAAAAATAAGTAGTTCTTTTTTTATTTGCAAAAGGATATTGCATTGCCATTAAATTAGGAGAACCAATTGAAATTAATAATCCTAAAACTACCCATTGAAATATAAACAATTTACAAATTAAAGTCAAAACAGTAACTACCATAACACCTCCTTTTAATTAAAGGGGAGGATAAAGCACTCCCCTTTTTTATAATCAGTCTATCTTCTGTGCTTACTACGTTTCTTAGTAACTTTATCCAACTTCTTCTTTGCATTCCTCAATTTAGCTTTATTACTTTTTTTAGAAACAGTCTTCTTCTTTGTCGATTTTTCATCATCTTCATCATCGTCTTCATCTTCGTCTTCATCTTCGTCTTCATCTTCGTCTTCTTCATCATCTTCATCATCATCTTCGTCTTCATCTTCATCGTCCTCATCTTCATCTTCATCATCGTCTTCGTCTTCATCATCGTCTTCGTCATCATCTTCTTCATCATCATCTTCGTCTTCATCATCTATATCATCAAAATCATCATCCTTTTTCCCCTTTTTCTTTCCTTTTTTATTCTTCCTATCATCTTCATCTTCAATACCTAAATCAGTATCCGTAACCATCTGTTTTAATTCTTCATAACTCTGAAAAATCAATACATCACCAAAATCTGGCACATTATACAATTTTTCATTTAAAGGTTTCTGTAATGCAGCCTTTTTAAAATTAATATATTCACATTGCCATCCTTCCTTCCCTTTTTGCTTTTTAATAAATCTAATCATATAAGGATTTTCAGGGTCAGCAATATCCACAACTTCATTTTCATCCTGATCATCTTCACAAAGTTTATAAATTTCTTCTTCTATAGTCTTTGCACAAGGAAAAGCTTGTACACCAATCTTTTTAGTCTCATCGTTAGTCATATCTATTACCCAAAGTAAAGCCCTTTGGCTAACAGTAAAAGGCCTGAGATTTTCCTTATCCATGCCTCTTTTAATTAACTTACGCCTCTCTTCAAAAACAGGATCAGGTAATTGTTTCATATAATAAGGAGAAAGAACAGTATCCCCCATAATACCAAGACCAAAGTAAACATAAATCTTTGCAGAAAATGTTCCTTTAGGTGGTGGAACTATGATAAGTCTATTCTTTTCTTTAACCCTATAAATATTTGTTATCTTAAATTTTCTTAATTTCTTTTGGTCTAAATAAGTAGGCCAAAAACTAATACCATCATCACCTGATTCTACAGCACGTTTTCTTTTACGTATTTCAGCTAATCTTTCTTTTGACATAAAAACCTCCATGATTGTTATGCTTCTAAAATTTTTCCTTCTAATTACTATTACCTTTAATCAATTAGAAAGAAAATATTTTTAAATAAAAGCTGTCAAGAAACAAATAATTTATTCCGCTGCATCAAGAACCATTCTAACTAATGTTGGGAATCCTCCATAATAAGTTGTTGCTTCAAAAAAATATAAAATTGCAGCTATTCTTTTAGCCAATTTTATATTTTGTCCATTAAGTAATACAGCAGTAGTGTAACCAAGCACAGCTCTTCTTATTTGTTCTGAATCTTGTCCCTTCATTTGTTTAAGTATCTGCAACACTTTTTTAGTTCTCTCAGGATTTTTACCCCATATTAAAGCAGCACATAAATCTTTTATTGCAGGAGATTCTTCATCAATAGCTGATTCTTTTACTACAGAAAGCATCTTTTTAGGGTTTTCAACATTCACTATTTTTTCAAGTAAAGATAAAGCGACTCTTGTAACTCCCTGAGATTTATTATAAATCAATGTTCTAACTTCTTTAGGGAGTTCTTCATCAAGGCCTAATTTTTTTCTCCATATAAAAAATAAATATTTTTTCATTTCCATTTCTGTCAAAGGAGATAAAACATATTCTGTGCATCTATCTCTCAACGCTTTTCTTATGGCTCCCCTGTCAGTAGTACAAAAAAAGAAATAAATGTGATGTGGGGGCTGTTCTGTAGGTTTTAGTAGGCATTCTTGAGCATATTTTGTGAATCCCTGACATTCATCAAAAATATGTGCTCTGTTTCCCTTCCCTCCAATAGTTTTCAAATTTAATTTACTAAGTATATCTCTTACATTTTCTATTCCTCTTAAATCTCCAGCATTGTGTTCTTGTACATTCATTTTACCATTACAACCAAATTCTTTTGCAACAATTCTAGCTAATGTAGTCTTACCTGTTCCGGGAGGGCCTGTAAATAAATAAACATGAGGAGGATTTACTAATGTTAACATTTTCTTTAATGACTCAACAGTCGCTTCATTGCCAAAAAATTCATCAAATGATTCTGGTCTAAAATCAGTCCGAAAACTCATCTTAATTATCCTTTAATAATATTAAGTATCTCTTAGCAGGAGAAAAGACTATTTAGTTACTAAATCTATCGACAGTTTTTCCACTATCATTCATGACAAATATTTCACAAAGACCTATTATTCGAATTGCTTTAAAATCTGAAGTATCACCATCAAGCACGATTCTCATCATAGGTTGCCTATCACAATCTGGATTAGTAGGGTAGGTACGTTTTTGTCCTCCATAACATATTTCTCTATCCTCTACACCATTTCTATAAAATTCTTGTGCTTTTTCCCATGTTTCTGCATAAGATTCATCAATTGAAAAACTCTTACATTCATGTAAAAACTTCTTACACTCAAAAGGCAAAGTAGTAGGAATTATCTTAATAATCATATCTGTCTACCTTTCTATCTGTCTCCTGCTAAGAGATTTTAAATGTCAAAGCTTTAATACTCTTCCATTTTTTAAAATTCCTCCATATTTAACCAATCAGTACCGATTTTCCATTCAAGTTTTAACGGAATATTCTGAAAAGGATACTTTTTTTCTAGCATAACTTTTTCAGCTAATTCATAAATGTCTTCTAATTCATCATCAACTGCATCAAATGTTGCACTATCATGACATTGGATTTCGAGTCCACTTTTCATATTTTCAGCAATCATTATTTTATCTATATCAATTAAAGATTGTAACAAAAAATGAAAGGCTAATCCCTGAACTGGTGTATTATAAATCATATTTCTATTAATAGGACCATATCTTCTAAAACCTGAAGCTAGTTCAATATAACCATGTTTATTATAAAATTTTAGTAAAGACTTTTGCCAAGCAGCTACACCAGAAAACATTTTCCAAAGGTCTTTTTCTAATCTCTGAAAATGTCTTTCAGGAATATCATAGCCTAATTTGACAAAAGATTTATGAACAGATTTATAGTAACTCCCATAAAACAAAGCAAACACAAAACTATTCTTTGCATTAAATCTTTCTTCTTTAGTAATATCTTGTTTTCTTTTACAAAATATTTTGGAAGCCCAATCTCTATGAAAATCAATATCATTTCTAATAAACTTCATCAAAACAGGGTCTTGGCTTAACATAGCCATGACACGTACTTCCATTGCGCCATAATCTGATTCAAGAAAATATTTACCAAGGTGAGGAATAATACATTTTCTTAATTTAATTAATTCCTTATCATGTGCTGGAATATTTTGAAAATTTGGATTTTCAGAATTAGAACGATATGTATCTGTCAAAACCCAAAAAGAAGGATGTAAAATACCATTACAATCCATCTTTTTTAACCAATTTTCAAGATATGTGCCTTTAAATTTATTTAATTTACGAATATTTATTATATTTGAAATAAAACTTTTAATTTCTTTGTCCTGTGATGCTTCTAAAAGTTCATTCATATTATCTTCATCAAGTGAATAATTACCAACAGTTGATCTTTGCCCTATAGGTTTTAATTTTAAAATACTATAAAAGAATTTAATCAACTGATCTGAACTATTTAAATTAATATTTTGCCCTTGTTTTCTTTTCCATTTTTTATGAATATCACTTGAATAATTTTCTGTCTCAAGATTACTAATTTTACTTTCAGACCAATCAAGAAGATTATTTAGCTCTTCTCTATCTACAGCTACACCTCTTGTTTCCATATTAGCAAACAAATTAGCAGCATCATTTAATAATTTAATACCATTGCCTAATTTTGTGCCAGTCACCATTTCAGAATGTCTTTTAGATATAACTGGAAGATATCTAACATCCAAACAATTATATTTTGCTACCGATTTTAGTGGCATTTCTTTCAAACGAGAGTGATCTACCATATCGCTATATATTTTTCCAGTATGAAAAAATACTTGTACATCTAATTTAGCTGTACCTTTTCTTGCATCTAAAACATGGGACGTGTGCATTGTATCT
>JAQUND010000067.1 GCA_028717785.1 Candidatus Nanoarchaeia archaeon | reverse complement strand
CCAATTGGATTAATAATGGGTGGAGTTGATTTTAAGGATTTATTCATTGATTTATCTAGAAAAGGTTATTCAAGTTTAGCTTTAGCAAGAGAAGCAGGAGCTCCAGTAATTGCTTATGGAAGTTTTTTAAATGTTTTAATAGACTTTTTAATAACAGCTTTAGTAATATTCTTAGTTATTAGATATATGAATAAGCTATCAAAGTTATCTGAATCAGGAATGTCTAGTTTAAATAAATTAAATGTTGTAAAATCTTTGAAAGGTAAAGAAGCACTTATTAAAGAAAATATTAAATGTCAAGAAGATCTTTTAAAAAAGAATATTAAACTAAAAGAAGAAGAATTTAAAAAGAAATTAACTAAATAATTATAATAAAACTTCTTTTAATTTCTTAAAAGAGTCTTTATTATTTTCCCATTTTAATAAATTCAATGCTTTATCAAAAGAAACCCAACAATATTCACTATGTTCTGGATAAATATTAGAATCTAACTTAACATTTACATTTTTATCTACTTCAAAAGCGAATACATATTCTGTTATAGGCTTTATTGGTTCTTTAGTTAAATAGTGTTTATTCATAGTAAAAGAATGAATATTTTCAATTATTTTTATTATTTTATCTTTTGAAATACCTGTTTCTTCTTTAATTTCTCTAAAACATCCTTCAAGTTTTGATTTATCTTCTTTTTCTAAGCCACCACATGGAGGTTGCCAAAATCCACCTTTTTCAGGAATTCTTTTTAAAAGAAGAAATTCATATTTGTTTTTATTTTTTCTATAAATAATGCTCATTAATTGAATTGTTCTCATAATTAGATAAAAATAGTATTATTAATAAAAGTTTCTTAAATCCAACCTAATAAAATAGCTAATCCAACAAATATAGTTAATATACCTGCAACTAAATGTAATTTTCTAATATTCCTATCTTTCCAAGTTTGTATATCTTCAATTTTAGACATTCCAAAATAAACAAAGAATGTAATTAATAACATTGGAGATACAAATATTAAATTATAAAGAATTAACCAGGGAATTGTTTTTAGTATTTCCATAAAAGATAATATGCCTGAAGCTATGATATAAGGACCCATTGTACAAGGTAATAAAAATAAAGTAACAAAAGCACCCAATAATATAGCCCCTTTAACATTTGTTATTGAACTAATTAATTTTTTAGCTTTAGGTCTAAAAGACATTGGCATTTCTGTTGCAAAACTTCCAGGTTTGTAATAAAGATAATCTTTAACATTTAATATTCCTAATATAATAGCTAAAACTGCAAAAGCATCATATACATACAATCTTACTGCACTCAATAAAGTAACTAGTTTAAAAAATTGTATAATAACTAATCCATAGATAAAATACATTACAAATACCGATGCAATAAAAGCCAATCCAACGTATAAAACTTTTTTTAAATTTTTGGGATCAGAAATTAAAATATTAACTAAAACTAATAATAAAATAGCTAATTCACAAGGATTAACTGCATCTGCAAGAGCTAAACTAACTAAAGTAGGTATTGTTAAATCAGGCATTTAATATTCCTCTATATTCTTCAGTTGATTTCGCACCAACATAAACTTTACATTTATAAATTAAAGTAGGAACATGTAATGTAGTAAATTTATTTTCTTCTAAATATTTTCTTTGTTCTAAATCAGCAAGATTAACAAATTTTATATCTAAATTTAATTCTTTTTTAACAACATCAATTCTAGGCAAAGCCAAAGCACATGCAGAACAACCAGTTTGATATACAACTACAATATCATCAAGATTGTTACAAACATTATTTGGAATTATATCTCCATCATTTATAACTAATGGTCCATTATTGTTTGAACATCCAGCTATTAAAATTGTAAGAATTAATAATATTAATACTTTTTTCATATATTTTTATATAAATAATTCATTTAAAAATCTTATGGAACTAACTGGAAGAAGGAACAACACATAAATTCTTTTTACATTCTTTTCCTTCATCACATTGTGAATCTTTACAACAATCTCCGGTTTTTATAACACCCGTACAACAAACTTGATTTTCAGAAGGTTTACAATCAGTTCTGCAAGTTTCACAATTTTCATTTGAATCGCAAGTTTTATCTCCACAATAAGGACCAATTACACATTGATTATCTTGGCAAATTTCATGTAATTTAAAACAATTATTATTAGAGCAACAACTTCCTTCAACAATTTTTCCTGAACAACATATTGTACCTGAATCTAAAGTACAATCTTCTAAACAAGTTTCACAATTTTCACCAGAATCTTTATCACACCTTCCATCCCCACATCTGGGTGCTAAACATTTATTATCAGTACATTTTAAACTTTCATTACAATCATCACTTGTTAAACATTCAGCATTACATATGCCTACTTTTTTATCTTTATACTGTTTGTAATAACAATTGTTTATATCCTTAATACAAGAAAAACCAGTTTGATTATCACAACCTTCCTTTGCACATTCACTTACACATTTAGATTCAGGACTTAGTGTTTTATAAAAATCATAAGCTGCAAAGCATATAAAAATAAATATAATTAAAGCTAGAGTTAAACCAATACTTAATTTCTTCATATATAATAAATGATTAAATTATTTAAAAGTCTTGTGCTTTTGAATAAATTTCTTCAAATCTTAATTTCATTTTATTTGCTAATTCTTTATTATGTATTATTAAAATATTTTCATCATTTTTAGTATTAGCTGCGCTTGTTGGATTGTAGCTACCAATAACAATAATTTCATTATTGATAATCCATGTTTTATCATGTAATAAATAAGGATTAGAATCTACTTTGACATCAATTAAATTTTGTCTTAAATATTTTCCTTGTTCGTATTGCATATTTATTCTTTGTTTTTCTACAACACCTTTTACAATAGAACCAGAATTATATCTTTCAATTAATTTATTGGAAATATCTTTATCTGTAAATGAAAATATTAAAAAGTTTATTTCATTTGCATCATTTAATAAATTTAATAAATGTCCCTTACAATCATCTTCTGGACAAAAGTAATTTTCTATTCTTGTATTTCCGTAATCTATTAACGGATATTTTACTTTATTATCTAGAGTATTATTCCATAATTCTTCGAATTCAGCTTCATAATTTTTAACTAAATAATCAGATTCTATAACAATTAAATTATTATAATCTTTAAATAAACTATTTTTCTTTGGATTAAAAGAACCACTTATTATTTTAGTATCTAAAGCACAAAATTTATTGTGCATTAATTGGTTATTATTATCTTCTCTATGTGAAATTTTAACATTAGAACCATCATCTACAACTAATCTATAAGGTTTTCTTGTTAAAGAAGTTATTACATTTTCTAAATCAACATCATATAAAGCACAATCAACTCTATTAGAATTATCAATTTCATTTTTAATTATTGCAGAACAATCATCTTTTTCACAAAAGTATAAACTCATATTTTTAGCTTCTTCTTTTACAACTGTTTCTAAAGTAGAATAACCAGAAATTTCTTTTTTATTAAAATTAATTAAAAAACTACCAGCTATTAAACATAAGAAGGCTATTTTTAATAATGTTTTACTTTTCATATTCAACTAAATAGAGAAAATTATTTAAAGGAATTCATTTTATATTTAATATGGATGATTACGCATCTCCTAGTTATAGGAAATCAAGAAAAGAGAAGAGATTAAAACGTACTTTTAATCCGTATAAGCACGGTGGTAAAAATAGAACCACAAAAATAGGTATTTAATAGACAATAAATTTATATATTCTAATTCAGTTTTATTAATATGTCAAAAACAGAGATTGAAACAATAAGACATTCTTTAGCACACGTATTAGCTCAAGCTGTAAATTCTTTACATAAAAAAGTTATATTTGGAATAGGTCCTGCAATAGAAGATGGATTCTATTATGATTTTGATAATTTAAAAATTAGTGAAGAAGATCTTAAACAAATTGAAGATAAAATGAAAGAGATTATCAAGAAAAAAATTCCTATTAATAAAATTTTACTAACAAGAAAAGAAGCAGAAAAGAAATTAACAGGACAAAAATATAAACTAGAATTATTAAAGGATTTAAAAGATGAAAAAATTACTTTTTATGAACAAGGTGATTTTTCAGATTTATGTAAGGGTCCGCATGTAAATAATACTTCTGATATTCCAATAGATGCTTTCAAATTAATAAGTTTAGCTGGAGCATACTGGAAAGGTGATTCTAAAAATAAAATGTTGACAAGAATTTATGGAATTGCATTCAGCAATAAAAATGAATTAAATGATTATTTAAAATTAAAAGAAGAAGCAGAAAAAAGAGATCATAGGAAAATTGGAAAAGAACAAGAATTATTCTTTTTCCATGAATATAGTCCTGGATCTGCATTTTTTGAACATAATGGAGCTATTATTTACAATGAATTAGTTAAATTCATAAGAGAAGAATATAGAAAACGTGGATATGATGAAGTTATTACTCCTTTAATTTATGATAAAGCCTTATGGGAAACATCAGGACACTGGGAACATTATAAAGATGATATGTTTTTATTAAAAGTTGATAATAAAGAGTATTCTTTAAAACCAATGAACTGTCCTAGTCATTTATTAATTTTCAAAAATAGAATTAGAAGTTATAGAGAATTACCATTAAGAATAGCAGATTTTGCAGTATTACATAGAAATGAATTAAAAGGTGTTCTTGGAGGATTAACTAGAGTTAGAAAATTCTGTCAAGATGATGCACATATATTCGTAACTGAAAATCAATTAGAAAATGAAATTATGGAAGTACTTGATTTCGTAAATTATGTTTACAAAGATGTATTCAAATTTGAATATCATATGGTACTAAGTACTCGTCCAGAAAAATCAATGGGTGATATCAAATTATGGAATAAAGCAGAAAAATTACTTGAAGAAGTTTTAAAGAAAAAAAATATTCCTTATACGATTAACAAAGGAGATGGAGCATTTTATGGTCCTAAAATAGATTGTAAAATTAAAGATGCAATTGGGAGAGAATGGCAACTAGCAACAATACAACTAGATTTCCAAATGCCATTAAGATTTGAAGCAACTTATGAAGGAGAAGACGGTAAAAAACATACTCCAATCATGATTCATAGAGCAATACTTGGAAGCCCAGATAGATTTATGGGGGTATTAATAGAACATTGTGCAGGAAAATTCCCATTATGGTTATCTCCAAAACAAGTAATCATATTGCCTATAGCAGATAGACATATAGATTATGCAAAAGAAATAAAACAAAAATTATTTGATAATAATATTAGGGTTGAAATTGATTCAAGAAATGAATCTATATCTAAAAAAGTTAGAGATGCACAAATTCAAAAAGTACCAATAATGGTAACAATTGGAGATAAAGAAATAGAAAATAAAACTTTAGCAATAAGAACTTTAGATGGAAAAGTATCTTTTGGTGTAAAACTTGACGCTTTTATTAATCAAACAAAAGAAGAAATTGATAAAAAAGTAATTAAATAAATTTAGTTTGGGAAATTATTATACACCAAAAGTTATAAAAACAATGAATTCTTTTAATTTCTAAAAGATGGTTGAAATAAAGTTCTCTAGGTTAAAGAAGGATTTTCCTAAATCCGCAAAAGAATTAGTTACAGATCAAGAATTAGTTTTAACTTTTTTGAATTCTCCTATTAGAGATAAAGTAATGAAATTCTCTAAATTAAATAGAGATGAAATTAAGTCCATAAATGAAATTGTTAATTATTATTCTAAATTAAAAATAGAAGTAGAAAAAAAGTCAAAACCAAAATTAACTGGTGATTTAACAAAATTAGAAGTAGAAATTTTAAAAAATATATTTAGCGCAGAAATGTTAACTTTTAAAAATTTAAAGATGGAAGAAGCTTTTGAAATAGCCAAAAAAATAATAAAAGTAGAATATCCTAATTCTGTTATTTTAAATATGTTAGAAACAGATAAAATAGCAACTTTACTTGGATTAGAAACAGAAAAAGAATTTCCTTCAGAATTACTTGTTTTTGATACTTTAAATAATAAAATAGTTGGTGTTGAAATTTTACTTAAATAATGACAGATTTAGTTTTAGTTAATAAATTTGATAATGTAATTGGAAAAGAAGAGAAATTAAAAGCTCATAAAGAAGGTAAATTACATAGAGCTTTTTCAATATTAATTTTTAATTCTAAGAATGAATTATTATTACAAAAACGTGCAAGTTCAAAATATCATTCAGGGGGTTTATGGACAAATACTTGTTGTAGTCATCCAATGCCAAATGAAGTTTTAGAAGAAGCAATACATAGAAGACTAAAAGAAGAAATGGGTTTTGATACAGAATTAAAAGAATTATTTTCTTTTAGTTATACTAAAAAATTCGATAATGGATTAATAGAAAATGAAATAGATCATGTATTTATTGGATTTTCAAATGAAAAACCAAAGAAAAATACTGAAGAATTTGAAGATTTTAAATATATTAAATTAAGTGGTTTAATAAAAGATATGAAAAATAATCTTGAAAGTTATACTTATTGGTTTAGGGAAATTATTCTTAATAAAAAGAATTTTGGTGCTTTAAAAGACGGATTAAAAGCGTAATATTTATAAGGGTTTTATCTAACTTTTTGTATATGTGGAGGTGGCAGAGCCTGGTCAAATGCGCAAGACTTAAGATCTTGTGACTTAGTGTCTACGAGGGTTCAAATCCCTTCCTCCACATTCATATTCATGTTATTTAAAAAAATATTATCAATTTCTTTTGTAATTATTACTATTTTAACTTTAATTTTATTTGTAACTAGTAAAATTTCTTATATCTACTTTTGGATTATTTTAGGAATTTGTGCTATTTTTGCTTATATTTTATTACCTAAATTAAAATAATAATATTTATAAATAAGTTTTATTTTTAAAAAGAAAAAAGGTGAAAAATGAAAAAGGTTGATAAATTTACAGTATATTTAATGTTACTAATGGAATTTTTAATTTCTATATCCAAAGTTTATTCTACAATATTAGCTTGTTTTGTTATTTCTTTTTGTGCTATTGTTAATTTTTTAATAAATTACGTTTATAATTAAATATAAATTATTTTATATAAATATTTATAAAACCTCAAAATAAAGTAATTATAAGGTGATAGGAGTATAAAATGAGTAAAGTAAAAAAAATATTTAAAGAATGTCAGTTGTATGTATTTAGTAATGGAAAAGTTGATGATGGAGTTTCTACACAGGGATTAAGTGAATTAGAAATAAAAATGTTTTCTATTGGTGCAGAAACAGTAAGATTTAGGGGGGAAAATTATAAAAAAGTTACAGATGAAGTTATTCCATGTGCTCGTGAAACAGATTATTTTAGAAGATTAGTATATAAATAAATTAAATAAAAAAAGCCTCTACTGGGATTTGAACCCAGGACCTGCTGCTTACTAGGCAGCTGCTCTACCACTGAGCCATAGAGGCCTAAAATTTCTAAAAATTCTGAATTTATAAGTATTCTTATTTGTTAAAAGAATGAACGTTTTTAAATTTAATATATAGTTAGATTCATAACTTCATTAAGTTTAGTTTGTAATATATCTATTAATTCTTTTTGGTTATAACTATAAATGTCTGGGATGTTTAATGAAATAATTTGTTTTTTTAAGTAAGAATTAGGAAATCTATTTGCAATTTCACTTCTTTGATTGTCTTCCATAACTACCACTAAATTTGCCCATTCTAGTTCTTTTTCGTTTAAGGGTTTAGTATTGTAAAGTCCTGCAGATTTAGTTTCAAATTTATTTCTAAATAATTCTTCTGCAGTTTTACTTCTATTCTTATTTTGATTGCATATAAACAAAATTTTCATATTATATTATTTATATATAAAAATATAAACCTTTTGTCTTTAGAAAACTTTATTAAAGAAGAATAATACTATAGAATATGGATAAAAGAGGTCAGTTTTTTATTTTAGGTGCTATAATTTTAATGTTAGCTCTTTTTGTATTAATTGTTAAAGTAAATACTTATGAAGAAAAAATGTTATTAGAAAATTTCCCAGAATTAACAAGCAATTATAAAACAGAAGCACCAAAAGTTATTAATGATGCTTTGTTAAATAATCAAGATCCAGTAAATTCTATTGAAAGTTTTACAGGCAGTTATATTGCTTATGCAAGAACAATAGATCCTAATTTAGGAATTATATATGCTTATAGAAATCCAAAAACAGGAGAAATATTAATTCAAAATTATGGTAAAGGTCCAATAACTGCTGCTCAAGGTAATTTATTTCCTGCTACAGAAGAAACACTAAATGGAGTTAGTTTGGATTTGGGTGGAACTAATTTTAAAACAACA
>JAQUND010000066.1 GCA_028717785.1 Candidatus Nanoarchaeia archaeon | reverse complement strand
TAAAAGACCATGAATTAATAAGTTTAGGACCTTTAGGTAAGATATGTTTAGCTAAAGGAGCTATAGGTCATATAATTAATTATGGACCTCAGATTGATGAATATGTAGTTAGATTTATAAACAATAACACTAATATGGATTTATTTTTATTTAAACATGAAATAAAGTTAAATGTAAAAAATACATTATATAGACTTGAAGGTTGTACTTGTTTGGATAGTTGTAAGGTTGATTGTCATGGTGAATGTGGTTGTAAGGTTTGTCATGAAGCTTATCAAGATTTTTTAAGCTGTGAGTAATAAATGAAACTAATGAAACTAATTAACTTAAAAAATAGGAAGCAATGCTATGATCAATTTAGTGTTCAATACTGTTCTCAAGTTAGAAAGCAAGTTGAGTCTCAAGTCTTATTGCAAGTTTATAATCTATTTATGTCTTCACTCTATTTGAAAGATAATTTGTTAGTTAAGTCTCGAGTTAGGAATACAGTTATATATCAAGTTTGGGATCAAGTTGTGTATAATGTCACGGATCAAATAAATGAAACTAAATAAAATTGATAGTAAATATAATGTTTCTAAAATTATTCATTCTAATATTAGAAGTTGTTTATGGGATGAATTTACAAAACATATATGGAATTCTTATATAGGAATTGCTTTATTAGATGAATCAATTACTTTAACTGTAACAATGAAAGTCATTCAAAACCTTATTGCTCATCAATTAGAATATGAAACTAATTGAAATAAGTAATGAAGACGGTGTTATACGTCACTTTAAGGATATAATGCGAATGAATTATTGGAATTGCATTGAAAAAGATCTCTATAAAATGTTTTGTAATAATTATAGAAAGTTGGAAATATTACAAAGTAAACTTAGAAGAAATCGTATATTTTTTAATATAACAATAAGAAATGAAATAAACGAGACACTTAATGAATTTATTAAAGAAAGGTGATTGCAATGAATAAAAATCAAAAAACTCCTAACAATTCTAGATTTGTATTAACATGGGTACGAGAACGTGTAAAAGGTCGTAATAATCAACTTGAATATTGGCAAATTGATAGTTATGATAAAAATGGTTGGTCGGAAGCTACTGCATGGGGTCAAAAAGTATTATATTGGCAAGAGCTACCAAACAAACCTAATATTAAAAATAGGAAAAAAATTAATGAATCTAATAAAAGCTGATGAAGCTAAAGTAGGTCATATTCATTTTGTTGCTCAAAAAATAATAATACAACTTCGTTCTCATATTAAAAATGCGTTAGTTGATAGAATAAAATTTGACGGATTAAGTTATACTAACTATTATACATTAGTAGATAAATTTTCAGATATTGATATTAAACCTTTATTTAATGAGGATTATTTAAATGAGTTCCTTTGTAGTTGATGTTGAATCTGACGGTCCTATTCCTGGTAAATATTCAATGGTTTGTTTTGGTGTAGTAAAGGTTGATAGAGAACTTAAAACTACTTTCTATGGCGAAGTTAAACCTATATCAAGTGAATGGATCCCTGAAGCATTAGCCGTTAGTAAGATAACTAGAGAACAACACGAGTTATTTAATGATCCAAAAGAAGTTATGGTTGAGTTTAATCATTTTTTAAATAGTAATAATGATGGTAATCGTATGATATTTTATTCTGATAATTTAGCTTATGATTGGCAGTTTATTAATTATTATTTCCATTACTTCTTAGGTCAAAATCCATTTGGTTTTTCGGGTAGACGTATTGGTGATATTTATTCTGGTTTAGTTAAAAATTTATATAAAGGAAGTGCTTGGAAAAAATTAAGACAAACTTCTCATACACACAATCCTGTTGATGATGCTAAAGGTAATGCTGAAGCTTTAATACAAATAAATGATATGTTTCATCTAAATGGTCTTATAAGTTAAATAAATAATATTGACAAACTCATTGTTTTAATGTATATTCTTCTGGAGGCTTTATGAAAACAAATATAACTACGTCTTATTGGATTTCACCTGATAATAAGTTTATACCTATTGATTTAACACATATTGATCTTATTGTGAATAATCCTGATAAATTTGGTCTTAGTCAGGAATATATTCAAAAAGTTCATAAGAAACATAAGGAACAACCAGGTGATGAAGGTAATGCTAGAGATGAAATAATGACTAAGTTAATTAAGGATGGGTGGATTCGTATTCGTAATATATTGCAGTATTATACTTTAAAGATTCAGGTATATGATTTTAAACAACAGACAATAGATAGAGTTGAAAAGGCTATAATTGAAGGTTATAAGCGCAAAATTTTTAATAAGAGTTTTTCAGTAAGTATATTGAACATTAAAGGTGAAGATTTTGTATATAATGATGATAATTTAATTGTTAGTGGTGTTGTTTCTGGTGCATTAAGTGATAAGAAGTTTAAGTCTAGAGTTGAAACAGGATATACTAGTTTGGCTAGAATGTATCATGAGGATTTTGAATTTTTAGATTCTATTGAAGATTATGTTACAAAGGGATATACTAAATTTAGTTTAAATGAATTAAATATATAAACGAAAGGATTTATATGATTTATGGGTTGATTTTGTTCGGTATATGGTTGATTAGTTGTGGATTAATTTTTTATATAAATCGTAATGAGTTTTCTGAAAACGGAGATTTTTTTGGATTGTTTATATTTATCATGATGGTTTCTGTTATATGTTTGATATTGTTTATGGGTATATCAATATCTATAAGACATAATCTACAATGTTTGTATGATTCTTCAGATACTATCCCAATAGTTTCAGTTAGAAGTAATAGTGGAATTAATGGTGTTTTTGTTTGGGGAAGTGGTAGTATTAATAATGTTGAGCAATATGTCTGTTATAAGCAAGTTGACGGAATGATTAAACAAGTCATTTTAAATGCTTCTGATACTTGGATAATTGAAGATGCTGATAGCTCAGATGCGAACATAGAACGTAGATATGTTATATATGATAAAACAACTGCATTATATAAATGGTTCTATATTGGAAAAAATAAACCTTGGCTTTATGAAAACTATTTACACGTACCTAAAGGATCTGTAGTCTACCAATACAACATTAATTGAAAGGATTGATGATGGAGACCATACTTTATATATCGTTATTTCTATATGTTTTGCTGTTGATCTTATATTTTAGAAATCATTCGGTCTATGAATTCAGAACGAAAGTCCTTGATACAATAAAGGAATTAGATGAACAAAGAATAAAAAAATATTATACTTTATCTTATGAACAAATGAGTCAAATTAAAAACAAAGAAGAATATTTTAGAGAACGTTTAAACTGGTTTAATAATGAATTACCAAGTTATGATTTAATGGTTTTTAATTTTATAACTCCAACAAAATCGTATTTAAAAAAATATCCTATTCCTGATAACGGTAACGAACTGTTCTTCAAAAAATACTATAAGTAAAATATAGGCCTGTAACTCAGTTGATAGAGTATCACCCTTTTAAGGTGAGAGTCGAGAGTTTAAATCTCTCCAGGCCTACTAAACTTTAATAGAAAGGCTACAGTATGTCTAATGATGTTTTGTGTCTGTTAGCTAAAACAGATCCTGATATGAAATTGATTGATCATTTAAAAGCCGTTGCAATAATTTCTAAAACAATGGCAAAAAGTATTGGACTAAATGATATATTGGCTGATTGTGCATATAAAGCGGGATTATTACACGATATTGGAAAAGCTGTTGAATATTATCAAAAGTATTATCGTGGTTCTAAAGAAAAGTATTCCAAAGAATTTCCTATGCATCATGAAATATCGTGGGCTTATACTGCTAATAAATTAAATGATATAAACATATTATCAGCTATATATTGGACACACGCTTGTCCTATACGTATAATACAACGCAAAAAATTACGTACATATAATCGTGATGATATAATTGAAAGATTATCTACTGAAGAAATTGGTAGTTTAAATACTATTTGGGATTATATTGAAAATAATATTATTAATAATTTATCGAATAGTGCTTATTATACTTCTAATATTCCTAATCTTTTTATTGAAGATGCTGGTATTATCGGTAATAAAAATGATAATGCTGAAAGATTAGTTATTAGAACATGTGTTTTATCTGCTGATAGATATGTTAGTGGATTAAAAATTGAAGATATAAAAAATATATTAAATGGTAATTTAAATCCTAATAAGCTAATTGAATCAAAATTATTAAGTGATATTTCTGGTGTTCCAATATGTCCTAAAAATTATGAATCAAAAAGATTTAATTTACAAAATGAAGTTGTAGAAACATTAAAAAATTCACAAACCACAATAATAAAAGCACCTGCTGGTTTTGGTAAAAGTATTGTAGGATTACTTTGGAATATTAAGCGTAAACGTAAATTAATATGGGTATGTCCTAGAAATGAAGTATCTATATCTGTTTATAATATAATTAATAAAGAAATTAAAAATTTAGGAATTAAATGTAACATTGAGTTGTATTTAACAGGCGAACGTAAAGAAAAGAACTTTGATGATGAAAACCCTGGCTTTTCTTCTGATATTGTTATTACTAATTTAGATAATTTAATTAGTCCAATGATAAAAAATCAAATAAGCGATAGATTATTTTTTATTATGGGTGCAGATATTGTTATGGATGAATATCATGAGTTTGTTCAAGAAAGTCCTTTATATGCAGCTTTTATTACTTTTATGCGTGCAAGACATCGTTTAACTACAAATAGTTATACTTTATTATTATCTGCCACTCCTATGAATTTAAATAAAATGTGGGATGGTGAAAAAGAAACTGTAGTATTACCAAACAAAAATGATCATTATGAAGCAGCTCATAATAAAAATTATAACATTAACATTATTAATGAAATGCCTAATCGATCAATAGAAGGTTCAGTAGTAATACACAATTCTATTTCTAATGCTCAAGATGAATATAGTTTAAAAAATTACACTCATTTAATACATCATCGTTTTACAAATAAAGATAGAAAAGAAAGAATGGACGCGATATTTCAAAAATTTGGTCGTGATAATAATAATATTGAAGGAACAGGTATTCAAAACAAAGAAAATCTTTCGTCTGCTCCTGTCATACAAGCTTCTATGGATTTATCATTTAAAGTTTTATATGATTCTATTTGTTCACCGGAATCTACATTTCAACGTATAGGTCGCGTTAATAGATGGGGAACAATAGAAGATGCATATATTAACTTAGTTAATTTAGAACTGAAAAATAACAAATCGGAGATGGGCGCAGTTAATTGTATTTATTCATATAAACTAAGAGCTATGTGGGTGGATTATCTTTATAAAAAAATTAATATAAAAAAACAATATACAATTAATGAATTATATAAAGTGTATAATACTTTTTATAATGACGAAAATATTCAAAAAAAGATAACAGAATACTTAAGAGACCAATATCAAAAAGGATTAGTTTATCCAACTAACAATATTGATATAGGATTGGTTTCTTTTCGTCCTTATAAAATGATTGATGATTTTTATAATGATAATATTACTGCTAAAACAGATAAAAAACAAAAACTAGGGAAATCATTAAGAAATCCTTTACCAGCTTATTATTTTACTGTTTCAATTAAAGGATCCAACGAATGGCTAAAACCAGAAGATATTATGACAGACGGACCAGAACTACGAGAAACTTATTTAACAGACGGAGACTTAAACGGAAAATTAATTAATCCCAGTTATATAAAAAGAATATTAGAAGAATTAGAAAACAGTGGTTATGATATTAGTAATTATAAAAAGAAAGGAATACCAAATAACTTACAAGATTGGTTTAAGTTATCTCGATATGCAGAAACACCATTACCTGATATTAGTCGAATTTATGATCCGAACCTAGGATTACGTAAAGTTTATTAAAAATTAACAGAAGGAGTTACTATGAGTGGCGTAAGGTCTATTTGGTTTAATGCAACTTTAAAAGGAACTGGTATTGTTAATTATGATGGTAAAGACTCTCTATGGGCAGCTAAAGAATGGTTTAAAAATTATAGGGAAATTTTAAGCCATAGTAATGTTAAGATGGCTAAACACTATATTAAAAAGATTGGTGAAAAAGATGGTAAACCTGAATATGAAATAAAAATAAAAATTTCTAGTGATTGTATTAAACATGCACTTTTTGAAGAAGATCAACCGGTTCACGATACTTTAATTATGGCAGCTCCAAAAGCTTTTATTAAATTATTATCATCTGCTTGTGGATTGATTCGTGGATATATGTTTGAAAATAAAGTTTGTGGAAGCGGAAGTGTACATAGAAAGGGGCCTTTGAATATAACAGACGCTGTACAAACTAATGACACTATTCCAACATTTGATCTTGTTACTCAATTATCACCAAAACGCCAAAAAGAAAACAAAGACGATATAAGTGGAACAAATATGGTTTATAAAGAATGTATAGGAGATGTTGTATATACACTTTCCGGTTCTATTGATTTAAATCTTTTACAATTTATATGCTGCTCACAAAGGTATAATCGTATGGCTGTTAATCCAGATGATGCTAAACTTTATATTGAAGGAGTTAATAGAACTACAGATCTTCCTACAAGTAATATAGGGCATTATATTTATAAAACCGCTAAAAGCGAACTATCAGAAGAAGGCATTTTATTAAGCCAGGATCAATGTTTGATGCTTATAAAGGATTGTTTCAGACGTTTACTTGGTTTAAATATTGGTCGCGGTGGAGGTGGATTTGCTTATATAACAGATATTAAAATTAAACATATAACAGATCCTATAATTGATAAGCCATACGAAGAAGTTGGATATTACCCTATTAAATCTGTAGATGATATTAAACTAAAAGCTTCTGATATTGAAGTCTTTTATAAGGAAATACCGGAAGAAGAAGCTATTGCTTTAAATAACGATATTGATAACGCTTATATTGCAACAAAAAATAAAGATGCAGAAGATAAACAAATTAAAGCTGAAGAAAAAATCAAAGCTAAAGAAGCTAAGGAAGCCAAGAAAAATAAAAAAAGTGAGCAATAAATGAAAGCATTATGTATATCCATTAAAAATGCAGGACTATGGAAATATCCAATGTGGTCTAAAGATTGTGTATACGATAGTAACGGAAAAACTATACGTAAAAAATTCCAATACTATGAAGTCCCAATAGGCCATTTAGGTGTTCAACAAGTAGCTAATCTTTTAAGAGTTCTATGCGGTCAACGCCCAGTACCAAGCCTAAGAAAATGTAACTATACTGGAGATCCTTTATACGAAGAATTAGCAAAAAAATCCAGAGCCAATATTCATTCAATTTATAATGATAAAGGATATATAGAAGAAGTCGTATATACTCATAAATCAAATCAATTTCCACAACAAACAGCCAAAAGAAACTATATACTAGATAATCACAATATAGGCGTTATAGGTGGTCTTATCTATTGGCGAAGACTTAGAAGAATTATAAACGATAATTCTCTGTTCCAAGAAATAATTACCACAATACAAAATCTATCAAAAGTTAATAATGTACAAGAATCATTCCACGCCCAAACAGCAATCGAATTCCTTAATAAACATAAAACTAAACCCATCGTTATTGAACTATGTAAAAAACTTAAAAAACATCACCACACATCATTATCTAATATTATTTTAAATGAACATATAGACGCTATTTCAATACATCAAGGATATCATGGAATTAACTCTTACCTTTCTTGCGGATCCGTAGAAAAAATCCAAAGACTTGACGCATCTCTATATGTTCCTGTAACAAACGAACAACTAAAACTTTTCTCAAACGGTACTGGAGCTGCATCATTCCTAGAAGGCGGCGTAGTTGCTATTGAAAGTATTGAAGAATGGTCACCTTTAATTGAAATACAATCTAAACCAGTCGTCGAAGGAGTTCTAATAAAATGTACTTAACTAAAATTTCACCAATAGAAATAAACGGAGACTATTATATAATCCATCAAAAACTACGTAATCTCTTTGAAAAACCAGAAAAATTTCTATTTCAAACAAATAATAACAATATTACAGTTCTAAGTAATATTCCACCAAATAAAAAAATAGGAACATCTAAACATATTAATATTGACGAATACTGTATTAAAGATGACCAACATATATTTTCAACTAGACTTAACAGTTGCTTCCGTGATAATAAAACAAAAAAATATAAACCAATACTAATAGACGAACTAAAATATTGGATACAACTTAAACTTAACAACATTGGTATATCAGAACTAAATTTTCATTATCAATTTGAAGGTAATAAAAATTTTATAAAAAAAGAACAAACAATGTCTTTATATACCGTCTTTATAAATGGTTATTTTACAATATATGATCCGGCTAGATTCAAAGAGATATTAATCAATGGTATTCCGGG
>JAQUND010000065.1 GCA_028717785.1 Candidatus Nanoarchaeia archaeon | reverse complement strand
TATTAACATTAATAATTCAGCTAATCCATCTTTTGTTTTTGCTGAACATGGAACCATTGCTATTTGTTGAGTGTAATCAGAAACTCTATCAAATCTATCTGCATTAAATCCAAGTTCATATAATTTTTCAACTATTCTATATAACTTTTCATCTAATTCTTTTTGATAACGTTCATTTTGTAAATTTATAGTTTCTAATAAAAATTTATCTTGAGTTCTAAAACCATTAATTAAATCTATTTTATTTAGTGCAATAATAAAAGGAGTTTTATATTGTTTTAGTACTTCTATTGATTCAAGTGTTTGTGGCTTTAAACCTTCATTAATATCAACAACTAAAATAGCAATATCTGCTAAGTTACCACCACGTTTTCTTAAATTATTAAAAGCTGCATGTCCAGGTGTATCAATAAATAATAAACCAGGAATTTTTAATTCAGTTGTTAGTATTTTACCACATACCTTTTTTATAGTATCTAATGGAATTATAATTGAAGAAATTCTTTGAGTAATTCCCCCTGCTTCAGATTTAGCAACAACAGTCTCATTAATAGAATCTAGAATACTTGTTTTACCATGATCTACATGGCCCATTATAGTAACTATAGGTTGACGTATCATAAAATAGAGAATTAGTTTTTATTTATAAATGCTTTCTATAGTATATAGTTAATTATAATAAAGCTTAAATATTCTTTAAAATTAAATAAAATATGACAAGAGACTTGGCAAATTTAGCTGATAAAATACCTAGAAAAGAACCTTTATTTGTAAAAGAAGAAGGTAGTTTTTGTTTATTAATGATAATGGAAAAAAATGCAGAAGAAGGAATTCCTTATGATAAATTAAAAAATGAATTAAAAGAACAAATTGAAAGAGATTTTGAAAAATATATTTCTCCACAAGGAAAATATTCTTCATCCGAAGCTTGGTACAATTCTTTTTTTTAATTATATTCAAATTCAGTCCATTTTTTCTTAAGAAAATCAACTTGTGGTTTTCTATTTTCAATTCTATGAGAATAAACCCAAATTCCAGCAGGTATATCCTTTATTCCATCTGGACGAACTTTATATTTAACATCACAATTCATTTCTAAATCCATTTCAGAAAAATTACCTTCTTCCATTAAACATTCTAAATGCCCTTTAATCATCCAAAATATATCTATTGGTTCACTAGTATTATAAGTTCTATAAAATTTATCTAAACATTTTTTTGCCTTTTCTAAATATTCATTTTGATTTTCATTTAATTGTTTAGGTAATATAATCCAAAAACTATTCCAATCAAAATTTATTATTTTCATAGAATTTTATAAATTTATTTAGCTTCTTTTTTACTTGCTTCTTTCTTATTAGTAACAACTGTACCTTTAACAAAAGAATTAGTCCATTTAAATTTTCTTGCATCTCTATGAAGATTTAACATGTTTCTTTCACATTTTTTAGCATGAAAATTAAATACTTTAGCATCTTTTCTTACAAATATTTTACCTGTACCTTTTGCAATTTCCTTATCACAAAATGAACATTTCATCTTTTCTTACCTTGAGATAACTTTCTTGCTTCAATTTCAGTTTCTCTTAACATTAATATATCTCCAATTCTTATTGGACCCTTAACATTTCTTCTTAAAACTTTACCAGAATCACGACCTTCTAAAATTTTACATCTAACTTGAGTAGCTTCTCCTCTCATACCAGTTCTTCCAACTAATTCTTCAACTCTAGCAGGATAAGCATTTGTAAATAAACTACCACTAACTGTTACTTCTTTTTCTACTTTAATCTTCTCTATTTGCATAGATTTCTTTTCTTTACGTTTTTCTTTCTTCTGAGATTTTATCTCTTTTTTAGAAACTTTTTTATCTGCCATATTTTAGAATTATTTTAGATTATCAGTAATATATTTGATTGTCTTTTTTGAATCTCCCTCTTGTATTATTGCAACTGCTGCTGTTTTAATATTAAGTCCTGCTGCAGCTCCAAGTTCTTCTTTAGAAGGAACTATTACTAAAGGAATATTTTTTTCCTTACATAAAGCTGGGAAATGCATTATAATTTCTTTTGGTTCAACATCTCTTGCTACAACAACCAATTTAGCTGTTCCTCTTTCAATAACTTTAGTAGCTTCGTTAGAACCCTTTTTAATTTTACCTGACTTTTTAGCTTGTTCGATAGCCTCATAAGCCTTCTCAATTATATCCTTTGGTGATTCTTCATTAAGATTCATTTTTTCCTCTTAAGTCATTATTTTGTATATTTTTGAGATATTCAGTATTTAAAAAGCTTTTCCTTAGGTTAATTTTAAATAATTTTTTAATATTATTGATGTAAAATGGAAAGTAAGGATATTTTATTTTATGGTATTACAGGTTTAGTTTCAATAGGATTTATTTATGAAGTTTCTTCTCATTTAAATTCACTTAATTTATATATATTAGAAAATCGTATAGAAGAAGTTAAAAAATATTTAAATAATAGAAATGTTATAATTCATCCAGCTCATCCAGATTATAATGAAGAAAGATTAAAAATTGAAAAAACTTATTCATTAAATACAATAAAACATATTAAAAAATTACAAAAACAAAATACATTCAAATTTTTACCTGGAAGACATTTTTTTGAAGGTATTAAAAAAAGAAGAGAACTTTGTGATTTATTAGAACAAATTTAACTATGAGTATACCAGAATTGTAATTTATTCTTATCTTTCTTATCTAAAATTGCAAAAAATCTACGTTCAAATTGAACTATTGTTTTTTCTTTAACATTTTTTAAATCTACTTCCCCAAATCCTTTTAAAATAGTTCCATCAACCATTAAAACTTCTACATTAACTAAATCTTTAGAAACAGGTAACCAATGAATCATTTTTGCTTCTAATTTTTGATCATAATTTAAAGATAAAAATTCATTATTTTTAAAATTAAATAAATGCATAAATCTGTAAACTTTATTTTTTTCTAGGTCATCAGAAATATAAAATTCATCATTTATTTCTAATTTTCTAAAACCTCTTTTAGGATAATCAGGATGTAAAGGTGCTTTTGCTATTTTAATTGTTTTTGGAATATTTTTAATTTTAATTTTTTTAGCATTATCAATAAAAAAATATCTATCTGCATCTTTTTCTATTAATTTTTTATTTTCTGAATATAATCCATCTATTGGAGCCATAACTTCATTTTGATTTAATCCAAATTGTAATAAGAAATTCCTAATTGCTTCTGGTTTAATTCCACGCCTTTTCAAGGATTGCAATGACCAAGTTCTTGGATCATCCCAACCTGAATATTCTCCACTTTTTACTTCTTTTTGAGCTTTTGATTTTGATATTTTAACTCCTTCTAATTGTAATAATCCACAATGTAATAATACTGCATGTTCCCATCCAAAAATATCCCAAATATATTTTTCCATATCTGATTCTATCATTAAATCATTTCCTCTGATTACATGGGTTACTTTTAACAAATGATCATCTATTGCCCAGGAAAATTCTAATAAGGGCCATACTTTGTATTTAGTTCCAACTTTTGGATGTTCTCTTTCTGAGATTCTAAACAAAACTCTATCTCTAAAAGCAGGATTTTTATCTTGCATACTTGTTTTAATTCGTAATACAAAAGAACCTTCTTTAGTTTTTTTATCAAACATTAATTTCCATTTTTTTAAAGTTTCTTCAATTGATTGAGATCTACATTTACATTCTAATCCTTTTTGTCTATTTTCTCTTATTTGTTCGGATGAACAAGAACAAACATATGCTTTATCTTTTTTAATTAATTCTTCTGCATACTTATAATAAATATCTAATCTATCTGATTTGTAAATAATTTCTTTATCGTAATTTACATCTAAAAAATCTAAACCTTCGGGTATTAATTTATAAGCTTCTTTAGCAATTTGTTTTTCTTCAGATCCAATTGTATCATCAATAACTAATATTAATTTACCCTTATATTTTTTACAATATTCATCATTTAAAATTGCAATTCTTGCATTTCCAATATGTAGTGGACCTGATGGAAATGGAGCTATTCTCATTACCATATTTTTACTTACATTTGGTAATTCTTTTAATTTAAATTCTTGTTTTTCTTTCTTTTCTAGTAATTCTGGAGCAATTTTATTTAGTTCTTCAGTTTGTTTTTCTAAACTTAATTTATTAACATCATTTATTACTTTTTGAATATCTTTATTTATTTCTTTTAATTTATTTTTAATAGAAGGGTCTTCATTAATTAATTTACCAATTATAGCCCCTAAAACTGCTTTTCCATCATGTTTAACTGCATTTTCTAGTACGTATTTTCTAATAGAGTCTAACATAATTTATTTAAACTAACAATTCTATATAAATATTATGAATTACAAGATACTTAATAAAAAAGAAAGTACTAAAATAACTAATGATTTAAAAGAACAATTTGGAATTAAAGATTTAAAATTAGATTATGGATTTGTTCAAAAAGAGGATAAAATATTTTTAATTTCTAAAGATTTAGCTAAAATAGATTATACTGAATTAAGAATTAATAATATTGGATTATATTTCTGTACTCTTGCTAATAATGGAATTAGATTAAGTATTGAAGGTTCTCAAATAATTGGTAAAAAAACAACTAAAAATGTTGTTGAAATATCAAATGATGAAGTAAATTACTGGTTTAATGGAGAAGCTTTAGTTAGAAAAAACGTTAGTGGATTTGTTCTAATTAAACATAATAATGATTTTCTTGGATGTGGTTATGGAAAAGAAGGATTAATAATAAATTATGTTCCTAAAGAAAGAAGAGTTAGTGAATTAATTCCTTTAAATTAAATTTATTTATATTCTGGTTTATATTGAACTATTTTATTTTTACTATCTTTTGCTTTATGTAATGCTTTAATAGTAGATTCTAATAAATTTTCAGAAGTAAAACCATAACAAGTATGAGAAACACCACCACTTACAGTTATTTTTCCTGCAGTTTCTTCTCCTTTAAAATAAGTATTATAAATTGTATTTCTAATACTTTCTGCTTTATCAATAGCATTTTCTAATCTAGTTCTAGGCATTATTATAGCAAATTCATCCCCTATTCCAGATCTACAAATTAAATCTCTTTTTCTTGTAAAAACTTTTTTTAATAAATAAGCTACTTCTTTTAAAACATCATCTCCAGCAGTATAAGATATTAAATCATTATAACTTTTAAAATTATCCAAATCAAGCATAATAAGTGCTAATCCTTTAGTACTTGTTTCTAATTCTGAACTAATTTCTCTTTCTAATGAATCTTTAAAAGCTGCACCATTATATAATCCAGTCAATCCATCTAACATAGCAGCTCTTTGATTTTTTTCATATTCACTTGCATTTTCGATATGTAATCTTAAAGTGTTTGCAAATGATTTTAAAAGTAATTCTTCATAGGGAGGTAAAATTCCTTTTGATTTTATAACTAAATTACCTAAATTGTCCAAAGGAAAAGACATTAAATTATCTCCATCTAATTTATCTTTTAATCCATTAGGTTCACTAGCTAACAATATTTCATTTCCCCCTTCATTTAAATAAACCTGTAATTGTAAATTACTAAAATTATCATAAGATTTTATTGTTTTTAGAGTATTTGTTACTCTTCCAATAATTGTTTTTTCTGGAGAAATAAGATGATCCCTTGCAGTTTCTTTATATAATAAATCTTTAAGGATAACTTCATAAAATTGTTCTATTGACATTCCTTCTGGTTTAGTTTGAAGTATTTTTTCTAGACGACTATCTCTTAAAACAAGTAATTCTGGAAAAACTGAATTTACAATTGGATCATCTGTCATTTTACACCACTAACTAGTAACAATATTTATTTATAAACCTTTCTGTACTCTTAAATTGATGCTAAATTCAATTAAAAAAGACCTAAATAAGCTCAAAAATCCAGAAAAAGCTAAGCTTTTATCTAACTATTTTAAGACTAAAGAAGGACAATATGGTTACGGAGATATATTCTTAGGTTTAACTTCAGAACAAATAAAAAATATAGCTAAAAATTATGTTAATATTAATCTAAATGATTTACAAGAACTAATACAATCAAAAATACATGAAGAACGTATGGTTTCTTTAAGAATTCTAGTACATAAATTTAAAAAAAATAAAAAAGAAGCATTTGATTTTTATTTAAAGAATACTAAAAACATTAATAATTGGGATCTAGTTGATACTAGTGCACCAAATATAATTGGTAATTATTTAATTGATAAAAATAGAAATATTTTATATAAATTAGCAAAATCAGATAATTTATGGGAAAAAAGAATATCAATAATATCTACATTTAGTTTTATAAGAAATAATCAATTTGAAGATACTTTAAAAATTTCTAAAATTTTGTTAAAAGACGAACATGATTTAATTCATAAAGCAGTTGGTTGGGCATTAAGAGAAATAGGAAAGAAAAATCAAAAAGTAGAAGAAGAATTTTTAAAAAAATATTATAAAGAAATGCCAAGAACAATGTTACGTTATGCTATAGAAAAATTCAATACAGAAAAAAGAAAATTTTATCTCAATAAAAACTAGTTTTTACGTTAATAAAAACCTTTATAAATATTTTTTACTATATATAACCATGGTAAAAGATGAAAATCTTAAGGGATATGAAAAATATGCCAAAGAATACGCAATTCATACTTCTGATAAGTTAATTCAATTTCAATTAAATCATTTTATTTCTTTATTACCTAAAAATGCAAAAGTTCTTGATGCTGGTTGTGGATCTGGAAGAGATTCTGAGTATTTTGCTGAAGAAAAATTAGATGTTACTGCAATTGATGCTGTTGAAGCTTTATTAAAAGAAGCTAAAAAGAATATTAAAAATGTTAAATTTAGTGTTATGGATATGAAAAATTTAAAATTTAATAAAGGATCTTTTGATGGAATTTGGTGTATGAGTTCAATTTCTGATATTAAAAAAAATGAAGTTAGTGATGTTTTTAAGAATTTTAGTAAAGTTCTAAAAGAAAATGGAATTTTATATATTTCTGTAAGAGAAGGTCAAGATGAAAAAGTAATTGAAAAAGGATTTTTTAATGATTTACCAAGATTTTATGCATTTTATCAACAAACTGAAATGGAAGAAATATTAAGAAATAACAAATTTAAAATTTTAAGTTCAAATACATCTAATTCTAATGGAATTAATTGGGTTGAGATTTTTGCTCAAAAAGAATAATTATATTTGGTTTTTCCATTTTTTAATTCATTTTGCCAATATTCTGATTTTGAAAAATCTTCTATTGTTTTTATTTGTTCTGATGTTGCTTGTGGATGACTTAAATAATTACTTTTTCCATCTAATAAAATTACTCCCCTTATAGGAATTGGATAACCTTTGAAATATTTTATAAGAAATGACTGATTTTCTGGTATTCCTTTTTCATCTAAAACACTTTTAATTCTTCTAAGTTGTTCTTGATCTGTAATTACTTCATAAATAGGTTGAACTTTTGAATGTGGTCCTCTATAAAGATCTACAAAAAGTAATCCATCAAATGGATTTGTATTATTTGGAACCCAAAGACGTTCATTCAACACAAAATCTTTTAAGGTTTTATTACATTCTACCATAAATTAGTTATCACTCAAGAGTTTATAAAGATATCGAATTATTTCTTATATAAAAAATAAATTAATATAATAACTCCAGAAATTAAAGAAGCATCAGCAATATTAAACAAAGAAACATTATATTTAGGAATTATATGAATAAAAAACCAATCAATTACATATCCTAATCTTGCTCTATCAATAATATTCCCCAATAAACCAGCAATAACCAAAGCACTACCAATATAATTCAATTCTTTTTTATTTAAATAATATAAAATAAATATAATAACTAATAATGGAATAATATATAAAAATAAAACATTTCTTTCAAAAAAACCAAATACAATTCCAGCATTTTCAGAATAAGTAATAGATAATAAGTTAGGTATTAATGTAATATTCTTAAATTGAAATAATACTTTTGTTAATTGATCAAAGAATAATACAATAAAAATAATCAAATAAAAAATAGGATTAGAAAAAACCTTATTTATTTTCATTTTTCTTCTGCTAGTCTTTCAAGATCCATTAATCTTCTATCAATATTATCTAATTTTGAATTAACTAAATCTAATTTTGTTTTAATCAAATCCATTTTATCATTACTATTATCAGAAATTTCCTCTCTCATTCCAAAATTTAATGGTTGTTCAGGAAAATTAGGTCTTGAAGGTTCGCTTAATTCAGGTAATTCTGGAATTTTTTTCTTGAAAAAAAGATTTTTTACAAAACTAAATATACTCATTTTTTACACCTCTTACCACAATCTTTAAAAACAAAGTAGTATATAAATATTATTATGGATATAGGAAGTAAGAAAGACCTAGAAAAAGAGGTTAAATCCAGAAAAAAAGGTGA
>JAQUND010000064.1 GCA_028717785.1 Candidatus Nanoarchaeia archaeon | reverse complement strand
GAATGAACAACAACAAAATCAAACTATTTTACATGAATTATTACATATTCCAAAAACTTTTTCTGGAGAATTTAGTAAGATAGCACATTCAGAAATTTATAGAAAATCAAGATTACTTATTTAATTAGATTATCCATTTGTTCTTTAAACTTAGGATATACGCTACCCTTTTCATCGTGAACAAGAGTATCAATCATTCTTATTGCATAAATTCCATTATTATCAATCATTAGTTTTCCATTTTGTTGTTTAACACAATCTTCATACATCTTCCAAATTGTTTTATCTATATCATTATTTTGTATTCTTTCTTCATAAGTCATTACTTTTTCAATTAAGTCAATAGCAAAATGACTTTCTTTATTTGGATCTAATTTATTTGAAATGTCTATAACAGTAGAACCTAATAATGAAGGTTTTTTAAATTTGTTTACTAAAGGTTCTCCAAAATAAACAAATTCTCCTGCAATTTTTGGTGTTTCTATAAGACTAGCTAGATAACCAGTTAATTCTCTAATATCATTTCTTTCTCTTACTTCTTCTATTCTTGGTAATATATCTGCTTGATGCATATATTTTACTGCTTTTGCAAATGCTGCTGTAAAAATAGAAGCAGTTTCTAAAGTTTCTTGATCAATTTCTCTTCCATCACTTAATTTAAATTCCTTGCAGATTTTGTCTCCATATTTTAAGTATAAAGCATTTATCATTTTCATATTTGAAACTGCAGAATTAAGATCTTTTTCAGCTTCTTCTTGATCTATATTAAATTCAGGTCTTTCTCTGTAAATATCATTTATTAATTTTTTACCTTTTTCAAATTTTTTACTTTCAATATCTTTAGCACCTTCTACTTCTACATTTGTAAATCCAGAAAAGAAGTGAGTAATTTGATCTCTTATTTGTGTATAATTTTTATCAAAATAAGAATTAGGTACATAAAATTTCCAAGATTTTTTTTCGGTTTCTAATTTTTTTTCAATATTTGCTCCTCTATTTTTATAATCTCCACCACCGATAAATTCTGCTCCCATTTCATCAGTAGATAAACCAAAAGTATTTCTTACTCTTTCATCATCTGTATCAGTTATTTCTTCTAAATTTTCTAAAGGTTGTTCTTCTGTAAATATTTCACTATTATCTGCTTCAATTTTTATGTTTAATATATCACTTAAAAAAGTATCAGCAAGATTTACCCATTCTTTGATATATCTTCCTTCTTTAGGCCCAATTTTTTTTGTTTGTATTGCTTGAATTGCACCAATAACATCATGACCTGGTTTAAGATAAAAGGTAAATGCACTTCCGCTTAGAGGTCTTGATTTAGAAACTTGTTCTGTTGATTGTTCTATATCTTCATAATAATTATTTTTTGGTTCTTGAAAATTTAATTTAAGTTCTTCATTAACATCTCTAAATGCTTTAAAAAAATCTTTTCCTTTTCCATTTAATGGTTTATATCCTTCTTTGCCATGTATAACTTCGGTACATACATAATTAATATTTTTAACATCTACTTTATTTTCTACTTTTAAATTTTCATTAAGATTAAATCCTACATAAAATGCACCAACATATCCTGCTAAATGAGTAAGTGCTCCTTCTATTGCTTTATCAACTGTAAGTTCTTTTCTTTTAATAGAATCTCTTAATGAATCAAAATATCTATGCATACCTAATAATTCATTATTAAAATCTAATTCTTGTTGTAATAAATATTTTTCATCAATTGCTTTAGCTAATTTTTGGGGTTCAATTAATTTTTTACCTTTATGTAAAATTCCTTTTATTTCTTCGTTTGGATCACTAATTACTAAAGCGATTCCACCATTACTCATTTGTTTTTCTTCTATTCCTAATCTTTGCTCTAATGTTTGTGTCATTTTATATCTGTTATTACTAGTTAGTAACTATTTATAAAGCTTTCTATAAGGCTTTATTTCTTTCGTGTAATTCATATATATTATTAATTTGACCTTGAAGTTTTTGTATTTCTGTTTTTTCTTGACCAGAATTTAAATCAAGTACATTAATGTTTTCTCTTGTTAAAGTTCTAATATTTAAACTCATATCTTTAAATGTTTCAATATCTTCTTGTTTACCATATACTATAATTGGAATATCTTTACCTAAATTTTCAAAACTCATACAAACTTTTCTTAATTCGTCTTTAATATAACTTATATCTCTTTTTGCATTATAATTTGGAATTTGATCTATAATTGATTTTGGATCGATAATAAGCATATTTGGTTTAAATCCTTTTTCAGCTTCTATATCTCCAAATTCAGTAATATAAAGATTAAAAGTATTTTCATCTGAACCCGTTTTATCTGGATTAAATTGATTACCATCCATTAACGGACAAACATTAACTAAAGGATTTAATAATCCAATTTTATAACCTAATGTTTTTAATTGTTCTATAATTTCTTTTTTTTGTGAGTCTTTTTCTGATAAACATAATAATAAAGATTTATCTTGAGAATATCTTTTTAAAAATTTATTAGCAATATCTCTAGACTCTTGAACTGCATTAGGTAAATTATTCATACGTATAATATATCCAAGTAAATCACTTTCTTCTTGATCAATTCTAAGATTTGTATCTGCTACTTCAAATAATTCTTTAATTTGATTATTATTTAATGGAACTGCTGCTGAATCTAAATCGTATCTGTGCTTTTCTAAAATTTCTTTTAAAGAAGAATCTATTTCTTGTTGATTTGGTTTATTTTTATATTCTTTAATAAATTTTATTGCTTCATTTACTTCTTTTGGATTTAATGATAATTCATTAGTTTCAACAAGTTCTTCTATTCCTCTTTGTTGATGTTGTAAAAGAGTGTTTTCTGTAATAATGTCTTGTGCTTTTTGATATTCTACTTTATCTTGAAAATATTTAATAACTTGATCTAAAAATATTCCAGATTCTAAACCTACAAGTTCACACCATTTTTTTAAAATTTTATGTTCTGTTATTAATACATCTTCACTTTTACCTTTTCCAGATTTAGTTGCCATAGAAGTAAGATAACACAAATTAGCAAATCTATGACTTTCTGTCTTTCCATTTTCATTAGAAGGTATATCTTTCATTTTATTTACCTCTTAGTAGTTACTAATTAACTACAATTTTAGTATTTAAACCTTTCGTTTTATAAATCTGCAAAAACTTTATAAAGATTGGACTAGCATTTTAGAGACATGGCTGTAGATAAATTTATTGAACAAGTAAAAGAATTAACTAAAAAGAGAGATCACATTAGAAATATTTGTACGTGCGCCCATATTGATCATGGGAAAACTACATTCTCAGATAACTTATTATTAGGAGCTGGAATGATTTCTGAAGAATTAGCAGGAAAGCAATTATCTTTAGATTTTCACGAAGATGAACAGCAAAGAGGAATTACTATTGATGCAGCTAATGTTTCTATGGTTCATAAATCTGAGGGTGAAGATTATTTAATTAATTTAATTGATACTCCTGGACACGTTGATTTTGGTGGAGACGTTACAAGAGCAATGAGAGCTATTGATGGAGCTATAGTTTTATGTTGTGCTGTTGAAGGTATTATGCCACAAACAGAAACAGTATTAAGACAAGCATTAAGAGAAAGAGTAAAACCAGTTTTATTCATTAATAAAGTTGATCGTTTAATCAAAGAAGTTAAACTAACTCCTGAAAAAATGCAGGAACGTTTTATTAAAATTATAGATGAAATTAATAAATTAATAAGATCAATTGCTCCAGAAGAATTTAAAGAAAAATGGCAAGTAAGTGTACAAGATGGATCAGTTGCATTTGGTTCAGCTTTTCATAATTGGGCTTTATCATTTCCTTATATGCAGAAATCAGGATTATCTTTTAAAGATGTAATTGATGCTTATGAAAAAGGTACTTTTAAAGAATTAGCACATAAAGCACCATTACATCAAGTTGTTTTAAGTATGTGTATTAAACATCATCCAAATCCAATGGAAGCTCAAAAATATAGAATTCCAAAAATTTGGCATGGAGATATTGATAGTACAGAAGGTAAATCATTAATTAGTTGTGATGCAAGTGGTCCAGTTGCTTTTGTAGTTACAAAAATTGTTATTGATAAACATGCAGGAGAAGTTGCTGCAGGTCGTTTATTCTCAGGAACAATAAAACAAGGTCAAGATTTATATTTAAACATGGCTAAAAAATCAATTAGAGTACAACAAGTTTCTGTTTACAAAGGAGCCCAAAGAATTTTAGTTGATGAAATTCCAGCAGGAAATGTTATTGGTGTTGTTGGATTGAAAGATACTTTTGCAGGAGAAACTGTTTCAAGTAATCCAATTGAACCATTCGAATCTATTAAACATATTTTTGAACCAGTTATTACAAAATCTATAGAAGCAAAAAAAACAGCAGATTTAGCAAGATTAATTGAAGTTTTAAGACAAGTAAGTAAAGAAGATCCTTCTATTAAAATTGAAATTAATGAAGAAACTGGAGAAAATTTAATTTCAGGAATGGGAGAATTACATTTAGAAGTTACAGAAAATAGAATTAAAACAGAAAAAGGATTAGATGTTAAAACTAGTAATCCTATTGTTGTTTACAGAGAAGCAATTCAAAAAGAATCTGCAGAAATGGAAGGTAAATCTCCAAACAAACACAATAAATTATATTTCAAAGTAAGACCATTAGAAGAAAATGTTTCTGCAACTATAAAAGCTGGAGAAATTCCAGAAATGAGAATTAAAAAGAAAGATGATGATTTAGTTAAAAAATTATTAGATCTTGGTTATGAAAATAAAGATGCAAGAAATGTTAGAGATATTTACAAAGGTAATATGTTAGTTGATTCAACTAAAGGTATTGTTCATATTGGGGAAATTATAGAATTAGTTCTTGATGGATTTGAACAAGTTATGAATGAAGGTCCATTAGCAAGAGAACCAGGAGTTAAAATTAGAGTTGATTTAGTTGATTGTAAATTACACGAAGATGCTATTCACAGAGGTCCAGCACAAATGTTACCTGCTGTAAGAGATGCAATTAGAGATGCTATGCGTGATGCTAAAGCCGTTTTATTCGAACCAATGCAAATTTTACAAATTGAAGCTCCAGTAGAACATATGGGAGATATTTCTAAATTAGTTCAAAACAAACGTGGACAATTATTAGATATGATTCAAGAAGAAGAACATATTACAATAAAAGCAAAATTACCAGTTGCTGAAATGTTTGGATTAAGTAATGAAGTTAGAAGTGCAACAGGTGGACGTGGTGTTTTCTTCGTTGTAGATCAAGTTTTCGAAAAATTACCTGAAGATTTACAAGCAAAAATAATTAAACAAATTAGAACTAGAAAAGGTTTAACAGAAAATCAATAAATTTAATTAATATTATATTTAAAAAAATAAATTTATTTAAGAATTATTTCTTTAAGTACAAATTCGTAATTTTGTTTATTAGCAACGCCACATAAAATAATTTTTTCTTCCATATATTTTACATAACCTGTAGATTTATCAATTAAACCTTTAGCTAATGGCCAAAAAACACTTCCACCTGAATAAGTCTCTTGCAAATGAAGAGTATCATCTTTAACTTCTCCACAAAATGCAATAGATTCTTTACACTCTTTACCTTCTAATATTGTTTGTAAATTTTTTGGATTAATTGATAATTTCATATTTTTTATATTGTACTTATATTTATAAATTTTTCTATTAGTACCTACTTAAAAGTAATACTAATTAATTTTTATTTTTCCTTTTTGACACATTCTTATTATATCAACTGCCATTCTTTTTGTATCAGGTAATCCACCTTTTTTTAAAATATGTTTTTTAATTGCAATTTCTTCTAGAGTTTCAAAATGATCTTTTTTAATTTCAACATCAAAATATTTTTCAATTTGTCCATTTAATGATTGTATTAATTCCGTTGCTGTATATTCAGGATTTTCTAAATTTTCTACATTAATAACACCAAGTAAAACTATTTCTTTTTTATTAGAATAATTAAAAACACCAGGAGTATCAACCATTAACAAATTTTTATCTATTCTAACTCTTTGTAAATTTTTAGTATAACCACTAACTGGACTAATTGGAGCACTTCTTCTTCCTTTAAGTGCATTAATAACTGCTGATTTTCCTGTATTTGGAAATCCAACAACACTTACAGTAACTTCTTTACCTTTAGAAATTTCTTTTATTTTTCTAAATAAAGTTAGTGTATTAATATGAAGTCTCGCACTTATTTGAACAGAATTTTCTAAATCAATTTTATTTTGTTCTTCTTTTGAAATTAAATCAATTTTATTAATAACATATAAATATTTTTTTCTATATCTTTTAATTTTATCTTCGATATATTTATTCATACTATCTTTAATCATTCTAGCATCTAAAACAATTAATACAATATCAGAATTTCTTATTACACTATCAACTAATTCAGATTTTTCCATATTATTCTAAAGAAAGCTTATTTATATAGTCTATTTATTTTATTTTCATTGCAACTTTAATCTCTGGTTTTAAATTTTCTAAACTTCCAACAGTTGCCAAATAATTAAAGGTTTCATAAGGATCTTTTATTATTTTAAGAGTTTCATTAAATAAAGTAGCCCCTGCATAATGTTTAGCTTTATCATCTTTTCCTTCTTTAAAATTTTGTTCTTGAAGATTTGTTATATATTTAAATAATGTATTATAGTCTTCTAATTCTTTTACATTATCTTGGTTAGAAATTAAATATTCTAATCCTGCATTTGCAAATGCATCTGCACAGGCTTCTTCTAATATACTTTCATCTGAGTCATTTTGTTCATCATATTGAACAATCATATGACCCATTTCATGTAAAATTGTAGATATATTCATTAATGGAAATATATCTTTAAATGCAATTTTTTTTCCATAAGCGAAATGATAGCCTTCTCTATTATCCATTTTTTCTTTATTAATTCTAATAAATTCTGGAAATTTTTTATTTGTTAAATCTTCAAATATTTGTTTAGATATTTCTATTTCATTTAATTTACTATTTTTTATTTTTTTAATTTCGTTTTTATACATATTTATGAAATTAGTATTACAATTTTTTTCTATTAATTTTTTGTTTATAAGAAAAAGAGAATCTGATGGAGTTTCACTATCTAAAAAAGAAGTGTTACAATATTTTTTAAAATTTTTATAATTTATTTCTAAATTAATATTATTACTTCCGTCATAATTGTACCTTATTTTAAATGGTTTATTTTCATTTCTATTTTGTACTTGATTAAATTTAGCCGTAATTAAATATTTAGGTTGTTCAATAGTTCCAAAATTAGCAATTTGTTCATTTCTAAATTTTTGTACTTCTTTTATTTGATGATAATATTCTATTCCTCTTAAACTAGCTAAAACTATCATTCCTGAAATTAATACATTTTCAATAATAGATCTAGTTTTCATAAAATAAATTAAATTTTGGACTATTTAAATCTTTCTATTTGTAACTACTATTAAGTAATGTAAAATATCTTTAATAAAATAATTTTTAATATTTATATCACCAAAACATTTATATACATGTTATAAATAAAAATTCTATTCAAAATGGCAAAAACAAAACCACACATGAACATTGTATTCGTTGGTCACGTAGATCACGGAAAATCAACTACTGTTGGTAGATTATTATATGATGCAGGAAATATTCCTGAACAAGAATTAAAAAAATTAAAAGAAAAAGCGCAAGAATTAGGAAAAGTTGGTTTTGAATTCGCATTCGTTATGGATAATTTAAAAGAAGAAAGAGAAAGAGGAGTTACAATTGATTTATCTCACAAAAAATTTATTACTAATAAATATGAATATACAGTTATTGATGCTCCAGGACACAGAGATTTTATTAAAAATATGATTACAGGAGCTAGTCAAGCTGATGTTGGTGTTTTAGTTGTTGCAGTAACTGATGGAGTTATGGAACAAACTAAAGAACATGTATTCTTATGTAGAACTTTAGGTGTTAATCAATTAGCTGTTGTAGTTAATAAAATGGATATGGTTAACTTTGATAAAGCTAAATTTGAAAAAGTAAAAGCAGATGTTCAAGGATTATTAAAAAGTGTTAATTATAAAATTGATGAAGTTAATTTCATTCCAACAGCTTCTTTAAAAGGAGATAATGTTGCTAAGAAATCAGAAAATATGCCTTGGTATACTGGTCCAACTATATTAGAACAATTAGATTTATTTAAGGAACCAGAAAAACCAACTAACTTACCTTTAAGATTACCTATTCAAGATGTTTATAATATCCAAGGAATTGGAGTTGTTCCAGTAGGTAGAGTTGAAACTGGAATAATGAAAGTTAATGATAAAGTAATAGTAGTTCCTGCTAGGGAAGGACGTGGTGTAACAGGTGAAGTTAAATCTATAGAAATGCATCATGAACAATTAACAGAAGCATTACCAGGTGATAATGTAGGATTTAACGTTCGTGGAATAAACAAAAAGGATATTGCTCGTGGAGATGTTTTAGGTCACGTAAGTAATCCACCTAGTGTTGTTTCCGAATTTACTGCTCAAATTGTAATACTAAATCATCCAACTGTATTAACTGTTGGATATACTCCAGTATTCCATATTCATACAGCACAAATTGCATGTCAATTTATTGAATTAGTTAAACAAATTAATCCAGCAAATGGAGAAACAATAAAAGATCATCCAGATATGTTAAAGAATGGAGATACAGCAATTGTTAAACTAAGACCAACTAAACCAATGGT
>JAQUND010000063.1 GCA_028717785.1 Candidatus Nanoarchaeia archaeon | reverse complement strand
CTTATATGGAAAAAACAGCTAAATTTGTTGAAAAAGAAGCACAAGGAATTGATAAAAATATTAAACCAAGATTAATGTCCTTATTTGATTTAAGAGAATCTTGTTATGATTCAAAATATGAAATTCTAAAAATGATTGCTATGTCAGCTCCAATTTATGATCCAATGGATGTTTTAGCTGCACTAAGAATTTCTGAAATACATAAAACAATGGCTATAAAGAAATTTGAAAAATATATAGTTAGTTATGTAGCTGCAGGTTCTTTATTTAGGGGAGAAAAAAGTAATGATATTGATGTTTACATTATTGTAGATGATACAGATGTTAAAAGAATGTCTAGAACAGAATTAAGAGATAAACTTGGTGCAATAATTAGAGGAATGGGAGCACAAGCAGCAGAAATAACAGGAATAAAAAAACAATTCCATATTCAAACTTATATTTTAACTGATTTTTGGGATTCTGTTAAAGATGCTCATCCAGTTATTTTTACTTTCTTAAGAGATGGAGTTCCATTATATGATAGAGGCGTATTCATGCCCTGGAAATTATTATTAAAAATGGGTCGTATAAGACCAAGTCAAGAAGCAATTGAAATGCAAATGGATATTGGAGAAAGATTAATTGAAAGAACTAAAGCTAAATTATTAAGTGTAGTAGGAGAAGATTTGTATTATGCTGTATTAAATTCAGCACAAGCAGCATTAATGTTATACGGAATTGCACCACCAACTCCAAAAGAAACTATTGAATTATTAGATAAAATATTTGTTAAACAAGAAAAAATGCTTGAATCAAAATATGTTGATATGTTAGAAAAAATAAGAGTTTATTACAAAGATATTGAACATAGAAAAGTAAAAGAAATTTCAGGAAAAGAAATTGATGATTTATTAAAAGATTCTGAAGAATACTTGAAGAGAATTAAAAAATTATTCGAACAGATACAAAAGAAAAAAGATGTAGAAAATGTAAATGAAACTTATGATTCTTGTACAAAAATAACTAAAGAAATTCTAGAAATAAATAAAATTAAATTTACAGATGTTAATTTAGTAAATTCATTTAAACAAGTTTTAGATAAAGAAAGATTACCTGAAAGTTTATCAAATATATTAAAACAAGTAATAGATATGAAGAAAAATACAACTAAAAAACTAACAACTCAAGAAATAGAGAAAGTAAGAAGAGATGCTAGAATATTTATGAAAACTTGTGTAGATTATGTTCAAAGAAAAAATTTGATAGAATTAAGTAAAGTTAAGAAAGAAAAATAGACTTAAGTAGTATCTTTATAGGGGTAACAAATAGGCAAATTTATAAATTAACAAATTTCTAATTTTTTATGAAATCTACGTTAGAAGACAAGTTACCTAAAAAAATTAAAGATTTTACAAATAGTCAAATTTCTGCAATGAAACATGCAATTGAATTAGGTAAACTTTTACAAAAAACAATTCCTCAAATAGCTAAAGATTATAGAGAAGGAATTTCTTTAAAAGAAATTGTAAAAAATTATAATTTATCTAGTATTAATAATCTTTCTGAAGATACTGCATCAGAAGCAGTTAGATATGCTTTATGTGGTTATCATTCAAATATTAGATTTCTTAGTAAAGAAGTTTATGATGGATTAATTCCTTTAGATGAATATCTCATTTTATCTGAAAAACATCATTCAGATAATGCAAGAAAAGTAGATGAACAAATGAGAAGAGAAAATCAGGGGTTATATGGTATTAGTACAAGTCAAAGAATATTAAATGGTAAAAAAGGAGCTAGAACTCAAATTAAAGAAAAAATTGGAATTCATGGAAAAAGTCATGAAGAACATCAACAAATTGGAAAATCTGGAGCTGAAGCAGCAGGTTATACTGTTTGGTCTAATGATGAAAAATTATCTGTTTTAAATATGGTAACACAACCAAAGTATAGAAGAAGTTCAATGATTGCAAGTGCAAAAATTGCAAACGAGTTAAATAATCTATATCATCAAGGTGAATCTATTAGAACAGCTGTATCTATAAGTAGATTTTTAAGTGATTACAAGCATGGATTAAGACAGTAGAAAGGTTTTTAAATTCTAATTTAGACGATAAAACATGGAAGCTGTAATTGTGAACTATAGACGTGGTAGACATACCCAAAGAACAAATCAAATGGTTTTAAGAGTTAGTGGTATAGATACTAAAGAAAAAGCTTCTAAATTAATAAGTAAAAGAGTGGTTTGGAAGAGCCCAGCAGGTAAAGAATTAATTGGAGAAATTAAATCAACTCATGGAAATACTGGCGCTTTAAAAGCTCATTTTAATACAGGATTACCAGGTCAATCAATAGGAACAAAAGTTAAGGTGGAATAAATGTCAACATTAAGAAAAGGCCATTGTTATACAAATTTAACAAGACCATATACTAGAAAAAGTAAATTCAAAAAATATTCATATATTTCTACTATTCCAGAAAGTAAAATTGTTAAATTTAATTTTGGAAATTCAAAAAAACAATTTAAATATGTAGTATATTTAATTTCAAGACAAGATATTAATTTAAGACATAATGCATTAGAATCTGCAAGATTAGTTATAAATAGAGATTTAGAAACTTCAGTAAATGGTGCATTTTTCATGAGAATGAATACAATTCCACATCATATTATTAGAGAAAATAAAATGTTGACTGGAGCGCACGCAGATAGATTACAAACTGGAATGGCTCATTCATTTGGAAAACCAACTGGAAGAGCAGCAAGAGTACATCTAGGGGCAAAAGTAGTTACAGTTCGTGTTGATGATAATGGATTACCAATAGTTAAAACAGCTTATAAAAAAGCTATTTCTAAATTACCTGGAAAATATAGTATTCAAATAGAAGAATTAAAACAATAAGGCTTTTAAAGGATTAAAATTTATATAAATTAGAGGTGTAAATGAGCAACGTAATTTGGTTTAAGGATATTTCTGAGGATGATATTGGTATAGTTGGTGGTAAAGGATTAAATCTAGGAATTATGTATAATCTTAAATTTCCAGTTCCTCCAGGTTTTGTTGTAACTGCTCAAGCTTTCAAAGATTTTTTAGAAACAACCAGATTAAATAAAACAATTTACAAATTACTTGAAGATTTAGATATACAAGATACAGATAAATTAGAAAAAACTGCTAAAAAAATTCAAGATTCAATTTTAGATAAAGAAGTTCCTGAACAAATAATTGATGATATTAAAAATGCTTATGAAAATATTTCTGTTGATCTTTCAATTTTTAGAAGTGCTTCAAAAAGTGCTTTAGATATTATAAAAGCTGGTCGTGATATTCCTTGGGTTGCTGTTCGTTCAAGTGCAACTGCAGAAGATTTACCTGAAACAAGTTTTGCAGGACAACAAGAAACTTTTTTGAATATTAAAGGTAATGATAATGTTGTTAGAGCTGTTCAACGATGTTGGGCTTCTTTATTTACAGCTAGAGCAATTTATTATAGAACAAAAAATAATTTTCCACATGATAAAGTACTAATTGCAGTTGTAGTACAAAAAATGATTGATTCTGAATCTTCAGGTGTTATGTTTTCAATTAATCCTGCAACAAATAATAAAAATGAAGTTGTAATAGAAACAGGATTTGGATTAGGAGAGGCAATTGTTGGTGGACAAATAACCCCTGATACTTATATTGTAGATAAAAATACTTATGAAATTAAAGATAAAAAAATAGCTTATCAATCTTGGATGTATGCTCGAGATGAAGTTTTAAGAAGAACAAATAAAGTACAATTAAGTCCAGCTAAAGCTAAAGAACAAAAAATTCCAGATGAAATTATTATAAAATTAGCAGAAATTGGAAAAAGATTAGAAAAACATTATGGTAAACCACAAGATGTTGAATATGCAATTGAACATGGACGTGTTTACATTGTTCAAACAAGATCTGTAACAACAGAAGCTAAAGTAAATATTGCAAAAACTCATGGAGATATTAATGCAACTCCAATTTTAACTGGTCTTGGTGCTAGTCCTGGAATTGGTAGTGGTACTGTAAAAATAGTTTATGATATTGCTGATTTAAATAAAATACAAAAGGGAGATATTTTAGTTACTGTAATGACTAATCCTGATTTTGTAGTTGCAATGCAAAAAGCATCTGCAATAATTACAGATGAAGGCGGATTAACTTCACACGCTGCAATTGTTTCTAGAGAAATGGGAATTCCATGTATTGTTGGAACAGAAAAAGCAACTAAAATATTCAAAGAAGGAGATACTCTTACTGTTGATGGAACAAATGGAAAAGTATACAAAGGAAAATTACAATTAGAAGAATCTAAAAAAGAAAAAATTGATTATCCTTACAGAGAAACTAAAACTAAAATTTATATGAATCTTGGTGAACCAGATAAAATTGATCAGTATAAAGATCTGTATTTTGATGGAATTGGATTAATGAGATTAGAATTCGTAATTAGTGATAAAGTTGGAGAACATCCAAATTATTTAATAAGAACAGGACAACAAAATAAATATATTGATGAATTATATGAAGGAATAAAAAAAGTTGCTTCTAATATAGAAAATAAACCGATGATTGTAAGATTCTCTGATTTTAAAACTAATGAATATAAAGACCTTAAAGGCGGAGAAGAATTTGAACCTCATGAAGATAATCCAATGATTGGTTGGAGAGGAGTATCAAGATATGTTAGTGAAGAATTTAAAGAAGCTTTCAAATTAGAATGTAAAGCAATTTTAAAAGTTAGAGAAGAATACAAAAATGTTTATGTTATGTTACCTTTTGTAAGAACAGTTGATGAAGTTAAAAAATGTTTAGAAATTATGAAGCAAGTTGGTCTTGAAAGAAATAATGAATTTAAAATTTATTTAATGGCAGAAGTTCCTTCAATGGCTTTAATACCTGAAGAATTTGCTGAATTAGATGTTGATGGTGTTTCTATTGGATCCAATGATTTAACTCAATTATGTTTAGGTGTTGATAGAGATTCTTCAAGATTAGGAAGAATGGGTTATTTTGATGAAAGAAATCCAGCCGTACTAAAAGCAATTCATAATATTATTTCAACGTTTACTGCTAAAGGTATAACTGTATCTTTATGTGGTCAATCTGCATCAGAGTATCCAGAAATAGTAAAATTCTTAGTTAAAGAAGGAATAACTAGTATTTCAGTTAATCCAGATGTTGTTAACAAAGTTAGATTCGATGTTTATGATGTAGAAGCTGAATTTAACAAATAAGAATTAACGATCTTATCTAAAATATCTTGTCTTTTTTTACATAAACTAAAACCAATTAATTTAGCAAATTTATCTAAATTTTCTTTTCTAGAAATACAAACATTCCACATATTCTTTCTTGTATTTCTTTCGTATAATTTATGATTAATATTTAATAAATTTAAAAGACTAGAAACATATTTCATTTCTCTTGGATTTTTCATTTCTATTCTTACATATTTCATTTTATTACAATAAGCGGTTCCTTCTCCTGCGCTTAATCCTTCTAAATAAGCAGAAGCTAGTTCACTATTATTTAAACATAAATTTTTAATGATAATATCTAACTTTAAGAATATTAATAAGAATATTTTTCTTTCTAAAGAAATCCTATATTTTGGTATAGTTACAGTATTGTCATAGTAAATGTGTAAATTATTTTTATTTACATTAAGTAGTTTACAAAATTCTGAAATAGTATACTTATAATTTTTAGGTAAATAAATATAGTATTTTATATCTTCTTGTTTTTGATTAAAATAGTTTAGTATTATATTCCTAAAATAAAATATTATTGGTAAATCTGTATTAGTTAATCTAAATTTATCTGGAATAGTTTTTCCACTAAGTCCTGTATCTCCTTCAGCAAGGTATAAAGAAAATCCCTTAATAAATTGCTTATCTAATTTAATATATCTTGGAATGTAACAATTAATTCTTCCACCATTCAACCTAAAATAAATTATATTTTTATATAATTCTTCTTTATTTATATCTAAATCTTGAATTAAATATAAAAGAATTTTAATTGAAATGGTCTTTCCACGTTTTAATGCAGCTTTAAGAGTAATATATTTAATATTGGATCTTTTTATTTTTTGATAATTTGATAAAGAATGAAATTTTTCTTTAATTTGATTAATTAATAAATTTTTGAATTCTTCTGAGATTTTAACACAAATCCCCTTTTCATTTATAATAAGATTATAAAGATCAACTTGCATAAGGATTATAATTAAATTTCCTTTATAAATGCTGTGCGCACACCTTGCAAGTTGCAATTTACTGTAAAATATATATTGAAGTATATATAAAATATAATTAAATTTCCCCATTTAAAACTTTTTTATAAATTCATCCCATTTTGAATCTCTAACTGGACAAAAATTATTAACATTTTCAAATAAAAGTTTAGATATTTTTCTTCTTTTTTTCATAATTTCTTGAAATGAAATTGTTTTTATATTTCCTAACTTATTCCCAATTTCATATCCAGAATGAGCATCAAATAAAAGTGCACCCTCATAACCTATGTTTAATCCATAAAAACAGGTCCCACATACTTCCCTACCTAATTCTTTAGCAGAACTATGAGAATGAATTATCGAATTATCCCCTAATAAATTTGGTACTTGACTTAATGGAATTTCTTTACCAAAAAAATTTACTATTTCTTCTAATTTCATATTAGGATTATTAATAGCACAACCAGTTTGAGCTAAAGGAGCTATACTAAAGAAAATTTTATTATTATTACAATATTCCTTTAAATCTAATGCATCTTGAATATTATCTTTTTGTAAGGTAGTATGAACAGCCAACCTATAAACTTTAAATTTATTAATATGTTCAATAGATTCTTTAAATATTCTACTAGCAATTTCTAAATTTTTCATTTTTTTATCAAAACTTCCAGGAGTTTTATTATCTAACTCATACTTTTTTTTATTAAGAGAATAATGACTAAAAACTAATGTTACATTTAATTGATTATAAATTTTTATTTGCTCTTCTGTTAAACTATGCCCATTGGTAATTAGGGTAGTTAAATATTCAAGATTATTTGCATATCTAATTAATTCAGGTAAATTTTTATTTAGAGTTGGTTCACCCTCTCCTGAAATTTCTAAACATAATGCACCATTTTTTCTTGCATTATATAAAATTTGTTTAGACTCATCTAAAGTTAATGCTTCATTCTTTCCAAGTTGTCTTCTATTATTGGGCATAAAACATCTCCTACAATGAGCATCACAAATAGGTGGTTGATTCAATAAAATGAAAGAAATTTGTCCATTTTTTGCTCTTTCATCTAATCTCAATTCCAAAACATCCTCCAAATAATAAGAAGATGCTTTCAAAATTGGAGTATATTGTCTATTAACCATAAAAAAGAAGTTTTAAAATTATATATAATATTTATTCACCTACTTTGGGGGTTAAATTAATAAGATTTAAATAGTAATTATACTTTTCTTTTTATATGAACACCCAAATATTAGAAGAAATTGGATTAACAAAAACAGAAATTAAAATTTATTTAACCTTACTTAAATTAGGACAAACAACTACAACCCAAATAGTAAGAAAAGCTGAAATCCATGCTTCAAAAGTTTATGAATTTTTAGACAAATTAATTCAAAAAGGACTTGTTTCTTATGTAATCAAATCTAATAAAAAGTATTTTACTGCTTCTGATCCATCTTTTTTAAAAGAATTTTTAAGAGAAAAACAAAATAAAATTAAAGAACAAGAAAATGAAATACAAAAAATTCTTCCAGAATTGAAAAATATTAAAAAATTAGGAGAAGATACTATCCATTCTGAGATTTATGAGGGTTTAAGGGGAATAAAATCAGTTTATGAAAAAATATTATTAACTTTACAAAAAGATGAAACTCAATACATTATTGGTGCTCCTAGAATAGGAAATGAACTAATTGAAGGTTTTCTTTTAGATTGGCATAAAAAAAGAATAAAAAAAGGAATTAAATGTAAATATATTTATGATAGTAATGTTCAAGATTATGGAAAAGTTAGAGAAGAAATGCTATTTACAGAAGTAAGATATCTTCCAAAAAATATTATTTCCCCTATGTGGATTGAAATTTTTAAAGATTATGTAGTTATTGGGCATATTAAAGAAAGAAATGCAGTTTTATTTTTAATTCATGATAAAGAAATTGCTAAAGGTTATTTAGATTATTTTAATTTAATTTGGAAAGTTTCGAAAAAATAAGAATATTATTACTATTTATCTTTATTTAATAATTTAGATAAATATTTAAATGAAATAAATGATTAAATAATAATGAACTATATGGTTCAAATATTATAAAAATACTTTATTATATTAATAGGAGGTGTGTAAAATGTTAGGAGAATTAGCTGCTTTAGGTGCAGGTTTTATGTTTTTCCTTATGGTTGCAGTAATTTGGGAAACTATTTGGAAAGGAATCGGTCTTTGGTATGCAGCAAGAAATGGACATAAAGGTTGGTATGTAGCAATATTAGTTCTTAATACACTAGGAATATTACCAATAATTTACATTTTAATGTATACTAAGAAAAAACAAACTACGAAAATAGTTAAAAAGAAGAGAAAATAAATCTTTTTTCTTTTTTTTATTTTTTTAACAATTTAAATACTATAACTAGGGTTAGAACAATATTTGGATCTAAAAAATTGAACTTCTTTTAATTTATTATTTAAATATTCTTGAACCTTTCTAGAAGTACGAGTTTGTATTGTAATCTCTAATAATTTTTCAAGATCCATAGAAAAATCA
>JAQUND010000062.1 GCA_028717785.1 Candidatus Nanoarchaeia archaeon | reverse complement strand
GTAATGTAGAACCATATATCAAAGCTGAAACAAGTAATGGTTGGACAAGAAGCGAAGGAAATCAAATTATATGAACTTGGATTTAATGCAGATAGATTTGATAGAGTTTCTGATTACACTCAACAAATAGCAATGGTTCCATGTTCAGCAAAAACAAAAGATGGATTAGCTGAATTATTAATGTTAATAAGCGGATTATCTCAAAAGTTTTTAGAAAATTCTTTAAAAACAGATGTTAAAGGACCTGGAAAAGGAATTATTTTAGAAGTTAAAGAAGAAAAAGGTCTTGGAACTACTCTAGATGTAATTGTTTATGATGGAACTATTAATAAAAATGATCAAATAATAATAGGAACATTTGATGAACCAATAATAACAAAAGTAAAAGCAATATTTGAACCTGAAAAAGGAAAACTTAAATCACTAAGTAAAATAACTGCATCTTCAGGTGTTAAATTAACAGCAATTGGAATAGAAAATGCTATTTCTGGAATGCCTTTAAAAGTTATTACAAATTTAGAAGAAGATATTGAAAGTGTAAAAGAAGAAATAAGTGAAATTTTAGTTGAAATTGATAATGAAGGTATAACAATAAAAGCAGATTCTTTAGGTTCTTTAGAAGCCTTAATAAAATTATTAAAAGAAAATAATTTAAAAATTAAAAAAGCAAGTATAGGAAATATAAGTAAAAAAGATATTTCAGAAGTTTCTGCAGAATTAAATCCATTAGATAAAGTAATTATAGGTTTTAATGTTAAAAATGAAGAAACAAAGGAAATTAAGATTATTACAAGTAATGTTATTTATACTATTATAGATGAAGTAAAAAAATGGCAAGAAGAAGAACAAAAGAAGATAGAAGCTAAAGAATTAGAAAATGTAACAAGACCATGTAAATTAAAATTCTTACCTGATTGTACTTTTAGAGAGTCTAATCCAGCTGTAATTGGTATTGAAGTTCTTAATGGTACATTAAAAATAGGAATGCCTTTATTTAAAGATTCAAAAGAACTAGCTAAAGTTAAAAGTATGCAATTAGAAAAGGAAAATATTAAAGAAATTCCGGCAGGTAAACAAGGAGCAATTTCTCTTCCAGGATTAACTGCAGGTAGACAAATAAATGAAAATGATATTCTTTATTCTTTTTTAACTGAAGCTGAATTTAGAAGATTAAAAGAACTAAAAAAATTCTTAAATAATGATGAAATTGAAGCTTTAAAAGAAATAGCTGTAATTAATAGAAAAATTAACAGTTTATGGGGTATTTAGAAATATTTAAAAACCCTAAGAATTGCTTATTGATACCAAAAAATGGAAATAAAATCAGTTATAAGTTTAAAGGATGGAAAAAGCTATTCAAAACCAATAGATAATACTAATCTATTAGGAAAGAAAGTTAGTGAAAAAATAGATGGTGCTTTAATAGGTTTTAAAGGACTTGAATTAGAAATTACTGGTGGTTCTGATAATGCTGGATTTCCAATGAGGGCAGATATTCCTTCACATACCAGAAAAAAAATACTTACTTCTAATAAAAGTGTAGGTATAAATATAGAATCTAAAGGTGTTAAAGTTAGAAAAACAGTTCGTGGTGGAATTATAGCTGAAGATATAGCTCAAGTTAATTTAAAAGTTATAAAAGGAAATACAGATCAATATTTTAAAGAAGAACCTAAAACAGAGGCACCAGTTGCTAGTTAATTTTATAAATTAACATAATACTATTTCTTATGGTTAAAGTAATCATCTAACAATATTAAATTTCACGCTTATTTATAATTTAATTATAGATTTATAATCTTTAAATAAATATAATGCAGCTGTACATATATATTTTCTATCACATGAATATGTTATATATTCCCAATCAATTTTTATTAAATATACTAATTCGGTTTTTTCATGATCATATTTACCTGGACCTTTAATCGTAGTTAATTCTCCAATTTCTACTAACTCTTCTATTCCGTTTTCTAATTTTATTTTAGTGCTCATTTTATCTCCATATTTTTTACTTAATAGTAGTTATTAGAAGTAGTATATATAAATTTTACCAAACATGTATGGTATTTTAAAATTAATTAGAATAACTTAAAAGATTAGGAATAAGTTTTTGTTCTGCAATACTTAAATGTTGTTGATAAGTAGCTAGAGAAATACCCATTAATTTAGCTAGTTTCCTTAAATCTATCTTTTTCGGAGTTTCATAATATCCATTTTCTATTGCCAATTCGATAGTTCTTTTCTGTTTTTCTGTCAAATTAGGCATTAATCTGGGAAAGAATATATTATCTATTTTTATATTTACAAATTTTAATAATTTAAAATTTTTTATACTTTTTTTAGTAGCATTAATAAATTTTTGAATAACTTCTTTTTCCCAAGAAGCAATTTCCCACGTTTCATAGCCTTTATTATTCATTAACACCGGTTTTATAAATATTATTTTGGGATTTAAAAATTTAACCGCCTTTTCTTCTGCTTTTTCCAATAAAAAAAACATATTTTTTTTCTTTTCTAATTTTATTACATCTTTTTCTTTTAATAAATCTCCAATAAATAAATCTATATTATTTTGATTTCCAGAGATATAATGCAAAGAAGAACTTAGTATCCTATTTTTTTCTTTAAAAACAGAAAAAGCAACAGATTGTAAACTTACATTATATTTTTCACATCTATTACCTAAAATACAATTATGTTTATATACAAATTTTGCTAACCACATACGAACATGTATGGTTTTATTATTTATAAATATTTTGTTTAAGAAAGATTTTTTTAATACACTTATTAAAGTATATTCTGTAATCTATAGTTTCTAGTAAATTGCAACTTGCAAAGTGTGCGCGCAGAGTTTATAAACAAAATTTCTTTAATTAAAATGTGAATATAAATTTAAAAGATCTAATTGAAGGTAAGTTTGTATTTTACTTAAATAATCATTATAGAAATATTATTTTTAGTAAAACTAAAGTAGATTATAAAGATTGGAGAACTGTAGCTAGAAAAATAGGTGTTAATCCTAGACATTTATTTGGTATAAGAAGAGGTTGGGAATTAAGAGAAGGAATAAAAACTAATTTTATGATAACTTCATATACATTACTAAAATTAAAAAATAAACTTAAATTAAATTTTGAAAATATACAAAAGAATATAACTAAAATGAGAATTGGTTATTCTGGATTAGAATCAGATGTAAAATTTCCAATTAAAATTAGTATAAATGAACCCATAAATTCTTTTAAAAGAGCCATATTTGAATATATTTATTCTAAAAAATTTAAAAGTAATATACAATTGAATAATTTACCAAATCAATTTAGAAAAGAAAATAATTTTGTAATATTAGAACCAGAAAATAAAAATCCGTTAAAAATAGTTCCAAATAAAATAATATTTAATACAAGATTTGCAAAAGAATTTGGAAAATGGATTGGAGATAGGTGTGGTGGAGCAAGAAGAATTGGTGTAGCTAATAAAGAAATAGAATTTATAAATGATTTTAAGGAATTTTTGAAAAAAGATTTAGAACAAGAAAATGTAAAAATAATCTTAAGATGTAGATATGATTTTAAACCAACTAAAGAGATTTTAAAAAATTGTGATAAATTAGAATTTTCTAGAACTCAATATGGAAATTATGCTTATGCTGTAGGAATACCTCACAGAGAATTAAAAGAATTGGTTTTTGATTTATTTGAGAATTATATATTTGAAGTGTTATATAACTCTAAAAAAGAGGTAAGATTAGCTTTCTATACTGGTTTATTTGAAGCAGAAGGTTCTGTAGATATAAGATCAAAATTATTAACAATTTCATATGGATTTAATTTAAAAAATAAAAGACAAAATAAAGAATATTTAACTTTATTAGAAAAAGTAGTTAAAATGAGTTATTTACTTGAAAAAGATGGATTTAAAACTAGAATTTCTAGAAAAATTGGAGATACTGATAAATCTTTTACATTAAAATATGACATAATTATAAGCTGTAAAAACTTACAAGAAGTTAATTTTATAAAGGATAGCATCGTACCATTTTTAAATCATAAAAAGAAGTTAACTAAATTAAAAGAATTGGAGGCTAATATATTGGCTAAAACTGTAAAATCAGAAAAAACTAAAGAAAAAGTGCCTAAAATAGAATCAAAAGAAGAAATAATTCAACCAGAGTTAAACATAGGTCTCGTTGGACATTAATTAAGTAATACTTATTAATCCAAAGACGTAGACCATGGAAAAACTACGCTGCTTGAACGGCTTTCAGGTAAATGGGCAGATATTCATTCTGAAGAAGTTAAAAGAGGAATTACAATTAAATTAGGTTATGCTGATGTCGCTTATTATTTTTGTAAAAAATGTAATACTTATGGAAGAGAAAAAAAGTGTAAATGTGGAGAACAAGCGGAATTTGTAAGAAAAGTTTCTTTTGTTGACGCTCCAGGACATGAAACTCTAATGGCAACAATGTTATCTGGAGCTGCAATTATGGATGCAGCATTATTACTAATTTCAGCAGATGAACCATGTCCACAACCACAAACAGAAGAACATTTAATGGCTTTAAATTTAATTGGAATAAAAAATATAATAATAATTCAAAATAAAATTGATCTTGTAAGTAAAGAAGATGCAATTAAAAATTATAATGATATTAAAAATTTTGTAAAGGGAACTATTGCTGAAAATTCTTTAATAATTCCTGTATCTGCAAAATATAATTTAAATATAGATAAAATTATAGAAGCTATTTCTAATATTGAGATTCCAAAAAGAGATTTGGATAAAGATCCATTAATGTTTATTGCAAGAAGTTTTGATGTTAATAAACCTGGATCTGAAATAAAAGGTTTAGTTGGTGGTATTTTAGGTGGATCAATAAAACAAGGTAGATTAAAAGTAGGTAATGAAATTGAAATAGTTCCAGGAATAAAAAAAGATGAAAATAAAGCAAAATATGATATTGTAAAAGCAAAAATAATTGATATTAAAACAGGCGGTAAGTCAGTTAAAGAAGCCATTGCTGGTGGTTCTATTGCTATTCTTACAGATTTAGATCCAAGCATAGTTAAATCAGATACATTAGCTGGAAATTCTTTAGGTTTAACAGGAAAATTACCCGAAGTTTATTATGAAATTAATTTAACCCCAAAATTATTTGATAGAATTATAGGTATAAAAATACAACAAAAAGTTGAACCTATTAAAAAAAATGAAGCTTTAATGATTAATGTTAATTCTTCTGTTACCTTAGGAATTGTTAGTGAATTGAGTAAGGATAAAATTCATTTAATACTTAAAAGACCAGTTTGTGCCTCTAGTGAAGATAGATTCTGTATTTCTAGAAGAGTTGATAACAGATGGCGTTTAATTGGTTATGGTATTATTAAAAGATAGTTTTTATTAATAAAATGATAAATATATTAAAATTATGTTATTACTTTGTTATAGTTACAAATAGAAAAGTTTAAATACATATTAATTCTTATATATAAGAATTAACAATGAAAAATAAATTTATTATATTAATCTTATTTGTATTTTTATTTAATTTAAAATTAATATTATCTGCGCCCGATAATAACCTTGTTTGTACAGGTTATCCTATTTCTTGTGAATATCTTAATCTAACTGCAGCTTTAATTGGAGAAAATAATACTATGGGATCTCAAATAAAGATATTAGAAAATAATACTATATACGGAATAGATTATAAATCTTCATTTAATTTAACTACTAACACTGCAGGTATTAATATAACTGGTTATAATATTACTCTTGATTGTAATGGTTCTCTTATTACAGGAAATCAAAGTGGATATGGTATATATTCAAGTAATTTTGATAATTTAACAATTATTAATTGTGATATAGAAAAATATTATTATGGAATTATAATTAAAAATTCTAATAACATTAATATTACAAATAATATTGTTCAAAATAATATTGGAACTGGATTTGGAAGTATAAAAGGAACGGGTATGTTATTTTATGGTGTTAATAATTCTTTTTTAATTAATAATACAGTAAATAATAGTATTTGGGGGATATTATTCTATACTGGAAATTATAATAATACAATTTCTTATAATACCATGAATGGAAATTTACAACATGGATTTCAAACTTATTTAGATACAGCTAATTTTACTATAACTTATAATAATGTAAGTTATAATGACGATGCAGGTTTAACTTTCTTTGGACAACAACATTTAGTAGCACATAATTTTGTAAGTAACAATATAGAAGGAGGAATTATTTCTTATGGAATTTATACAGAATTAGATAATGCTAATACAAAAATAATTAATAATACGGTTTGTAATACTAGAACTGGACCAAGTGGTGCACTTAGTCCAGAAGGATATGGTATAAAAGTAATGGATAATAATTATGAAATAATTAATAATACACTTATAAATAATAGTCAATCAGGAATTTATTTAATAAATGGTAATAATACAGTTGTAATTGGAAATTTAATAATTAATAATTCAAATATTACAAATAAATATGATGGTGGTATTGCTACAGCAGGAAATTTTATTAGAGGTCCAATTTTTAATTTACTAATTAAAGATAATATTATTATAAATAATATTTATGGAATATACATAAATAAAACTTGTATTTATTGTAATATTTCTGGAAATAATATTAGTTATAGTTTAAATGGAATATTATTAAATACAAGTAAGTATTCTAATATTATAAATAATACATTTAATGAAACAGGAAATATTTCCAGTTATCAAGATTATTTTCCAATTCAAATAATAAATTCTTCTTATTTAAATATTACAGGAAATACATTTTATAATACTAATTTAACTATAAAAGCAATTGGTATAGATAGTCTTAGTTATAATTTGACTATACAAGATAATTACTTTTTTCATCAAAAAGCAAATATAGAAATTTATAGTCCTTATCAATTACAATTTGTAAAGGGAGATTGTAATGGAGATACATATATAGGTCCACCTGATTATGCTGCATTCACACAAGTAATGAGAGGAAGATCAACCTCATGTTATTATCCAAATAGAACTAGAAGATATGATTACTTAAATATCTTTGATTTTAATAATGATGAATATATAGGTCCACCTGATTATATTAAATTAATAGAAACAATGAAAGGTATAAGTCCCTTAGAATATTATACTATTTAATTATAGTTATTTTATTAGTGATAAAAATTGTGTTAATATGTCTATACTAATATAATCCTTTATATTTTATTTTTAAAATTATTAATAATTTATAATTCTCTAAAAATTTTGTAATCTTTATATTTTTTATTTATATACAAAATAGATAGTAGTATTATATTCTTAGTCTCAAAATCGTATTTGATTCAATATCATTTTCTATTTATTTAACAATTTATCTTATCTCATTTGTCAAATGAATATTTTTTGAATAATATAGTTAAAATTATCATGCAAAATGTTTAAAAATGATTAAAACCTTTATAAATTATGTTATTTAATAAAAGAGGTGTGTTTTTAGTAGTTATATTAATCTTATTTGTATTTTTATTTAATTTAAAATTAATATTATCTGCACCCGATAATAACCTGGTTTGTACAGGTTATCCTATTTCTTGTGAATATCTTAATCTAACTGCAGCTTTAATTGGAGAAAATAATACTATGGGATCTCAAATAAAGATATTAGAAAATAATACTATATACGGAATAGATTATAAATCTTCATTTAATATGTCAGGTACAATAGCAGCAATAAATATAACTGGTTATAATATTACTCTTGATTGTAATGGTTCTATAATAAAGGGGAATTATACTGGGTATGGTATATATTCAAGTAATTTTGATAATTTAACAATAAAAAATTGTTATATTGATAGATATAATGTTGGAATAGGAATTACTACTGCTTCTAATTTAAATATTACAAATAATATTGTATTAAATTGTAGTGCAGGTACACTTTTTTCATTTAACAGAGTAGGTATGTTATTTTATGGTGTTAATAATTCTTTTTTAATTAATAATACAGTTAATAATAGTGAATGGGGTGTATTATTCTATACTGGAAATTATAATAATACAATTTCTTATAATAATATAATGGGAAATGTAGAACATGGATTCCAAACTTATTTAGATACAGCTAATTTTACTATAACTTATAATAATCTAAGTTATAATAATGATAGTGGAGCTGCATTTTTTGGACAACAACATTTTTTTGCTCATAATTTTTTAACTGGAAATAAAGAGGGGAATCTAAAAGTTACTGGAATATATGATACAAGAAATAGTAATGCTAATACAAAAATAATTAATAATACATTATCGAATACTATTGATGGTGGTTCTATTGGAGCATCAAGTCCAGAAGGATATGGTATAGAAGTTTGGGATAATAATTTTGAAATATCAAATAATACAATAATTAATAGTAGTAGATATGCTATTCATTTATGTAATGGTAATAATAGTATTATTATAGGTAATAAAATAATAAATCAGACTAATTATATTGCAGGAGGCGGTATTTCTTTTGTAAGTACCTCTACTCTTAGAAGTTTAGGTTCAAATATTTCACTTTATGTAGTAATTAAAGATAATATTTTAATAAATAATAGTTTTGGTATTAATTTACAAAATGGTTCATGTATAAATTGTAATATTTCTGGAAATAATATTAGTTATAGTTTAAATGGTATATTTTTAAATAATACCATCAACTCCAATATAATAAATAACACATTTAATGAAACAGGAAATATTTCCAGTTATCAAGATTATTTTCCAATTCAAATAATAAATTCTTCTTATTTAAATATTACAGGAAATACATTTTATAATACTAATTTAACTATAAAAGCAATTGGTATAGATAGTCTTAGTTATAATTTGAC
>JAQUND010000061.1 GCA_028717785.1 Candidatus Nanoarchaeia archaeon | reverse complement strand
TAGATAGTAAACATTATACTCATTCTGAAAAATCTTTTGAAAATTTCTTAAAAGGATATAAAGAAAAAAGTAAAAACTTTAAAGAAATTAATACTAGATTTGAAAAAGTAGAATCTAGAGGAAGATACAAAGGAAAGAATACATAATAGAACAATAATATATATTTTCTAATATAGAGATTGGAGTAAATTGCAACTTGCAAGGTGTGCGCGCAGGGTTTATAAGGAAAATTTCTTTTAAATTAATAAATGGTGTATAAAATACCCAAGGAAAAAAGAGTCTTAAAAGCATTTGAATATGCAAAAGAAGAAATTCCAGAAATAATTAGATTAGAAGATTTAAGAAAAATTTGTAATAGAAATCTTGAAAATTGGAAAGTACCAATACAATATCAGTATTTATGGTATTGCTTACACGGATTAAGAATAAGTAGAAAGTTTGAAAATGGAAGAATAACTGATTCTAAAGTAAGTTTTCATACAATTTCTATTGAATTAAATAATAAATTGATTAAATTAGTCAAACAAACTATAAACAAAGTAGGAATAGATAGATTTGCTTTCTTATGCAATGTTTCTGATTATACAATTAAATCTTGGCTAAATAGAATATATAAAACCCAAATAACTTGTATATTTAAGGCATGTCAAATACTAAACAAAGATCCTTGGAAAATCTTAAACAATTGTAAACTATATGGGTGGTGTCATACTAATTATTTTTTATTTAAAATTAAAGAATCTGATGAATTATTAGATCTAATTCCTTGGATTGCAAATGAAGGCCATATGGCAATAGATGATCCTACAATTAATATTAAACAACACAAAGATGGATTAAGCGCATTAAAAGAGTTAGTTAAAGTATGTAATAAATTAAATATTAACACAAATTTAAATGCATTAAAAGGCAAAGAATTCAATCTTAATATGCTTACAATATATTCTGCAAGCCTGAGACAAATTCTAGTTTTAAGATATAATATGGACATAGGTTATAAGTGCAGAACTGTAAATTTTGATATTAAAAATTTAAACAAAAATCAAAAACTAAGAGTACTTGCAAGAGATTTAGAAACAGATGGCTGTTTTACTACCGATTTAAGAAATGGAATAAGATATCCAAAATATGATTTTTGCTCGCAAAGTTATGATAATGTTTACAGAGTTTATAGTACATTAAAAGAATTAGGTTACAATCCTATGAAAATTACATTTACTGCAGAAGCTTATAGAGTTACGCTAAAAAAACTAAAAGAAAATATAAAATTAGCATATGAAATATATCCTTATCTTATTCATAATGGCAGAAAAACAAGTCTGATAAAAAGCATATCTGAACCAAAATTAATGAGTCATATTCGATTTGATAATTTTAAACTATTAGACAAAGCTATTCAAAAAGATCCTTTTTTATATGAAAAACTTAATGTAACTAAAAAATTTATGAATTATTGGAAATATAGAGACACAAGCCCTCCTTTGAATATGCTAATAAAAATTGCTGAATTACAAAATAAAAATTTATACAAATATATTCCAAAATGGTTTAAATTTTTAGAAGACATTCATGAAAACAATTCACAATCTTTATAAATAATTTTGATAATATAATCAATATGAGTTTAATAGAAACGCGTATCCATGGTAGAGGTGGTTTGGGCTCAAAAACAGCGGGTCAGTTAATAGCTGAAGCTGCTTTAACTGAAAAGAAATGGGTACAATCATTTCCCGAGTACGGACCAGAAAGACAAAATGCCCCCATGCGAACCTACGTAAAGATATCAGACAAACCTATTCTAAGTTATTCTCCTATAAAACATGCAGAAATTGTAATGGTTATAGATGATTCATTAATAGATGAAAAAATGCTTGAAAATATATCAGATACTTGTATTTTTGTTATAAATACTAATAAAAATATAAGACCTTTATTAAAAAAATATGGTTTTAATGGACATATTTATTGTATTGATGCAACAAAAATTGCTTTAGAAATTTTAGGAAAAAATATTCCAAATGTTGCTTTAATTGGAGCTCTAATAAAGGCAACAAGTGAAAAAATAATAAAATTAGATAGTTTAAAGAAAAAAGTTTATAATGTTTTAGAAGAAAAAGGAGAAAAAGTAATAAAACAAAATATAGAAGCAATTGAAAGGTGTTACAATGAAGTTAAAAGGTGCTAAAGAAATAGAAATTGGAGGTTCACTTGAATCGGGAACTTCAAAAGAATATAAAACAGGTAATTGGAAAACTTTCAAACCTAAAGTTGATTTTAATAAATGTATTCAATGTATGAGATGTGTAATGTTTTGTCCAGATATTTGTATTGCTGCAAAAAATGGAAAAAGATTAGAAACAAATTTTGATTTTTGTAAAGGATGTGGAATATGTGCTGAAGTTTGTCCTGTAAAATGTATAAAGATGGTGAAAGATGAATAAAATAAAAGCACTAACTGGAGATGGAGCAGCTGCATTTGTTATGAAACAAATAAATCCAGATGTTGTTGCAGTATACCCAATAACTCCAAGTACACAAATAATGGAAGATTTTTCTAAATATCATGCTGATGGTTTTGTTGATACAGAATTTATAAGAACAGAAAGTGAACATTCTGCAATGAGTGCTTGTATAGGAGCATCTGCTGCAGGTGTAAGAGCAATGACTGCAACTTCTTCAGCTGGATTAGCATTTATGTTTGAAACTTTAGCAGTTGCATCAGGATTAAGATTACCTATTGTAATGAATGTTGTTAATAGAGCTTTAAGTGCACCATTAAATATACACTGTGATCATTCTGATTCAATGTCAGTAAGAGATCAAGGATGGATACAAATTTATTCTGAAAATACACAAGAAGTATACATAAATAATTTAATCGCTTTAAGATTAGCAGAAAAAGTTAGATTACCTGCAATGATAATGCAAGATGGATTTATTACTTCTCACTGTGTTGAAGGTGTTCAAATTCTTGAAGATAAACAAGTAAAAAGTTTTATTGGAAACTTAAAACCAAAAAATAGTTTATTATTTGATAATGTTACTTTAGGTACTTTAACTTTACCTGATTATTATTTTGAATTTAAATTACAACAAGTAAAAGCAATGGAAGAAGCTAAAAAAGAATTTTTAAAAATTGATCAAGAAGTTAATAAATTAATTAAACATCCAACTGGTTTATTTGAAGATTATAAAATAAAAGATGCAAAAATAGTTTTAGTTGTAATGAATTCTACTGCTGGAGCTGTAAAAGAAGTAATAAATGAATATAGACAAAAAGGAAAGAAGATTGGATTATTAAAATTAAGATTATTTAGACCTTTTCCATATGAAGAAATTAAAAAAGTTTTGAAAGGAAAAAAAGTAATTGTTATGGATCGTTCAATTAATTTTGGTGCAAATGCTCCATTATATTCTGAAATAAAAAATTGTTGTGATAATGTTCATAGTATAATTTATGGATTAGGTGGAAAAAATATTTATGAAGAAGATATAAAAGATCTAATTGAAAGAGCTTTAAAAAATAAATTAAAAGATATAGAATATTTAGGAGTAAGAGAATGAATTTTAAAGAACTTGCAACAAAAGAACCAAGATTTGTATCAGGTCATAGAGCTTGTGCTGGTTGTGGTTTTCCTCAAATAGTTAGAACTATTCTAGCTTCAACAGATAAAAAAGTAATTGTAGCAAATGCAACCGGATGTTTAGAAGTTGTTTCAACAATTTATCCATTTAGTTCTTGGAAAGTTCCTTATATACATTCAGCTTTTGAAAATGCTTCTTCAACTATGTCTGGAGTTTTAGCTGCTTATAAATCTTTAAAGAAAAAAAGAATAATAAAAGAAGATATTAAATTTTTAGTTATGATGGGTGATGGAGGATGTACGGATATTGGATTACAAGCTTTATCAGGATCATTAGAAAGAGGAGATGATGTTGTTTTTGTTCAGTATGATAATGAAGCTTATCAAAATACAGGTGTTCAAAGATCAGGAGCAACTTCAATGTTTACAAATACTTCAACAACTCCAATCGGTAAAGTACATAGAGGGAAAGAAGAAATGAAAAAAGAAATTATAAAAATAGTTGCAGCCCATAATATTCCTTATATTGCTCAGGCTTCAATTGGTTATTTAGAAGATTTAAGTGAAAAAGCTAAAAAAGCATTTGAAACTAAAGGACCTTGTTTTATTAATGTTATACAACCTTGTGTTCCTGGTTGGAAAATTGATTCTAGTTTAACTATGAAAGTTGCAAGACTAGCAGTTGAAACTGGTGCTTGGCCATTATTTGAAATTGAAAATAATAAATTTAAATTAAATTATAATCTTGAAAAATTAAAACCTGTAAAAGAATATTTAGAATTACAAGGAAGATTTAAACATTTAACAAATGATGAAATTAATAGAATACAAGAAATAATAAATAAAGAGTGGGAATTCTTAAGAAAAGGAGATTTCTTTAGTGTTAGAGAATATTAAAATAAAAAAAGAAAAAGATTTATTTTAACCAGGCATAAATATGACCTATTATATTTAATCCTACTCCAAGAATTATCCAAAGCCAAGCACCAATCCATAAACCATATATTAGTGCAATTGTACCAACAATAGCAAGTATCATATGTACTGGATCTGCATGTTCTAATAATCTCATTTCTAACCAAGTAGGTTTTTTTCCTCTTTTGTATTCTTGAATTCTTTTTTTTGCAAAACTCATTTTTGTACCTCCTTTTTATTTAAATTATAAAAATTACACATTCCTTTAATAGCTTTTACTGCTTCAGGAATAAAATTGTAACAAATAATATTTTTTAATTCTAATTCAGATTTTATTTTTTGAGCAAATAATCCACCTGTACAAACAACAACTAAAGGTTTTTTCTTTACTTCATTTATTTTAGAAAATATATTTACAATATTTTCAGTTATTAGTGGAGTTTGTGGTAATAATAATGTTAAAATAACATCAATATTTGGATCATTCATACATTTCTCAATAGCAATTTGGAATCTTTCATCATTTGCATCTCCAATTAAATCAATTGGATTATTTATTGAAACTAAAGGAGGGAATTTTTTTGCTAATTCATTTTTAGTTCTTATATACATTTCAGCTAATACTAAATCATTTTTAATTACATTATCTGTTCCAAGAATACCATAACCCCCACCATTAGTAATTATTTGAATTCTATTTCCCTTTGGTTTTACTGAACTTTCTAGTAACTTAGCTAGGTTTAACATTTCTTCTAAAGAATTAACTTCAATTAAGCCACATTGTTTGAAAACTGCACTATAAACTTCATATGATCCTGCTAATGAACCTGTATGAGATAAAGCTGCTTTTGCTGCTTTTTCAGACTTTCCACCTTTTAAAATAATAACTGGTTTTTTTAGTGAAGCTTTTTTTGCAACATCCATAAATTTCTTTCCATTTTTTACACCTTCAACATACATACAAATAACTTTAGTATTATTATCTGTAATTAAATATTCTAAATAATCTGATTCATCTAAATTAGTTGCATTACCATAAGAAATAAATTTAGATATTCCAAAATTTTGACTTGCAATTAAATCTAATATTGCTGCTCCTAATGCTCCTGATTGAGAAATAAAAGAAACATAACCTGCTTTAGGTCTTTTTAATCTTGAAGTTGGAATAAACATTGAATCAAATTTGGTATGAGCATCATAATTACCAAGACAATTAACACCTATAATAGACATTTTATTTTTTTCTAGTAATTTTTTTAATTCTTCTTCCCCTTTTACATTTCCAATTTCAGAATAACCAGAAGTAACTATAATCAGATTAGTAACTTTCTTTTTTGCGCATTCATTTACAACTGAAATAACTTTATTTGCAGGTAAACAAATAATTGCCAAATCAATTGGATCTTGAATTTCTAAAATAGAAGGATAACATTTGTAACCAATAATTTGGGCTTCATTTGGATTTATAGGAAATATTTTAGCTTTGTAATTATTCATTAAATTCCTAAAAATTACATGGCCAACCTTATTTTCATTGCTAGAAACACCTATTACAGCCACTGTTTCCGGTTTAAAAAATTTATCTAAATTGATTATTTTTCACCTCTAAAATAATGTATTTTTTAAGTATAAATATGTTACGATTGGAACAAAAGCCTATTAAATCAGTTTTTCTTTAAAATATTGGGTCTATGGTGCAGTGGATAGCACGGTCGGCTTCATATAATAAGCTAAGGACCGATTAACCAGGGTTCAAATCCCTGTAGACCCATCACTTTCGTTCTTTAATTAGTATATAACAAATAATAACTGGAATTAATAAAAAAGAAGAGTAAAATAATGTCATTTTAGGACCTATTAAATCTAATAAAATACCTGTAATTAATGTACCTATCATTTTACCACCAGAATCAATCATTGAATTAAATGAAGTTATAGTTGCCCTGTATTTGGTTAAAGTATGATGTTGAAAAAATTTACTATTAACAGGATTAATTAATTCCCATGGAAATAAACTTAATAAAAATATAATTATTGCAAACTGCCAATTAAATACAAAATAAATTAATATAGAAATTATAAATAATACAAAATAAAAAAAAGATAAGTAATATTTTTCTTTTTTAAATAATTTCAATATATATTTTGAAAAGAAAGGGATTACTAAAGCAATTAATCCACCTAAAGATAATAAATAACCAATCCAATATACTTTAAAATTTAATCCAACTAACAATGGTTGCCAAACCATAAATCCAGTTAATGCAAGATAAATAGAAACGAAAAAAGAGGCTAAAATTAAATATAATAAAACACCATGATTTAAAGAATATTTAACAGAAAATTTTGAATAATCATATGTTTTTTTGATGAAATTGATAATACTAATTTTTTTAAGTTTAAAATTCTCTTTTACAAAAAATAATATTACTAAACTAGAAACAAAAGACATTATCCCTGTTATTGTCCAAATATAACTTAGTCCTAAATATTTTACTGTAAACGCTCCAACAAGACCTGCAAAAATTCCAGATAAACTAGCAAGACTATTATATTTAATATAATAATCATGAAGTAAATCTTTTCTTTTATTTTGATTAAGATGGTTTACAACTAAAGCTTCTTCTGCTCCAGAATAAAATGTTATAGACAATCCAAGTAATAAAAATATTAACAATAATAAATAAAAATTTCTAACTAAAGGCAAAACTAATAATAAAATAGTATACAATCCATATGAAATCATTACAGAAACTTTCTTACCAAAAATATCTGCTATTGCTCCAGTAGGTAATTCAAAAATAATTTTTGCTAAACTCCAAACAGCAAATAATAAAGAAATTTGAAAGAAACTTAATCCTATTTCCTTAAAATAAATAACATAAAATCCAATCCATATATAAAAACTATATTCTATTAATTCATTTAAGTAAAAAGGCCATAATACCTTTAATTCTCCTTTCTCAAATAGTTTCATAAACATTTAAAAATAAAGTAGTTTATAAAGATAATTAGGGGGTTGTATTCCAACTTGGTTAAGATTCGCCCTTGGGGTGGGCGAGATCCCGGTTCAAATCCGGGCAGTCCCATACTAAAGTTTTATAAATAAATTAATTTTTAACTAATTATGTCAAAAGAAGAAGGTATTAAAGCATCAAAAGATGAATTTTCTGATTGGTATACTCAAGCAATTATAAAAGCAGATTTAGTTGATTATAGTCCAGTTTCTGGTTGTTTAATTTTCAAACCTTATGGGTATTCAATATGGGAAACAATAAGAGATGAAACTGATAAAAGATTTAAAAAATTAGGGGTAAAAAATGTTTACTTCCCATTATTAATTCCTGAATCATTATTAAAAAAAGAATCAACTCATTTGAAAGGATTTAATCCAGAAGTAGCATGGGTAACTGAAGCAGGAGATTCTAAATTAGATGAAAGACTTGCAGTAAGACCAACTTCAGAAACAATAATGTATAATTCTTATTCAAAATGGATTAGATCTTACAGAGATTTACCATTAAAATATAATCAGTGGAATAATGTTGTACGTTGGGAATTTAAACATCCAGTTCCATTTTTGAGAACTAGAGAATTTTTATGGAATGAAGGACATAGTGCATTTGCAACAAAAGAAGAAGCACTAAAAGAAGAGAAAGAAATTTTAGATATTTATACAGATATTTGTAATAATTATTTAGCTGTTACTGGTTTTATTAGTAGAAAAACAGAATCAGAAAAATTTGCTGGTGCTGAATTTACTAAAGCAATAGAATTTGTTTTACCTAATGGAAAAGTTGTACAAGGTCCAGATTTCCATCATGATGGACAAATATTTTCAAAATCTTTTAATATAAAATTCTTAAATAAAGAAGAAAAAGAAGAATATGTTTATCAAAATACTTGGGCAATTACTACAAGAATGATTGGAGTAATGTTAGCAATTCATGGAGATAATAAGGGAATTATTATGCCCCCAAAAATTGCTCCAGTTCAAATTGTTATTGTACCTATTTTATTTACAGAAACAAAAGAAAAAGTAATTAAAAAATCAAATGATATTTTAAAATCATTAAAAGATTTAAGAATTGTTTTAGATGATAGAGAAGAATATACTGCAGGGTATAAATTTAATGATTGGGAAATAAAAGGAGTTCCATTAAGAATTGAAATTGGTCCAAAAGATATTGCAAAAAATCAAGTTGTTATTGTTAGAAGAGATAATTCTAAAAAAGAGATAGTTAAAATTACAGAATTAAAGAAAAAAATTCCTAAATTACTAGACGAAATTCAAAATGATTTATTAAATAATTCTATAAATAAATTAAAAGAAAGTATGAAAAAAGCAAAAGATATGCCAGAATTAATAAAGAATATTAATGATAAAAAAGTTTCAATAGCAGAATGGTGTGATAATCCTGAATGTGAAGATTATATTAAAACTAAAACAAATGGAGCTAAAATAATAGGTATAAATGAATCTATTAAAACTACAGGAAATTGCATTTATTGTAATAAAAAAGCTAAATATACTATTTATATTTCAAAAACTTATTAAAATAAATTTTTAAACCATGAAAGAATTT
>JAQUND010000060.1 GCA_028717785.1 Candidatus Nanoarchaeia archaeon | reverse complement strand
CTCTTGCTTAAAATGTGGGAATTTTTGCAGGAGCACTATGTAGAACCTGCACAATTATTCAATCAAAAAGATAATTATTCGCGACTAGCAATAAACATAGCAGATTCTACAGGCTTGTCTTATGATCACAGGAAAAATGCTATCGGTTTTGATTACAATGCTTGCGAACCAGAAAGAGATTACATTTTTCTTGTAGTCAAATGGATGGCTATAAAGATAGGTAAGACAATAAAAATAAAAAATGTTGGAGAAGTTCCTTATTACATATACGATGGTAATGAAAAATGCCCGATATTTGTGAAAACAATTTGGAACAAGATCCCAGACAAATATAAGTCTTGTATAGTTGATGACGTAGGTTTTAAGTCTTTAGCTGACAGATACCACGGTGTTCCTTCCTTTAATGAAGCTCCTGACAAGAAAGCATGGTTAGAAGAACGTTTAGCAATATATTTTGAACTGACAGGGATGACATGGCAAGATATCGACAAAAAAATCCATATAGAGCTCAAGAAACTTGATAAAGCTTTCGTAAAGAGCGGAATTCTATGTCAATAAAATAATTTTATGAAGGCTCCCAATATAGAAAATCTAAACAAGTCAAACAGATTTTCAAAGGAGCTTTTCTCATGGAACTACAAGAACTTCAATTGCTTATCCGTAGCAAGAATTTTGACGAGGCAACAACTTTTAAGCTTTTCGAGATTTCACGTCGTTCTACAACAGACGAAATAATTGAAGGGCTTCTTGATGAGTTGAACCATAACTCTGCATCAGATTATGCTGAACTTGAAACCAAAATTGATGAGCTTGAAGAACAGATTGGTGAACTTAGAATTCAGAATGCCCATTTGAAAGAAGAGCAAGAACAACAAGAAATCGAAGAAGTTGTTTCTGCAGGAACCTTTGAAGAGTTTGTAGAGAAATTCCAGGAAGAAAACGACAGATACCCGAGTATAGATGAAACTTGGAAAGCATGTGAAAGTCGAAAATGAGTCATGATGTTCTAAAACTTATTCAAACAAGACTCGCTAATTTAAAATCTAAATTAGAAACTCTTATTGGGCAAAGAAATGATTTAAACAAAGAAATAAACAGAACACAAAACGACATTCAAAAGAATGAATTAGAACAAAAACACTTATTAGAAGATTCAAAGAAACCTATAGTTACCGAACATGCAATTATACGCTATTTAGAGCGTGTCTACAAAATGGACATTGAGAAGATTGAGAGTGAAATTTTAACACCAGATGTAGAAACAATGATACAAACGCTAAAGTCAGGTAGATTTCATAAGGAAATTGCTGACATACCTTTTACCATTGTTTTCAAAGAAAAAGTTGTTACTACAATTCTACCAAGGGAAAAATAATGAGATATACAGGTTCTATTTTTATAGTGCTTTTCTGCGTAGTTTGTTCTTTTGATAGCACACCTGAAAAACCTGAAAAAATAATAAACGCAAAAGTTCGAACAGATTCTATACAAGACTCTATAATTAAATATCAATTAGTTGATGGTTCATTGACATGGGACATCAAAGTGTTTGAATTCGATTCATGTGAATATTTCTTTGTAGCATCAGATTACCATGGTGGCCCAACACATAAAGGTAACTGCAAGTATTGTGCTGCTCGGAAAGCTAAAGCAGATTCAATTATGCATGCTCGAAACAAAATGACAGCAACTAGATCGATTTGGGATAATTAAGAAAGGCGAATGAAAAGCCAGTTCGTAATAACAAAGCAAACTAGAACACTCACATTCAAACGCCATTATCGTTCCTATTGGTTTCATGAGATATATAAAGGCAGAAAACATATTGGATGTGTACAAAGAATTCAAGGACAGACTTCTTTTTTCTTGAATAGATCAATAAGATTAACAACGGAAGAGTTACTAGAAATTGGTTTATTTATTGTTTCTTTAGGATAGTTAGTTGTTGTCTGTCGATACCCAACCACGCCCTACGCTGACAGCAGGATCGCCCGAACAAGCAAGTGTCTGTGTTCTTTCAACTTTCTTGTTTATAGCTTCTTGGATCTTTTCTAAATCTTCTTCATCAGCTAATGCAGGATTTTCAGTTATAACTTGACATTGTAACACTCCAATATTAGTAAAGAAACTTTCAAAATAATCAAATGCAGGCTGACTTTCAGAGAATGTAAGATAACCTTCTGGGCCACCAGTAATTTTATACTCATTCTGTCTTTTGAAGAGTTTCATTTCTCCAAAGAAATCATCTAAACTAGATTTATACGGTATACACAAAGTACCAAATTTTTCTACAAATTCATTTAAATCCATTTAATAATCCTTTGTTATACAGATGTGTCGTTTTACAATACTAGCTGTCAAGTTAGTTCCTTTTAATTTTTTAACTAAATCTTCGAAAGATATATCATTCACGAGCTGGAATCTACCTTTAACTTTCCAGCCGCCTCTTGGTCTGTTATAGATGACGCAACCTTTAAAAATCGCAGGTACTATTGCGTTCACATCAGAAAACAAACGATTTGCTAGATCTTCTTTTTTCATATTTCTTTTTATATTAGTTTGAGTTGAATATAAAATATAATATGAATTTACGAGATATGAATTTACGAGAAGCTCGATGTTGTTTCAATTGCACACATGCTGAAAATGAATATGCTTGGAGTGTTTGCGATTTAGATCAAGACCAAACAGTTTATTGGCACCAAATTTGCGACAAATTTGAGCCCCGTATTGGGATTGAATAATACTATTATGAAATATTTTTGTTGTGCTCGAGCCTATTCTAACTGACTCTATGTGCCTTACAGTAAACAGAATAAAAACAAAAAAACATAGCAAAATTGACTTTCTGGAAATGGTTTCATCTTTCTAGAGGAGGTATTTGTACATGGTATCAGTATGAGCTGATAAAACTAAATACACAAGATTTCATACGAGCTAAAGGAGTTTTTGGTATAGCGTGGCAATATGATCTATCAAGGCGCAATTCATGCTTTCACCTCAAGAACTATGATAAATGATAGTAATGATTTTATACAAATTCCAATTATAGTCGAATCAGACGATGTCATTGCATTCGGCAATGACAATGATGTTTGTTTTTTCAAATATAAAATTTCAAGGGATACTTGGAGAAAAATAATAAAGCGCTCGAATCAATGAAAGTTCTTTACTACCAAGAAAGATATTAAGGTGGCAGTTCTAAAAACTTATACGATATACTCCATATCCCCAAAATGGAGGTTTTATGACATCGACACAGACACGTACGGACACATGCGAAGGCTGTATCCATATTCAATTCCACGGTGCGGGAAAATGTTCATGCGGCAAATTGGGAAGTTTTTTAGACTCTAATCTGGGAAGATTGTGGTCCTGTAAGAAAAACAATTTAAAAGAAGTCTCAACAACGCCCGTGCAAACCTGCCATGGCAAACACATAGTCAACTTTCGATTTTAAATAATATGAATGGAGACTTTGCACTCAAAACCATCATTATTGTCCTTGCAAGTTGTGCTGGTATTGCACTGGGAGTTTTAATAGGATGAACAACTCTTTCAAAGACTACCGTAAAAAATTATTTACTGATCCGAGCATATGTGCAAAAATCGCTAATTGCAAGTCAGGCGATTATCGATGTGTTCGAGGAAGTTTTAGATGCTTTGAAGAGCATTATGAGAATTGGGAATTCTTACAAACGAAACTTCAAGAAGCCGGTTTTGTCCAGCAAGGGACTATTTGTGGTTGTCTCTTAAGATTTGTCGGCGACCATAAAGCGTTTGATGCTTTCTTCGCTCTTAAAATAAGCGGAGTACGAACTCAGTTTGGTAGTCAAACTTATTTTACCCTTGCAAGTACGAGAAAAGTTATTTTTCAACCTGAAGAAGAGCATTACAGTGCTTGGTGCGCTTGAAAGGAAACACGATGCTAAAGCCTTTTGACAATGAAGCAAGGACTCGATATTACGGGAAAAGAATCGGGGACCTTGTCAAGTCTACCCTGTCTAGCCTTGATTTTACAGGCACTGTTGCGGAATACGGTGGCTCCGACAACAATTGTCTCTATATCCGTGCGAATGGTCAAATTATCAAATGGACAGCAGAGCACCTTGAAATCATCGAAAAAATCGAAGACATACAAAATCCCAAATTGCCCTTTGCAATAGGGAGCCGTGTCAAGCTCAGTTGCTTGGGAATCTTTGTTGCCAGAAATTCGAGACCTGACAGGAAAGGTACCGTAAAAAGAATAAAAGATTTCCCGCTTGTGACTGTTCTGTGGGATGGTACAAAAACACCTGCTCGGTTTGCACACGAATTCCTTGATGAAGTAATGGAGTAAAAATGAATTTATATAGATTTGTTATCGGCGTACTGCTTGTTTGTACTGGTCTGTTCACATACCATTATGATGTTTTTTTGCTTTGGCTCTTGATTCCAGGTCTGATTTTGGTGTATGAAGGTCTTTCAAAAATATTCCAGGGCATAAGGCGAAAAGCCATACCTCAGGATCAATACGAGATTTTTTCAAAGAAATGGTGGGTAGATGACAAAGGTCACAATCCTGTCGAATTTTCCGTCATAACAGCAAATGACATTGAAACAGGAAAATACAGACCATTAAAATTTGTAGAGTTTTCTCTGGAATACGTAAAAAAACTTGAACAACTGGATAGGTACTTCATTGTCTATCCTTAATGTGTCCTATTGGTCCTTGAAAAGAAGAATGCTAGACGGTCAGCGAGCTAAAGCACTCAACATTTCCAGCCTTGTTCTAAGGAGGTTATATGCAATTTTCAATTGCTCCCGGCGTTGTCAGTCTGCTTTCATCGGCTGTTTCAAACGAACGGGCTCCAAGTGAATTCAAGTTCTATCTCTCTGGCGACCTGTCTCAAATGGGAATCCAGGACTGCTTCCTACGCAATGCAGGTTTCGAAGTAGCACGTTCAAATGTCTACCCAGTTCTCAAAGAAGCTGATGTCCCAAAAGCTCTTCAAATGATCTGGGAATACAAAGTTGAAGGCTGGTGGCATTACAAGGAAAAATATGTTGCTTTGCAAATTTGCACAGGAGAACAATTCGACGTGGCTCTGACAGCACAAGTCGAAAGAAACAAACAGGAATGGGAAAATGAGCGAAACAGTCATTGTTGAAGACAAAAGTACAAGTGTTTCAAAGTGCTACGTAATAAAAACCAAGTCCCGAATTGGGTTTCTGCAAGAAATTCATAGAACTAAGCCTTTCGACCGTCATACGCTTGCATTTGTTCACTTCTTAGAAAGCTGCGTACACACTGGGGTTATTGATTCTTTTGAGCACAGTATCATGTTTATACCAGATAAAGAAGTATTTAATGGTATAGAATCAGAATCAGATTGGACTTGTAAGTCAGTAAACTGGTCACAAGTAACACGTGAAACTTTGCAAGAAATAAAACACGGTGCAGTAACCGAAATTGTTAACCAACTTCGCTTAAAAAAACTTTTCCCTGACAATAAGATACATATAGCATATTTGCAAGTACAACAAACTTTATGGACAATGAAGTCAAGAAAAATAGTCAAAAAAACAGGAACTAAAAAAGATGCTGTCTGGGAACTAATCGTTTAACGAGTAAACTATGTCTATTGCACTAGCATTAATTTGTTTTTTTATTTCATATCTATTATTCAAAGATACCCTTGAAAAAAGAAAAAAAGTCGAAAAAATAAAGTATTACAAAAAATTCAAGTTTTTATTTCCCAAAACATGCTCTCCCAAAGAAGCTCGTGTTTATATAGAAAAACTTTTGGAATATGAAATTCCAGAGTTACCAGAACAACATCAGTTTGCTTTTGTTTTAGCAAGACTCCGCAACATAGGCTTCCCTGAAGGAATGCTATTAGGTTATAAGGATGAATTTATACCTATATAGTTCTCACTGTTCTATGTAATATAGTTGGCAGATTACACCCGGGCGCACGATATCTCTCATTGTAGGAAAAAAACTTCACCAAAAATTAACGTAGGAGGCACCATGAGGCTGCTCAGTTTGATCATTGCATTGTTCATCCTTGCAATGGTATCTCTCAACATGTCAGCGAGCTATCGCAATGTTCTGCTGATGTCACAGGATGCGCGGTTAAACGACAATGCGCAATTGGTCGCTGAAGACAAATTCGCGGAACTCAAAGTGCAAATCACTCCCTCAAACGGAGTCGATTCAACCGTTGTCGACAACTACAAATTTGTCCGTACCTGGACAATCACCGACACCGGAAAGGTAAGTCAAGTAACAATCACAGTCACCTGGCGTGCCTTCAACAAAACAAAAAATGCCCAGTTTGCAAGGGGGATATAATGAACAACCAAAAAGGTCTTTCAATTATCGAACTGCTGATCTGCATTGTAATCTTCGGCATCGTCATTTCACTCTGGCACAAATCCTATGCCGACATAACCAAGAGTAGCAACAGAACCCAGCAAATGACAAAAATGCAGATCGATGCAAGAGATGCACTTGTCGTCCTTGTACGCGAAATACGCAACATGGGCTGCAAATTCTACCTGACGCCCAACGGCACCAAATTCGACAAACACCTTGTTTCGAACGCATTTATCGCGGATTCATCATCATTTGTTGCACGCCAGGGCGACCCAAGTGACACTCTGAAAATTTACAAAGCAAAACTGTCAGAAACCGGTGAATACGTCCGGACCGACTCGGTTGAATTCTATTTGGATTCGAACAACCTTATAAGGAAACTCAACAATCAGAAATTGCGATTTTGCGCTAACGTACAAGGACTACAATTTCAATATGGAGTATTTGCCAATGATTCGATGCTCCAGGACTTGAACCCGATACCTATCCCCGGCAACTGGTTGATTGCCTCAGAATCCGGTGCGACACCAACAGCAACAGTCGTAGGCTCCTCTGTTCGGTTCGATTTCTCTGGTATAAGCAGAGGGATGATCTATTACAACACATCATTTGCAAATGACACCAACCAACGCCTTAATGTCGCACTGGATATTGTATCTGACAAAATATTCGATTCGCTACAATGTTGTATTGTCAACAGTACAGTAAACAAGGGCGTGGAAAAATTCCTGCCTGTTAATCGCGTCCAGCACCTGACAATCAACACGCAAGCAACGTCTACAGGAAAAATTGCCATACGATACTGGACAAAAAGTTCAGGGCAACTTATGCTCAATGGTGTTGAAGTAAGACGCCAGGACTACGGCAAATTTGTATGGCTCGACAGTGTATCAGTTGCCAAAAAGAAAACAGTACGCGCAATAAAAATTTCCATGGTCACAAGGAGCAAATCCAACGATATAGGTAACGCCCAAACTACTCCATTTGAAATAGGAAACATATCAATAGCTAGAACGGGGAAATACGAATGGAAAACACGCACTGAAACAATCGAAACGCTCAACAACGGAATTTTTTAAAAGGAGGTTCTATGTTCAACTTTAACAATCAACGCGGTTCAGCCGCAATTGTCTACACCCTTTGTCTCGTTTGCGTCGTCGGTATTACCGGCGCTGTCATGCTCAAAACGGTCGGTTATGACAGGACAAATGTTGCAAACGCAGGGAAAACACGTTCCGCATACCAGGCTGCTTCGACTGCGGTTAAAGCCTGCGAAACCCAACTTGAAAAGAAATCCGTTGAATCGATAACGGTAATGAACAATTACCTGACCGAAAAATCGAAAAAATGGCTCCTTTCGGCGGACCCTTCAAGCGAACAGAAAATCTCGATGAGCACAAATGTCACCGACCCAGCCAAATTTTCAGTCTGCATTCTTGGAATCGGTGAAGCATTAGGTGACGGCGGTTACAACATCCCGCATATCATAGTTCAAGGAAACGGCTATGGTCAATTTTCAGGCAAGAAAAAAACAGCCGTTGCAACATACCAACTCGACGGTACCGAATTTGACCGACCATCCGTACAGGACTTTGCAATCTACATCCAGAAAGACGGCTACGACTTCAACCAGAAAATGACCGTCAACGGCAATGTCTACTTCGGTGGTGGCGTTCGGTTCAATTCCAACGCCTCGGGCTCGATCATCAACGGCTATCTCAAAACCGGGGACAATGGAACTACTACGGAATTCAACGGGCAACTCACTGTTAACGGAAATGCCTATTTCCAAACGCCCGTAAAATTGCAAAACTCTTCACTTGATGTCAATGGTAAAGCAGGTTTCAAAAGAAATATTGAACTGCTCAACACGCTCAATATCAATGGAGAAGGGTACTTTACGAACAGTATCAGTGGCACCTTCAAAGTCGACATGAAAAACCACAAAGCCTATCATTCAGGTAGTTGCATGGCTTCTCAATTCCAAAATCTCACTGCTCTTGAAAACAAAGGCTCCTTCAATATCAGTGACTATGTTGACATCTCAGGCGGTAATGAAAACGCAACGACAATCAACATGACAACAATTTCCTCAGATAAAATCAAAGAATTCTCAACGTTAGGTTTCACAAAACTCAACGGTACCAACTTGCAAAATGCATACGACAACACACCAGCCGATCAACTTTGGAATGGTTATCTGGTTGTTGCCATTTCCAATTCGGTACCAACATTCTATACTGCTGATGTTCAGGGCATCTTTTCCGGCAAAGTAATTTTCATAGTAAGCAAAGAGTTGAGCATCAACAGTAACTGGTACGAATCAAGCTCGAGTTCTACTACGTTGCTCTACGTAAAAGACGGCGGGAAACTCTGGCAAATCGGTTGGCCTGGCTTGTTCAAAGGTTATATCCATATTGCCGGTTCAGGTGGTGCAACTTACGCTTTCAGAGCAGGTTCGTCATTACAGGGTGCAATTCATCAAATCAACAACTCGGAATTCCAGGCAAACACCAGCAACCTGGTAACAATCACCTATGACGGTGTTCTCATGGGAGAACTTGCATCACTCAAAATAATAACAAACACAAAATACCCGGCCACAGCACAAACAAAAATTGTCCTGGTGGATACAAAAATCAGGCCCAAACTGATTTCATTATCTTTATAACGCGCGACGGTCGTAGTCATACTCAAAAGGCAACCTAATAATTATCTATGGTTGCCTTTTGTTCATTGCCCTGTATACCTTAGGAGTAAAACCATGACGCACACATACACCCTTGCAGATTTTGAAACGCTCAAAGAAATTTTAG
>JAQUND010000059.1 GCA_028717785.1 Candidatus Nanoarchaeia archaeon | reverse complement strand
GACAATTTTGAAGATTTTGAAATAGATGTTCCAATATATGATGAAAAAAGCAAGGACTACGCCAGTTCGAAATTTAATGTAGAAAGTTTTAGAAAAATGTGGATTAAATTAAATGATGAATGCCGTGACATAAAAGATAAATATAAAGTTATGGAAATCGTGGCAACAGAGTTAAGAGAAGAAAATTCTGATTTAAAAAGGGCTAGTGAAGTATTACATCATGCTAATTCAATAGGTAAAACTGCTGTAAGCGAAGCTATTGATATGACTTTTTCTCATAGCATTAATTTTTCTGATATGGCTAAGAAATTTGCTAGTTTAACAGAGAGAAATCTATTAGCAGAACAAGAGAGAGATGTTTATAGAGAAAAATGCAATAAACTACTTAGCATAATTGAATCTACTGGTGATGTAACAGCTTATCAAAAAGCTCTAGCAGACTTAAAAACATCAGTAGAGTTTGTTAAAAGTAATGTTATAACAGTTAATCAAAATATTCCTCAAGATAAAAAGGTAAATGTTTTACCACAACAACAAAATTAAAAATGACAAATCAAGACTTAGTTTTATACAATATTGCTAGAGCAAGAAAACAAGTAATTATTTCAGAAATACAAAGTTTAACTGGTAATATTCTTGATAGGAGACAAATATTGCAGGCTCTAGATAACCTAAAAAAAAGAGGATTAATACTAAAAAAAGAAGAGGGAATTATCTTGAATGTAAAGCAGTTTAATATAAGATATTTTGATAAAGAAAAAAATGAGTACTTTAAGTTAAATAGGATAAAAAGCATTCTCGGTGAAAACTGGGAAACAAATTGGGAAGATGAATGGATAGAAATATCAAAAAATAATAATCAACAAAGATCACCCTCTAGAATAACCTCTATAGATGATTAACGTTGGTACTCCGCAACATAGTGTAAAAATAGCACACTTCTATATGAAGAGGATGCTCCGTGGAATTCGGAGCCTCTGCGGTTTAAAATAATAAAAATAAAATGCAAACACGATTAAAATTTGTGGAACTAGAAGAAAGTCTTAGATCCATAAAAATCTATGATACTGGAGAAATAACTTCAAAATCTGATGAATTTATAACTTACTCAAACATAGTTTTAAATAATTCTTATTCAGAAACAAAAGCAGAAAATATCTGTAGATCTGAAGACAGAGCAAGAGAAATGGTTCAAATAATTATTTCTAAAATAAATCCAGACCTTAATTGGATGATTAATTTAGATAATAAAATGAACGATTCCTATAAAAAATTAGTAGACTGTCTAGGATTTATTTTAAATGAAATAGAATTACAAAAAAGTAGTCTACAAAACAAAATACTCAATAGAGAGTCAGGATCAGCAAAATTATCAAATAGTTTTGAAATTAACTCTTATATTTCTCTTTTAAAAAATCTAGTCAGTAGTCTAGTATATACTCCACTATATGAATCTTTCTCGAAATTTATTTTTATGGATAGAAGCGACAAGTCTTTAGAAAGATTTGATGAAAACCAAATTATAATAACTGGTGACAGTGGAAAAATAATTAAGATTGAAAATGTTAAAGGTAAAACTCTTTTTTGGTTCTTAGTATTTTCTTATTTATTTAGAGCATCACAAGTAATAGGATTCTTTTCTAAAGGAAATAATCAAAATATTCCAAAAATTTTAGACTTAAGAGACATTGCTCGTGTTAAACAAGAACAATATAGACAAGCTCAGGAAATTCAAAAATTATCTCAAAAAAAAGATGAAAAAACTAATAATGAAAATAAAATAGAAGATACTGATAATCAAGAAGAAGATGAAAATGATGAATATGAGGATGAATCAGAAGAAAAAGAAGAAGAATTAACTGAAGAGAATGAAGATGTAGAACTTTTACCAGAAAATATGTATCTTCCAGCAGTAAATGGTGCAGAATTAAATAAAGAGAGGGAAAAAGATGGCTAATTTATGGCAAATCAGAGATAGTTGGGGAAAAACTGGAGTAATTCTAGTCACTGTTTATTTAGTAATATCTATTTGTTTTATTGCAGATCTTAAAAATATTATCTCTCTTAATAATTTACTTTCTATTCTTGGATTACTAATGATACTTCAGACAATACTAAATGAATTAAATAATTCTATAACTGTAAAATGAATATCTTTAAAAAATTATCTGGAAAAAAGAAAAAAGAAAGAGTAGAATTTCCTTATCATTTTATAAAAATAGTCTGGACTGAATCAGCTTTACACGAAGGAACTTTAGATGAATTTAACAAAGAAATTCAAAGAATAAAAGGCGATGAAATTTATAAAATTCCTTACACTAAGGTAGATTTAGATGCATTAGTAAAAGTTTATCAAATTCCAGTTATAGACATGACTAAATTACAAGGTGAAGAATTTAAATTTGAAGAGCTTGACTTACTACAAGGAAATCATGTGGAGGTAAGAAATTGAATCAACAAATTAGAGAGTTTATAAGAAAGGCTAGAATTCTATTTATAATTGACGGGTGCCAGCATTGCGCGAAATTCAAGGAATTTATAGAGAGAGAAAATTTAACAGTGCCATTAAATAAAAGAGTTAGAGTAATTAATATGGATGCATCTAATTCTCTAGGACTCTTAGACTATAGCATTACAAAATTATTTGATCAATATATGGATGGTAATTTTCCTTTTTTATTTTTTGATGGAAAACTTTTACAAGGAGCAAATACAAAAGAAGAATGTGAAGCATTTATTCGTGCATCTTTCACTAAAGACTTAATTGTTCCAAAATATAATCCTCATCTTTTTAATAAAGATTGTAGATACATAATTAAAGGAAAAAGAAAAATATTAAAATGTAAATAAAATGGAAGAAGGAAAAAAATTTGTTATAACTGAAAATGAAAGAGATTAAGTTTTAAAATTTATAATAGCAAGAAATTTTAATCCAGCTAGAAATATTTTATTACAGTTAAGAACATTAAAAGAATATCTTAAAGAAAATAGACAAAAGGAGGTAACCGATGGGACTTTTTAATAGTGACCAAAAAGGAATGCACTGTAAACCTACTGAAGATGGAAGATTCCAATGTGAGAGAACCAAGACTGATAAGAAAACTGGTGAAAAATTTGGAACTGGAGACAGAGCAGATATTTCAGTGGATCCTGTAACTTGCAAGCCAAGATTTGACGAGTTTAACATATCAGACGAGGAATTAAAAGCATTTGATGGGATTGCAGAAAGGGCAGTTGCTGGATGTAGAAAAAATCAAGGAGCATAAATATGGATTACGAAGAATATAGAAAACAGAAAGCACTAGAAGAAGTAGTAAGAAGAACAATCGAGAGAGTTAAAGAGTCAACATTACACTGCCCTCTTTATAATGGAAATTTTTATAAAATAAAATGACATGCTCACATACAAAGTATAAAATAGTAAGGTCTCATGGAAAGAACTCGAGAGGAGTACCTGTTTGTAAATATTGTGGAAAAGTAATCCAGGAAGAAATGCGCAAAGATAAAAAAGATAATGCTTCAAGGAGAAGAAAATGATAAAAGATATAATTGACTACGAAGAACTTGAATTTGACAACTCAAAGATATTTGAAAAATTAATAAAAGATTTTAATACTCTTGCAGAAAAAAATAACTCAAGATTCAGACTTTATTTCTCAGATAATGATTCAAAACTAGTTCTTTCAAAACACATAATCGCTAAATTAAGATTTGGAAATAATCTTCCTAAATTAGAAATAAATTTTAATAATACAGAAAATAACTTTTATTTTGAAGAAGGAATAGATGAAGATATTCTTGAAGAAATTAAATTTTTATTAATTATCTTAGAACAAGAATTTTTAGTCGAGGTGAGAAGATGAGTTGGTGGGTTTGGTTACTAATTATTTTAGGAGTAATAATTGCAATTATTATATTCATAAAATTTTTAACTAGAAATAAAGGAGAAAGTTTTGATAGTGGAAGTGGAGGAAGTTTAATCGATAGAGCAAAAAATGTTGGTTCTAAGTTCAAGGATTGCTGTATGAAAATAGCTGGAAGATTTGGAGGAGGTTCTTAAATGGTAAAAGATAAAATTTCTACTTATGATTTAGGGTGGATTGACGACGCAATTACAGTACTTTTAGATCTCACTCATCTGGAAATTCATTCATGGAAAAGTTTTAATCAAACAAAAGATAAAGAATGGCTAGAGCTTGGAGACATTGCAAGAAAGGAAAGAACAGAACTTCTTGAAAAAATTTGTAACAAAGACTTACTTAAATCAAGCGGGGAACTCTGGTGTATAAACAAACATAGCCTTCGTGTTATTGGTGGGTACATTGAATTAGGAAATAGGTGCTATACTCAGAAAGATTTAGAACAAGCTATTTACTATTTTGATAAAGCAAGTACATGGCTTGGTATTTTCTTAATTAAAAATAATTTAAAAAAAGCATAAGGAGGTAAAATGGACCAACAAAAAACACAACAACCAAAACCAAAGCCAAGAGAAGAAGGATGCAATGTAAGATTTAAAAGAGATAAATCTGGGAGAGTAACTGGATTTTCAGCAACAGGACATTGTACTAGGGAACATCTTAAATTAGCTAATGGTAGCATCGATGATGCTTCTACAGATGATGATTAAACTTTATGATAAAATCAAGGAGGTAATTTAAAATTCTTGACATTCTTGACTTGAAGATAATTAAGGAATTCTACAAATTGAAAGAAGAAGGTTCTTCAACTTGGAGAATTATGAAAAAGATTTACAAAGATGGAGATGATAGAGAAAACAATTTGATAAAAAAAAGATTAAAGAGAATGTCGACTGTTGATTTATTCAGAATTAATGGAGATAAAATTACAGAGTACATAATGAATGATAAGAATATTTCTTATAAAAAATTTAACTTTCCAGATGGAAATAAAAATGGGATCGCTGTTTTTATTAATAATATGTGGTTAATTCACGAATTTGGGTAACTATCCTAAAAGGATAGCATACTTTTTAAAATAGATTGTTATAAAATATTTATGGCAGAACAAAAATGTCTTTCTAAAAAGAAAATTGAAAATATTTGCAAACGATCTGGTGATAAAAGTAAGGCATGTCAAAAAGCAAAGAGGAATAAGTGCAAATGATATTTAAATTTTTGGAGGTGCATTATGGCTAAAAAAGGTTGTCCGACAGGTTACCACAAAGGTAAAACTGAAAAGACAAAAAACAAATGTGTTAAAAGCACTAAAAAAAGAAAGTAAGCTAACTTTTTATTTTTAATTTTTTTATTTAAATTTTTAACTTTATAATCATGGGAGTCAAGTATGAAAAATGCGTTTCTGACATAAAAAAGAAACTAAAACAAAAGACGATGAGAAGAACATACAAGTGTGATGCTGAAGGTAATTCTAATAAAAGAGGAAAACATAAATGTCTTTCTAATCCTAGAAAGATTTGTGCTAAATTAAGATGAAAAATAATTGGTCATGCAAAAAAAGAGACCCTACTAGAAAAAATGGTATGGAATATGAATGTACCTCACGGAAAGGAAAAGAAATTTCTATATTTAATGATGGTTCTATAAGATTCTCAAAAGATATGGATGGTTCAGCAGTTAAAGTTAATAATAAGATTATAAAATATGATGGAGAAGACGCTTACGGAGTAGAGATAGAATGAAAAGTTGTGCAAAAGGTTTTAAGAGAGTGGGAAAAAAGTGTTTATTAAAAAAGTATGCAAATGATTATATTCCTCCAATTTATAATTTCGGGGGTGTTCATATTGGTTCAGGATTTTTAGGGGTTCTTACTTTAATTTTTATAACTTTAAAACTTACGCACGTAATTTCGTGGTCTTGGTTCTGGATTTTAAGTCCTCTATGGATTCCAATGGCTGTTGCTTTAGCAGGATTCTTAATCTTCCTATTAATATCAAAGGTGTTCAAATGACTGAATTAAAATGTTGGAAAAAAGTTGGAATTAAATTGGGTGGAACTAAAAAGACTTATAGTGTTTTTAACAATCAAGGTGGGGGTAAGATGGTTTTTATAACACATTCAGATTTAGATAAGAATAAACCAATTAGAGTTAATGGAATAAATAAAAGGGGATACATTAAAGATGAATATTTTAAAGATGAATCAGAAGCAATAATTTTCGCAAATAAATATATGAAACAGCACGATAAATGTTAAAATGACAGAAAAATTAACTTGCGCAAAAATGAATGAATTTCTTAGAGATGAAGAAAAAGGAACTAGAGATTATGCAAACTTCGGAGAAAAAAAGTTATCAAGCGACGAGTCTGGTCATGCGTCTTATTGGAGAGAAAAAATTAAAAAACATTGCAAATGAAAGGAGGAAAAATGTCAGAAAAACAAAAAAAAGCACAATCAAGATTTAAAGCATCTGCAAAAAAATGTAAAGGTAAACCTGGTTACCGTGCATGTATGAAAAAGAATTTAAGCAAGTAACTATCTTTTTTGAATAGCAATCTTTATATCTATAAAACTTTTTTATTCTTGGAGCAATTTCCCTCGCTGTTTTCTACTTCCCGTAGTCTTCTTGCGAGGGCTTTTGTTCTTCAATTTTCTAAATAATTCAATATTAAATTTTTCTTTTAATTCTATAAAATCTTTTTTTGTAAGTCCTAATTTTTTAATAACTGCATCTCGAGAATCACATTCTTTTTCTAAACTACAACAATATGCTAAACCAAAACAAGTTTCTTCCATTATTTTATTAATGTATTTATCTTCCATATTTTAACTATCCTAAAAGGATAGCACACTTTATAAATATTATTTAAATTGTTTATTTATGAGGTGTAAAAATAAAGTCTTCCTGCGTTTTGTTGTTGGAATATTTCTATTACTAACTTTATCTTCAATAGTTTCTTCTGCTGATATTATTAGCTCAACTAATATAACAATTGCTATTCCAACTGCTAGTGGAATTATGAAAGGGGCATCTGCATGGTACAATGCTACACTAATAACAGGATATGAAGCTCAAAACTGGACAAGATCTAGAGTTTATTTACAATCTGCTTCTTTAGGAACAACAACACTTTATGTTGGAAGCTATACAATTAATCAAAGTGATTTAGAATTTAATGGAACTATTGATACTAACCAAGTTTATGACGCTACAGATTACACAATCACAGTTCAATTATGGAATGGAACAACTTATGTTAATAACACTAGATCTGGAATAACTATTGACAATGGAGTACCTGTTGCTCCTACAAGTTTACTTCCAACAAGCGACACAGACGGAACAGTTAATTTTTCTGCTACTGTTGTTGATGCAAACGTAACTGCTTGTACTATTTATTTTGTAAATGGAAATCCTGGAAGTTCATCTTATACCATGGTTTATTCTGGTTCGGGATGCTCTTATAATATGGCAAGTGTTCCTGAAAAAACTTATACTTGGTATGTATCTGCAAGTGATGGTTCAAATTCTACAATTTCTAGTACCAAAAGTACAGAGGTAGATGTGGCATCATTATCTGGAACAGCAGGCGCTATTTTTGTTGCTTCTGAGGAAAAAGATATTACTGGTGCAAGGACATTAAGCCTTGCTGGTGAAGGTACTGTAGGTTCTACTGCTATTGGATGGATTATTGGAATAGCAGTATTCATTGCAATAATTGTTGGAATAATTTTGTACTTAAAGAAAAAATAATCATACTCACAAATCACAAATCAAACAAATTAACTTTGGGCAATGAGGACTTTTTGAGAAGTCGCAAATTGTTGATTGATCTGATGAGTGGTTGTCATAGACGACTATAACCAGTAAGGTTCATCCGAACTTTATTGAAGATAGTTGAAAAGGAGGAAAAAATAAATGAACATTTTAAATGTAGTTCCTTGGATTGGTGTAGGAATATTTGCACTATTCTTTATCGTTATGATTGCATCACTATTTGGTGGTAGAAGTCAGAAATCAATAAAGAGATCTAAAGTTTCTGCTGTAATTATGGCATTTGGTGTTATTGCAATGCTTTTATTCATTCCAGCAGTTTCTAACTTTATTGCTACTACTATGAACATTACACCTAGTACTCTAGCAATTGGTGGAGAAGAAACTCCAAGTGAAGGTGTAGAAACTCCAACAGGAGAATGTATTGATGGATTTATTAAGATAGACGGGTCATGTAAATGTCTAAATGTAGACAAGACAACTGTAACTTTCCCAGCAGTAAATGCTTACACAGACACTGCAACTGGTGGAACTCATGCCTACAAAGTTAATGGTGGGGCATTGAAAACCGTATCTGATGCAGGTTCAGCAACATTAAGTCCTGGAGACAAACTTCAAATACTTTGGTATAATGAAAGTGGAACATCTTACTTTAGTGATGTAACAAATGTAATTGTTCCTTGTAAGGGTACTTATGATGTGCCATCTGCTAGACTTTATGCAAATACATCAGTAACTATGACTGCAATTACCGAAGATACTAATTTAGTTATGGGTACTTCAAACACTCAAACTATTGGTGCTGGTGAAAAAGTAGACATAGACTTGACATTAAAAGGCGAGTATCAAACTGGATCTCCTCATGGAGAAGTAGTTGTTTGTTATTACAATAAATCATCTATTGATGACTGTATAGTTAATTTAGGTGGTGTATTAACAACAGTTCCAGACTCAGTTACAATTGCTTCAGAATATGGAGCAAAGGCTTACACAGCTCCTGCATTATTAAGTAATGCTAAAGTTGAAGGTATAGTAACTATTGATGCTGATGATACATATAATCCAACTGTTGGAGACAGTAATGTAACTTTGTATGTTTACGGTAATAACTGGTTTATTAATGACAAGACTGGAAAGAGTTTCGACGGACCAGCTGTTGAAGATGAAGATCAGGCTGTAACAAGTACATTATACGGATCTTACAACTTAGGATTAGCATAAAAAGTCTAAATACCAAAAAAGTATTTTTTATTTGGGATGGAAGTCTTCTTAATCCATTCCTTTCTTCATTTTTTATTAGAAGATAAATCAAATTCAAGGGGAGAAACCCAAAAAGGAATTTCCTGTTGGAATCCCCTTCACACTCATGAGATTAACAAAAGAAAAAAAGAAAGCACTAGTAATAGGAATTTCTATATTCTTAATTTTAATTGGCATTATTTCTTTAGCTGGACTTAATAAAACTTTTTCTATAGGAGATACGCAAACTTTCACACCTATTTTTTGTAACGACTACGAGTTTTCATGCTGTAATGAAGTTATATCAAGTACACAACCCTCTTTTAAATTAACTGGTACTGATGTCTTACAGTGTCCGTCTACAGCTACTAAATGTTCTATTTCTA
>JAQUND010000058.1 GCA_028717785.1 Candidatus Nanoarchaeia archaeon | reverse complement strand
CGGGATCATCAAAAGAGCCGTAGTCTGGAAACATCCCCACATAAGCGGAGAAACTACACCTATGAATCAAAGAAAAAAAGAAGCCTAGAAACATCCCCACATAAGCGGAGAAACTCTGTTTCCGTTGGCTCAAAAGATTTGAATTCCAGAAACATCCCCACATAAGCGGAGAAACTATAGTAAAAGAGGTGTCAGCTACACCACCATAGGAAACATCCCCACATAAGCGGAGAAACTTTGCGCATACGGAAAACAGTACACCACTATATGGAAACATCCCCACATAAGCGGAGAAACTCTCGTCGAATCTGTCACAGACTTCTTCCCAGTAGAAACATCCCCACATAAGCGGAGAAACTACCTATATATTGTATAATTTATATAAGTATTACTATACCTTGTATAGCAAAAAATATCAAATTTCAAAGAACTTATTTTTCTTGTACTAACTGTAAACCGCTAATTTCAATTATATTCTTTTTAGGAGAATTTAACCATCTAATTTTATACCCAGGCGATTTGTTAATTTTTTGAAAAATAGTGAAACTTGATTTTGTCGATACACAGCTTTTATATAAATAATCAACTACATGTTCAGCTATACTATCAGTAACACCAGAAACAAATACATTAGGTCGTATTTCTACAAACCATAACTTCATTCTACCTCTAATTGCAGGGTGAAGAAAATCTGCTATAACAACAATCATGTCTTCAAACCTTTAATATACTTTTAATATCTTCACTTATATGACCTAATAAATCCGCATCAATAATCTTTTGTCTAAATTCTGAAGAAATCAAATCTCTATCATAATTACCAGCAGATTCTACAGTAAGAGCAAAAGCTAAATCAATACAGATTTCATCTTTATATAAATCAGCAATATCATAAACAAAGGGTAAAGGACTACCTGAATGAATAAATCCAATATGAAGAGAATAACCTAATGTATAAATAACAGAACATAACAGCCCATATAAAGCTGCATTTGCAGTTGTTAAGTATTTATTTGTAGTATCACCCAAAATAAATTCACCGGGTTTATAAAATCTATTATACCATGTTATTTCATATTTTTTTGCTTTTTCTTTATAAAGCTCCTTTACTCGAAACCCTTCCATGCCCATCATCTCTTTTAAATTTTTACCTTTTAAGTCAATATCTGGAAAACGTTTTGAAAACATGTTTCTTGCAACTTTCTCAGATTTAACAGAATCAGAAGCTAATAACATCTGCTTTCTTAAATTCCTTGTATTAGAGGTGGGACTTTGTCCTACTGCATAAAAAATTAAACTATCTTCACCTGTCCACAAAATATTGCAGTTAGACGCAGCTAAAACTTTTACAGCTTCATGAGTGACACTTGTTCCTGGACCTAAAATTAAAGAACATATCGTAGCACATGGTATTCTTATTATATTACAATCACAATCAATCCACTTTACGCTACTATCATCTATTTCTAAACGTCCTCTTTCAAGATAAAGAAAAGGATATCTATCTTTAATTTGAGGTAAATTTTCATGAGTAATTTTTACGAACAAACGTTTTTTGTGTTTAAACATAAAATTAAGCTTCAATTATAGTCACTTGACGATCACGATACTTTTTTTCTTCACCAAATTGAATAGGTATATCATTCAATGAAATGACATCACCAATTTCAGGTAAACTTTCATCAAGAACAGTAAAATCTAAATCTAATTTTTTTTCAATACAAACTTGAGACAATTTTTCTTCAGCTTCTTTATGAGTATCAAAACATCCTTGAAAAACAAAATCTGTAGGAATGCAATTTTTGCGACCCAAATATATGTCATAAACAGGCATTTTTAGCGCTTCTTCTAAACAATCAGATAAATTAACTGGAACTTCCATAATCACGCCAAATTTCGAATCTTGAAGATAAAAACGCTGAGTAACTTTTACTCCTGCACCTGAAGATTTCCCATCAAGTTTTTTTAACGTATTCATTTCCATCCAATTATCTTCTTCATTATAGCCATTACCTATCATGTGAAAATCTCTCAGAATATAAGCTCTTTCCACTTTCTTTCTTAATTTGTCTTTAAAATAAGTATTTAAATATGAAAATACTGTTATTTTCGACAAAGACAATTTTTCTAAAAACTCTATTTGAGCTCCTGTTTTACCTAAAGCACATAGAATTAATCCAATAATACCTGATTTTGTTGGGAACTTCAAAGTATCACGTCTCCAAAATTTTGAATCGTTTCCCCATGATTGAAGAGGTGCTTCAAACCATAATACAAAAAATTTATTTAACATAAATTCTCCTTGCTCTATTATAATCAGTTCTAAGGCCCTAGAACATTCTAATTCTATGGGCCTTAAGGTTACACCTTTTCAAATGTTTTTTGTAATTTCGCTAATAAGATTGTCAATCGAACAATCTTCTTCAAAACGAAATTGAGCAATTTTTGAAAAAAGTGAACCATAATTTTTTTCTTTTTTTTCTAAATATTCGTTTAGAGCTTTTTTACTTGGTAATAAAAATCCTTCTTCATACGACTTCACGGGTTTCTCAAATGATGCTTGTAAACGTTGACCTTTTCTAAGATTTATAATAGCATATTCCCAAGGTGAAACTCCAGCCATTGTATATTGACGTGCAGCAGGAATAGCAATAAATAAAGATTTGATAAAAGCTACAACAGTTTTCTTGAAAATATCGTCATTTCCTGAGAGATTGTCATATAGAACCCCTAAGTTCAAACACACATAACGATAGTAAGTAGCTGAATTAAATTCATTTGTCCCCATGTGTCCTGAACCAAGTTCTTCTTTTTCTACTTTAATATCATCCAAAGCTGTAAAAAAATCTAATTCATTAGAAACTTTATGTGTTGAAATTGCATGTGAAAATGATGCCGCTGCTTCAACATTCATTGAAGCAGCTTTAGCAACCATTCTCCCAAAAAGAGCTATGTCTTGGCCATCAAGTGAAAAATTTGGCTTTTTAAGAATTTTTGCAATTTCTTCAGGTTGCTTTTTTCGTTCTTTAACAAGAACTTTGTCTGGGTCAAACTGAGCTTTAGAAAAAGCTTCGACTATTGTTTTTATTTCAGAAGGACTAATAAACATAAGAGTATTATTAGTTTCATCATCATTTCCAACTTCTTCAGGCGTTTTATTTTCATTTTTCTTTTTTTCTTTGCCAATAAACGCTTGTTCAAATTTCAAACCACAAACTTCTGCTTGTTTTTCATTTGCTCCCTGATTTAAACATTCTTTTTTTACAAGATCTCCAATCAATTTTGTACGACTTGCTAAAGTAAGACCTACGCCAGAACCAATTTCATGAAACATAAGCCTGACACTACGTTTCCAACACTGACTGCTTACCCTAGCTCTCAGAGCTCCACCTATCATAGCAGTTTTTGGAGCACCTACATCATCTCTGTTAAGACAAGCAACAGAAGAATTCTGTAAAATGTGAAATTCGACAATTAAACTCTCATACTTATTTTTGTTCTCAAGAGACATTTTAAACCTCCATTTTTAATTTATTGGAACAAGTTGTAATAACCCAAAACCAAAACCTCGTGATCTACCAATACCATTCTCGAAACTCTCTATAAATTTCGACCGATTCACTACAGTAAGAATGCCAGAAAAAGTGCATGAATTTAAAATTAAATTTTCACCCTTTCTAAAAAATTCAATAGCACATGTTTTTGAAACACTTAATGAGTCGACTTTAAAACCCCAATATTGAGACTTTTCTAAAAACCATGAAGATAACTGTTCGATTCCTATAACAGGTTTTTTTGTCGTTCCATCGACAGTTCTTAAAGTTTTTACTGGGTTCAAAACAGTTTCAAATTTGTATTTATTTTTTTGAAAAAACAAATCGGGAATTTTCTTTATCAAAATTTCTCCATATTCAGGTACTTTTGGAACCTGTTTTGAAATTATCAAAAATTTTTTTTCATTATATGTCGTTCCTTTATCGAGAAACACAAAATCACGATGCTTTGAATCAGGAAATAGACCATAAATAATTTGATGAGAACGATAAAGATCACCAGTTTTGGTGTTTTTCCAATCTTTACGAGGGATCTTATATAATGTCGCTATCATTCTGAATCCCCTTTCTTATAAAAACTTGCTGCCCATTTTCTTTTTATGACATCTTTCCTATAATTAAAAATTTTTATATCCTCTAACAAACTTTCATAATCCAAATTCACAGTTTCAACTTGACGTAGAACATTTCTTAAAATCATACAAAGTTCTTCGACAGAGTCACAAGCTAACAATCTTCTAAGTTTAGAAGCTGCTCTTTCTGAATAATGCTTTGAACCTGCTTCTACATAACTTTGATCTATTGCTTCTGCTATAGACAAAGTTCCATTATTTTTTATTTTTGCACGAGCAAGAGCAGCACCTATAGTTGCATAAGACAAAAACTCGTCTTTATCAAGAATATCGCACCAATTGCCTAAACACTCATAAGCAATAGGTGCTGTGTCTATGTTATCAGCACGACTCAATTTTGCTCTAAACGATGAGTTTTTTCTTACTTGTTTTATGACAAATTCTACAAATTTCATTTTGCGTTCTCCTTTTTTAAGTAAAATTTAGGACGGTTTTTAGCCCACAAATTTATTTGTCGCATTGTTTCAGCAAGACAATATTTGTCGTAGATATTATAAGCATGTTTTACCATTTTTTTTCGAAAATCATCTGAGTCAAGTTCGTTGCTATTACAAATTTCATTAAGTTCTTTGAAATTTTGTTCACAAACTTGCCAATACAAATTGACAGCTTGTTTTGCTATTCCTTTCCCATTTGCTTTAAAATCTTTAAAATATTTAGATATTGAAGAAAATAAGATTTTAGAATAATTATCTAAAACTTTAATCTCTTCTTCAATTTTTGAATACCAATCAGAAGAATCTGAAAAAATTTTACTACTTAAAATTATTTCAGATTCTACAAAATCATCATTGAATTTCATACTTTGTTCACCAGTTTGATTACTAACTTTAATTCCACCTGACCAAATACCAAATTCAGTTTTAGAAGACATTTTTATGTTTTCAAAACCAAATTTTAATTGAAGACATTCAAATCTTTTCTTGTTGTTACTTTGTGCATTAATAGACCCAAGTAAAGACGAAAGTTGTCTCCAAGGACGTTTCTCTGGATCTGTCCAAATCACTTGTTCTGTGCTCTTAGAAATGGAAATATCAATACCACCCTCTTTATGAGTCGGGTAAATAATACCTTCAGTAAAAAAAACATAGTCATCTTTTAATAAAACAAAACGACTTAAAGGGATTAATCTTCCTATATAAGTCTGTTTTAAATTTTCTGCTCTAGCACATGTTTGAGTTTTAGGCATATTTTCCCAAGGCGGAGTGCCTAAACCACATTGATAACCAGTTTCTGCTATTTGTTTGAGTGAGATAATGTTCAATTTAATTGTGTCTAAAATTGTAGAACCTTTTAAAAAATTGTGTAAATATCCTTGTCTTCCAAGAGCGGGACCACCAAGAATATTCTTTAATTTGTCGTTTATCTTGCCACATTTTTTTCCACCAAAAGAATAACCTAATGTCTGTAATAAAAGATAAACTTTTTCTGAATTAGAGAGTTTAAATCCTTGATGAGATTGAAATAAAACAACAGCACTCTCTGATGATGCAGTATGAAATTGCAATGACTTATATTGATGTTGCTGTTTAGAATCACTAATATCAAAAATAGACATTTGAAGAAATGGTTTATCGCCAAACAAAGAAAACAAATCGTCGTTATTTTCAAGATATTTTAAAGTTTTTTCCATAATAGTTTTTATATCTAAATTAATCCATTCATTTGAGTCTTTAGGCGTACAAGTTCTTTGAACTAATCCTAACAAAAGATTTAATACGCAAATTTTTTCTACAGGATTTCCACCAAGAGAAATAAGAGAAGTATCAGTAAACAACTGTCTTAAACTCACGCATTCATGATTTGAAACTTTAATCCAAGGTTCTTCAATCAAATTAAAATCATTCATTTTTTCTTCCTTTAAAAAAATCTTAACTTTTTACTTAATAGCAACTTTTAACCTAATATATATTAAAAAATTGCAAGTGTATCTTTTTTATTTTTTTCGATAACATAACCAAGTTCATTATTATAAAAAATATCTTTATCTTGTGCTCTTTCGTTTCCAGGACCAACTAATTCTCCATTTTCTTTTCTTATAACAACTGAAAAAGGTTCTTTTTCATCATCTTCGCCTAAGTAAACATATCCTTTTAACCATTTCATTTGGTTCTTTTTTACAGAAGGAGCATTATATGAAGTTACTACTACTGTATTCTTTAAAATTATTGCAGTTTTTTCTTTAATTTCTTTTCTCTTTAATTTTGAAATATCTGTTGGCAACATTAATTCTGTATCATCTAAAAATATAAGATGTTTTGAAAAATCTTTATTATGAATCAATTTTTTAAGAACTAAAACAGGCATAGATTCAGTTTCACCATACCTTGTTGACGCTTCATGATCAGGTAATGTAATTCCAGCTTTTGCTTCAGCATTCCAAGCTAAATTTCTTAATTTTTTCACTACTTCATTTAATTCATTCTTATATTTCAATAAATCTCCTTGCTCGACTCTATCTAAATAAGTCTGTTCTATCAATTCAGGAATTTGCGAAGGAATAATAATTTCTTCTGATTCAATAGACATTAAAATCTCTAATGTTCTTGATAAAACATAGCGAGGGTATATAGACGACGTATCGCCAAAATCTTCTTTTTTCAATGGCAAAGTTTGATGAGGAACCATAATATAAACTTCTCTTCTTGCATTTTTTGGACGAACATGTTCTTTTGTTTTTTCCCAAAGTTCTTCATGGCGCCAAAGTCGCCCTATGCGTTGCAAAAGCATATCAATAGGTGCATATCTTGAAATTAAAAAATCAGAATCAAGATCTAATGATTGTTCAAGCACTTGCGTTCCTATTAAAATACGACCATGTTTATTCCTATGTTCGCTTTTTTTACCATATATTTCTGTCCATTTTTCTTCATTAATTATTCTATGTTTTTTTAAAAATCTTGAATGAACTAAACCACACTCAATATTGTGTTTAGCTTCTTTAATAATAATATTTACTCTCCTAAAAATTCTTTGTGATTCACTCACAGTATTTTCGATCCATAAAACTTGTTGTCCCTCAATTGCTCTTGAAATAGCCTCATGAATACATTCTTCCTCTTGAGACAATTTTATTTTTACTATTTTATCTTTATTTAAGTCGATATAATGTTCTTCAACATTTTTTGTGTCATACTTTTTTGAAGTTATAACAGGATAATCATTTTTTGTATTAGAATCTAAAGGAGAATTTAAAATGTTGTACTTTCTGTTTTTTGTTAAAGTTGCACTAAGAATAATTACAGTACACCCTAGTTCTTCTAAAATATTAATTAGAAAATTTATAAGAGTTCCTGTATATGAATCATAAGTATGAACTTCATCTATGATTACTAGTTTATTAAGGCCTAACCCGAATGTTCTAACAAAATTATGTTTGACATTTAAAACTGACATTAATGCTTGATCAAGTGTCCCTACTGAAAATGGAGCTAATAGCCCTCTTTTTCTATTATCAAACCACGACTCACCCACATTTGCATCACCACCCAACTCTGTTTTAAACAACCAAGCATTACTATGCAATAATAATGATTTATGAGAATTTTGTTTTAAAATTTTATCAAGAAACTCATTCATTTTTTCATAAATTTTATTTGACGTTAATTGCGTAGGAAGTGCAAAGTAAACTCCTGATGCAAAATTTTTCTGTAAAAAAAGATATGCTACATATAATGCTGCTGCTGTTTTACCTATACCCATAGGAGCTTCTAAAACATAAACTCCTGGACGATCAGCTACTTGAATTAAGCGTTTTTGTACTTCATTTTGATCAAATCCAAAAATTTCTTTAAAAGAAAGATTGTTGTTAATTTCTGAATTTATAAATCCTGCTTTATCGACAGCAAGTTTTATTCGTCTTTCTATTTTTTCAAAATCTTTTAAAGTTTCTTCTTTAACATCGCTGAAAGTTTCGCTTGAAGCAATCCAATCAGACACGCAAGTTAATCCCGATATCATCTCTTCTTGAATAGAAGTATTAATTATAGGGTACATATCGCCAAGAGTTTGTTTTAATTGTTTTAATAACTCTTGTCTTAAATTATGCCAAGGTAAACCACCATACTTAACAGCATCGGACAACATAGAAGTCGTAGAATACCCATGATGTCTACCAACTATATTTGCCCAACGTTGATTTTCTTTTAAAAATTCAGCTTGACTTACTTCGTTATGATAAAATTTATCGATTTTAATATTGTTTAAATCAAGTTTTTGACCATCAGGAAATTCTTTTGTTTTTATTTTTGAATAAATTTCTACTTGGAATCTTGGTTCAACTTTTCCAATGTCATGTGAAGCGACAACTAAAACTGTACCTTTAGGAAAAAAATTTTCTTGAATTCTTTTAGGAAATCTAGTTATAAGTTCTTTTGCAACTAATCCAGTTAAATAACAGTGTACAAAAACACTCGAACCTTTTTCTATTATTGTTTCTGATGTTTTCCAAGTTTTTGCAAGACACTCATTAAGAGGAATAATAGCAAAAGTTCTTTTAGAACAATTATTTCCTAACATTAATTTCTCCTATACATATATAGTAATAAATTTAGAAACTTCACAAATTTTCTTGTACTCTCTCCAGTTACTCTTTTAATACAGCAAAAACAAAACTAAATTATTTATTATATTGACATAATAAATGTTTTTCTGAATTATAATAATATCGAAAGATAAAAAAGAAATTACCAAACTTATATAGGATAGCTAAAATATCGTTCATTATTTCTGTCGACTCAATACATTTAAGAGAGTTTTAAATAAATATAAATTTAATATTTTTAATCTCACTGAGACGTATTTTGTTTTCACGCAGGTAACTTTGTACCACATTTACGACACCATGTCGCATCTAATGGCGCAAGATGAAAATCACAGTACTGACAAGTTTTGTGCGATAGTATACTTTTTCTATTATAATGCGTATGTTTGGCCATCACATGTTCTGCTGCCAACAACGGATTAGGTTAAAAAACGTTACACCGCAGGTTCGTAAAGCCTACACCGTTTGCCACAAAACTTATCGCTATGAAACTCGCACCCCTCTGCGATATGGATACAAGGCGTAATGTCCGAAGGCTTGATTTTATAGCCACTCGCCTGAAGTTGGCGCTCTACCTCTTCTGCTAAAGTAA
>JAQUND010000057.1 GCA_028717785.1 Candidatus Nanoarchaeia archaeon | reverse complement strand
GGAATTAGATGGCAAGTTATAAAAGTTAATGATCAATCATTAAAAGATTTAAGATCAGGTAAAATAGAAAAAGGTAGAAGATAAAAATGGATTACAAATTATTTGGATTATGGGATGTAAATTTTACAGTTATTGATCCAGGTTTAAAACCTTATATCAATTTAAAACCAGTTATAATTCCAAAATCTTCTGGAAGAAATACACAAAGATTCCATAAAGCAATGTATACAAACATTGTTGAAAGATTAGTTAATAAATTAAAAGTTTCTGGTCATAAAGGTAAAAAACATAAAATTAGTTCTGGTCATAATACTAGTAAAGGAATGGCTGCTTATAATATTGTTATAAAAACTTTTCAATTAATAGAAAATGAAACTAAAAAAAATCCAGTTGAAGTATTTGTAAGAGCTTTAGAAAATGCGGCTCCAAGAGAAGAAATTACAAGTATTGAATATGGTGGTGCACGTTATCCTCAAGCTGTTGAAACTGCTCCTCAAAGAAGAATCGATATTGCTTTAAGACAAATGGTTCAAGGAGCTTATTCAAAATCATTTAATTCAAAGAAAGATATTGTATCTTCTTTAGCTGAAGAAATTATTAAAGCTTATAGAATAGATCAAGCTAGTCAAGCTATATCTAAGAAATTAGAATTAGAAAGACAAGCATCTAGTTCAAGATAAAAAGAGGTGTAAACCTCAGATTATTTCTGAGATTGTTGGAGGAAATTAAAAATGGTAAATTATAAAACTATAGAACTTTCATCTGAACAAAAAGGATTTGAACAATTTAGATGGCATGGTATAAATTATATTCTTAGTAAAGGAGAACTTGTTATAGGTAATTCTCGTGAAAATGGAAGAGAAAGACAAGAATGTGATGAATTTGAGTATGGAACTATTGTAAATGATAAAGGATTTTATTCTTTTTTTGTAGAAGAAAGAAAAAAGAATCAAGTTAGGAAATTAAAAGTAGTTATTGGAAGCGAAAATAATTCTTATTTAGAAGACAAAATTCAGGCTTTATTAGATTTATATATTTAAAATGGTAGAAGATATAACACTTAAACTTTTTATTTTAGATTCTGATAATGGTGAAGATATAAAATTTGGAATGGAATCTATTTCTGAAAGATTAAATTATAAATTAAAAGTTAATTTGTGTGAAGAAGATAAATTATCTAATTTTCCAAAAGATTATGATGGATATTTTGTTCATCTTTCACAAACTTCTGAAAAAGCATTAATTTCTTTAAGAGAAAAACAACCATGGTGTAAAATATTTATAACTAGTGGAGCAATTTTTAATAAAGATTTAGTTAAATTTGCAGATAAATTATATTATACAATAAATCCCAATGATGGAGAAAATATGTTAAAAGAAATGCATTCAATTTATGAAAAGAAATAATTATCCTATTTTGTAAACAATATCGTGTTCTCTAACTCTATCTTTTACTTTCATTCCAATTTCTTGTCCTTTTACTGCAATTTTAATTGAGGTTCTATCTATTTGCATTGAACTTACTTTTTGTTTAAAATTAGTAGTTTCTCCTTCAATAGAAATTAAATCTCCATCTTTTATAGTATCAGATAATTCAATTACACCAACACCAATTTCAGTATAATAATGAGTTATTCTTCCAATTTGTTTTTTATTTTCTTTTTTAACAATAACTTTTGGAGTTTTAGAAACATTTGTTTTTACAATCTTTTTTACAGCTTTCTTTACTTTAACTGCTTTCTTTACAATTTTAACCTTTTTTTTCACAACTTTTTTAGGCATTTTAGCACCTATTATTAATATGATAATTTAATTTAAAAATCTATTGGTAGAAAGGTTTATATATAATTAGTTACTATTAAGTGGTTATGAATGTAGATGAATTTACTTTAAGATTAGATAGTTTATTAGATCCTTATTTAGGTAAAGTAAATTATGGAAATTTAAGAAAAGGAAATAATTGGCCACCTTCTATTTTTTTAGGTAAATATTTATATTCATTAGTTTACAAAATTAATTTTGGTTCTGCAAGTCAATTAGATATTAGTTTAAATGAAAATAATACTTTAAGTTTAAGGTATTTTGATCATGAATATTCTATTGAGAGTGGTTTGTTTAGATTTATTAATTTAATAAAATCAATTCCAGAAAAAAGAATAAAAAGTACTATTAGAATGGTTAAAGATTTAGAAAAATTTGAAGAGAGATTAAAAGGAGATAGTATGATGTTTAGCTCTTCAATTGAATTGTATACACCAGAAGAATTAAAACTAATTAGAGACCATTTTAGTATAAAATAGATATTACAATATATATTTTCTAGTAAATTGCAACTTGCAAGGTGTGCGCACAGAGTTTATATATTATCCTTATTTTATAGAACAATGATAGAATTTCAAACAAAACCATATGAAGATGAAGAAATTTTTAAAGTACTGAATCCTATAGTTAGAACTTGGTTTAAATCTAAATTTAAAGAATTTGCTATGCCTCAAAGATATGCAGTTATGAATATTCATAAAAAAGAAAATACTTTAGTTTCCGCTGTTACAGGTTCAGGTAAAACACTTACTGCTTTCCTATCCATATTAAATGAATTAATTAATTTATCCGAAAAAAATGAATTAAAAAATCAAGTTTATGCAATATATGTAAGTCCACTTAAGTCATTGAACAATGATTTATTTTTCAATTTAGATAGACCTCTTAAAGAGATGGAAAAATTAGCAGGTAAAGAATTTGGAATAAAAGTTAATGTAAGAACTGGAGATACAACTGCTTCAGAAAAACAAAAGATGTTAAAAAATTCTCCTCATATATTGGTAACAACTCCTGAAAGTTTGGCATTAATGTTGTGTTCTTTTAAATTTAAAGAATTAATAAAAAATGTTCAATGGGTTATAATAGATGAATTACATGCTTTAGCTGATAGTAAAAGAGGAGTTCATTTATCTTTAAGCTTAGAAAGATTACAATTTTATTGTGAAAAAGAAGTTACTAGGATAGGATTAAGTGCAACTGCAGAACCAATAGAAGAAATTGCTAAATTTTTAGTTGGAGATAGATCTTGTAAAATTGTTAAAATAGATTTAGATAAAAAGATGGATCTAAAAGTTTTATCTCCTGTTCCAGATTTAATTAATACAACATTTGAAAAAAGTCATAATGAATTGTATATATTGTTAGATAAATTGATACAACAACATAAAACAACTTTAATATTTACAAATACAAGAAGTGCAACTGAAAGAATTGTACATCATTTAAAAGAAAAATTCCCTGAAAAATATACAGAAAATATTGGTGCTCATCATGGTTCATTATCTAAAGAACATAGATTAAATATTGAAAAAAATTTAAGAGATGGAAAATTAAAATGTATTGTTTGTTCTACTTCTTTAGAACTTGGAATTGATATTGGTTATATTGATTTAGTTATTTTACTTGGAAGTCCAAAATCTGTTGCTAGGAGTGCTCAGCGACTTGGAAGAAGTGGACATGGTTTGCATGAAACAATAAAAGGAAGATTTATTGTTATGGATCGTGATGATTTAGTTGAGTGTTCAGTTTTATTAAAAGATTTAATTGAAAGAAAGATAGATAAAATTCATATTCCAACTAATTGTTTAGATGTATTAGCTCAACAAATAGATGGAGTTGCTGTTACAGAAAGAATTCATATCGATTCTTTATTTAGAATTATTAAAAAAAGTTATTGTTATCAAAATTTAGAAAAGAAAGATTTTATGGATGTTATAGACTATTTAGCTGGAAAGTATATTTCTTTAGAAGATAGATATATTTATGCAAAAATTTGGTATGATGAAGAAACAGGAATGATTGGGAAGAAAGGAAAAATGGGTCGTGTTATTCATATGACTAACATTGGAACTATTCCAGAAGAATCTTTTATTACAGTAAAATTAAATGAACAATCAATTGGACATATAGATGAAGGATTCCTTGAAAAATTAAAAAGAAATGATGTTTTTGTTCTTGGTGGTTCAACGTATAAATTTTTATATGCAAAAGGAATGGTTGCTTATGTTTCTTCTGCTTCTGGATTAAAACCAACAATTCCATCTTGGTATTCAGAAATGTTACCATTAAATTTTGATTTAGCTTGCGAAATAAATAGATTTAGAAAATTAATGAAGCAAAGATTTGAAGAAAAGAAATCTAAAGAAGAAATAATAGAATTTATTAATAAACATTTATACGTAGATGAAAATGCAGCTAATGCAATTTATGAATATTTTATGGAACAGTTTTTATTTTCTAGAATCCCCGATCCAAAAGAAATTTTAGTTGAATTTTTTAATGATGAAGATAAAAAATATGTTGTATTCCATACTTTATATGGAAGAAGAGTAAATGATGTTCTTTCTAGAGCTTTAGCTTACGCAATTTATAGATTACAACATAAAGATGTAGAAATGGGAATAAGTGATAATGGATTTTATGTTGCTTCAGATAAGAAAATACAAGTTTTACAAGCATTTAACTTGATTAAATCTAATGAATTAAGAAAAGTTATGGAAATTGCAATTGAGAATTCTGAAATACTAAAAAGAAGATTTAGACATTGTGCTACAAGAGCTTTAATGATATTAAGAAATTATAAAGGTCGTGAAAAACGAGTAGGAAGACAACAAGTTAGTTCAATGATTTTGATTAATGCTTTAAGAAGAATTTCTAATGATTTTTCTATACTAAAAGAAGCTAGAAGAGAAGTTTTAGAAGATTTAATGGATATTGATAATGCAACTAAGATTATTGAAGATATAGAAAATAATAGAGTAAAACTTAAACAAGTAGCTAATAGTATGCCTAGTCCTTTTGCTTTTAATTTAGTTTTACAAGGTTATTTAGATGTTTTAAAAATGGAAGATAGAATTGAGTTCATTAAAAGAATGCATTCTTATGTTTTAGCTAAAATAAATAAGTAAGTTTAAAAATAAAAATTTTGTAATTAAATTCCTTTCCAAAGTGTTCTAATAACTTTTTCCAAGGTTCCTAAAGATTTAACTTGTTTTCCCGGTTCTAATTTTTGATAAAAAACATTTGGATTCCAGAATTTATTTCCTGGTCCCCAAAGTAATAATCCTATTTGTTTTCCGCTAGATTCTTTTTTAAATGAAATAGATATTGGGGCTAATTGTAATCCTTTATTATTTTCAGCGCAAGCTATAATACCAGCTTGAACTCCATGAATATTTTCAGCACCAGCTATAATACCCCCTAATTGAATCCCATAAACCTCATTTTTAGTATAGGCTCCAATACCAGCTTGAACTCCATGAATATTTTCAGCACTAGTTACAATACCAGCTTGAACTCCATGAATATTTTTAGCATTAGTTACAATACCAGCTTGAACTCCATGAATATTTTTAGCATTAGTTACAATACCAGCTTGAACTCCATAAACATCATTTTCAGCATCAGCTATAATACCACCTAATTGAATTCCCTGAATATTTTCAACACCGGCTATAATACCGCCTAATTGAACTCCAAAAACATTATTTTCAGCACTAGCTATAATACCACCTAATTGAATTCCCTGAATATTTTCAACACCAGTTACAATACCAGCTTGAACTCCATGAATATTTTCAGCTTCAGAATAAATTCCAAGTCCAAAACTTTTATAATTATTTTCCATTTTTTATATTAAATTTGATATAGTTGATGATATGAATTCATTTATAAATATTTCGTTTGTTATTACTATATAAAGGTTATTATAAATAAACAAATATGATTTTGTGTTAAGAAATAGAAGTTATACAACAAAAAAAGTAGAATTAACAAGTAAATTAATTGCATATAATTTAAATAGAAAATTAAATTATTTTTTGTTGCTTATTATAGGGTTGCACCAAAGTTATAAATAATAAAGTTTAAATATTATTATATACTAAAAATATCATGGTAAAATATTTATGTCAAAGTTGTTCATACAGGTTTAAGCCTAGAGGTGACACAATACCAAAAAATTGTCCAGCTTGTGGAAAATTAGGTACTGTTATTAGAGATTATGATGCAAATGCAATCTTAGAAGCTGTAACGTCTGAGGAATAATTGTAATGCATATATATAAACAAATAGAAATAATTGATTTAGCCTTATACCTTGAAAAAGAAAAAGTATTAGTTTTTAGTGATTTACATATTGGTTATGAAGAATCTTTAAATAAAGAAGGAGTTCTAATACCAAGATTTCAATTAGAAGATTTAATTAAAAGATTAAATAATATTCTTGATAGAGTTGATGCTAAAACAATAGTAATTAATGGAGATTTAAAACATGAATTTGGAACTATTTCTCAACAAGAATGGAATGATACTTTAGAAGTATTAAATTTATTTAATAATAAAGAAATAATATTAGTAAAGGGTAATCATGATAACATTCTTGGTCCTATTGCAGATAAGAAAAATATAATTATACAAGATCATTATTTAGTTGATGATATTTATATTTGTCATGGAAATAAAATTCCTGAAGATGAAGACTTTAAAAAAGCAAAAATTGTAATTATTGGACATGAGCATCCTTGTATTGCTTTTAAAGAAAGAAAAGATGAAAAATATAAATGTTTTTTAAAAGGTAAATGGAAAAATAAGGTTTTAATTGTTCTTCCATCATTAAATTTAGTAACTCAAGGAACAGATATTACAAAAGAAAAATTACTTAGTCCTTTTTTACAACAAAAATTAGATGATTTTGAAGTGTTTGCTGTAGAAAATAAAATTTATGATTTTGGTAAGTTAAAAGATTTATTATAATTTTTATGGTTATTTAGAGATTAAATCTTCTAGATAATTTTCTTGATGTGTTAATCCTTTAATGTGTAATTCTTCTAAACTTTTTATAACCCTTTCATTTAAACGTGGGTTTAATTTAAAAATATTTTCTAAAAGATTAGAAGTTTTTTGTTTTTGTAATTCACATGAGACAATTATGTTGCCTTTTTCTAAAAATATTTGTAGATAATAATTTACACCAAAAAATATAAATCTTTTCCAAATATAACTATACATACTAGATCCATTTAATTTATTTAATTTTACTTGTCCTTTAGCATAAGACTGAATAGTTTCAAATGCTTTATAGGATTCATCACTATTTACCATTAAACTTAAAGTTAATCTAGATGTCTCTTCTCCTTCAACATAATCAATCTGATTTATTTCCATAATTGTATTATTCAAAATTTGAATTTATAAGTATTTAATAATTATAATGTATGTTTTTCATGAACTGTTTTATATGAATATAATTCATCTTTTTTAAACCATAATTTAATTTCTTTTTCTGCATCTTCTTTACTTGATGATGCATGAATTAAATTTCTAACTACAGTATTTTTTTCATCTGCATAAGAATATGAAACATGAGCATAATCTCCTCTTATTGTTCCTGGTAATGCTGCTTTTGGTTCAGTTGCTCCAACTAATTTTCTTACTATTTCTATAGCATGAACACCTTCAATGCATATAGCAACAACTGGCCCTTCTGATAAGAATTTAACATTATTCATAAATACTTTTTCTCCTCTTCTTTCTTTTACATCAGAATAGTGTTCAGAAGCAAATTTTTCATTTGCTAAAAACATTTTCATTCCAACAATTTTTAAACCCATCTTTTCAAATCTAGTAATAATTTCTCCAATTAAACCACGTTGAACTGCATCCGGTTTTAATAAAACTAAAGTTTTTTCAATCATATTCAAATGGTAAATATTATATATATAAATCTTTCTTAAAAGAATATGAAAACTTCTAAAACCGAAATAATTAGTTTAGTGAAAGCTTGGATTGCAATTAGTATTGCTTTTAGTGTTATTTTAACTAAGAATTTATTTTCAATAGAAATTGTAACTAATTTTTTAATTGCTAGTTTAACTGTTGGTTGTGGTTTTATACTTCATGAAATGGCTCATAAGTATTTAGCTCAAAGATATGGTGCTTTTGCTGAGTTTAGATCTTTTGATTTTATGTTATTATTAACAATTATAATGAGTTTTTTTGGATTTGTATTTGCAGCTCCAGGGGCAGTAATGATTTCTGGGAATATAAATAAAGAAAAAAATGGAAAAATTTCTGCTATAGGTCCATTAACTAATTTATTATTAGCATTAGTGTTTTTATTAATTTCATTTAGTACAATAGATATAATTAAATTAATTGGAGTAATGGGATTTACAATAAATTCTTGGTTAGGATTATTTAATATGATTCCTTTTTGGCAATTTGATGGAATGAAAATATACAATTGGAATAAAATAGTTTATTTTTCAATGTTAATTTTTGCAATTGGTTTAATGGTTGTTAGTTATTTATAAGAATTTAAACTTCTTTAAATCCACTTATATGACCATCAGATTCAAATGTCCAAGTAGTGTAAGGCATTATAGAAGGACCGTTTCCTTTACTTCTTTCATATGTAATTCCTTTTACAATTATTAAAGAATCAATATAATCTTCTGTAAAACTACATTCTAAATCATATTGTTTTTCTCTTTGATAATCAAATCCGTCTTCTACTTTTCCAGAAAATACTTGTTTACATCCATTTTTTCCTACATTACTTAATTCAATGGAAGTAACTGAAAATATTCCTGATTGATCATTTCTAAATTTAATTGATACTTTATTATCAGATATTCTTTTCCAAGTACAAGTTAGTTTTCTATCAACTGAACAAGATTCTTTAGCATCAATAGCTCTAATCATTGAAGTTGGTTTTTCATCACTATCACATATTTTATTATTATCTTTATCTAAACAACAATTACCTCCAACATAAATATAAGGAGAATCACAAGTATTTTTAACAACATTTCCAGTTATACCCTTTCCAATAAAGAAAATTAACATAATAATAATTATACTTACTACAATAGAAATTCCTACCCTTTTTTTCATTTTACTCTTTTTTAAACCTCTCCGCTTTCAGTATAACACCAGTATTTAAATATTTATACATTCTAAAATATATAAATCATTAAAAGAAGAGGTTTTTTTCTTAATAAGATGGTAGAATATATAGAAGAACCAGAATTGAAAGAAAGGGCGATTGCTATAGCTAAAAGGCTAAATCTAGCTCATATAGATTTTGATAGAGTTTATTTTTATAGTTATTCTTGTGAAACTAGAACTTGTGCTAAAATTACAGGTTTTTTTAAAACATTACAACTAGCTTATCCCCATATAAGACCTTTTTATGTTATAACTTTTAATAATCATAATTTTTTAAGAGAGAATGAACAACAACAAAATCAAACTATTTTACATGAATTATTACATATTCCAAAAACTTTTTCTGGAGAATTTAGTAAGATAGCACATTCAGAAATTTATAGAAAATCAAGATTACTTATTTAATTA
>JAQUND010000056.1 GCA_028717785.1 Candidatus Nanoarchaeia archaeon | reverse complement strand
GCCAGATCCACAAGGTGATTGAATACAGATAGAATTATAATTTATATTTTTTCTTATCTCATTTATTAAATTTACTTGATATGGTCTAAGATTCATCGTCTTCGATTCCCTCCCGTTCTAATTCTTCATAATTAAAATCAGAATTTAAATCAATGATAATTCTTTTACCGACTTCACGATTTATTCTGTAACTTTTGTATTCTATAAGATTATTTTCAATTAATAATCTTTTTTCATTCCAGTTAAAACCATTGTCAGCTAAATATTTTTTTAATGGACCTAAATAATAAAACACTTTATTATCTTTAGTCATACCATAGCAATAATTCGCACTTTGCGGCTGTATGCCGTTCATAAATGCATTTCTATTTACTTCGTAAAATTCAATGATTGTTCTATACATTTTTCTTATTGGATCTAGTTCTTGAACTGTTTTAAGTTTTGAAATTATTTTTTTAGCTCTAATTATTACATATTTTAGATCGTTGACATCTAAAAATATATATCTAAAAAGATATAAACCTAAATAGCCACATGCGATCATTGATAAATGTTGGTTATTTATGTCAGGATTGTAGATACTTTCAATTATAAATTTGTATAGTTCATCAATTTGATTTTTATGAATTATTACATAATTTATAAAATCATTGCCTAATAATCCATAATTATTACTGATGAATGAATATAATTTTCTTGCGTATTCATCTTTATTTGTGACAAAATCAGGAACACAATTTACTTTAAATGATAAAAACCTATTTATTTCCCCATGTTTTTTATTTTCAGAATCCATCGATATTTCAGAAGTGGAAAATAAAACTGTCCTCCAACTTATAGTTTCCTTTGTCTCTCCCTGTTGTGACAATCGATGGCGTCCTGACTCGTTACCAGTTTGATATATATCAAATGATTTCTCGGTTATTTCATCAACATAAAAAGGCAAGTTATGAAACTTAGCCAGCTTTTCAATAATTACATTTGAAGTATGATTCCCAGCCGAACATAATTTATCAGGATTTCCCCATATAGATACCGCAAGCTTGCAAGCCAATGACTTGTAACTTCCTGAATCGCCATAAAAATTAAGGGAAAAACTTCTTAGAGATAATATTTTTAATAATGGTGCTGCAAAACTACAGCCAATTATAAATTCGGCATCTGGATTATTATTAGTAAATTCTTTTATCGTTTCAAGGTATTTTTTTTTGTCTCCTTTCTTCTTGAATGAATCAAATATTCCTTTTAAATATCTGCTTTTATCATTTGTGAAATCAAAAGCCATATTTTCTGAATATGGTAAAAACTCTGTACAATTATCATTCCAACCTAATCTTGGAAGTGTTTCTTTTTTCTTTATTGTTGTATTATTCATTAATAAGAATTTATTAAAATAGTCAATAAGTTCTTTTTTATAGTTTTCATTTGTAACAATGTTTAAATTATCCATACAAAAATTTATACATTGGTAATATCTGCCTAGTGTTGATGCTGTACACAAACTACGCTGGCATTTTTTTGTTGTTGGATCATATGCAGTAACTTCATATTGATAGATTCCGTGGTATTTACTATATACTTTAGCCTCAACGTAGATCCATTTGTTGCTGATTGTAATTTGTTCTCTTTTGTCTTCATTAATAACCCTAATGGTTTCTATGCCATTACTTGTAAACCTGAATTGTTTTGGAATGATCAGGCCTTTAAATGTCTCATATATTACAAGCTGAATATTATATTTGTTGTATACAGCTTGCGAAATTTCATCAAATTGTTCCCTAAGTGAAATATCTATATAGCTGATAACTGAATTTTTAGACACAGTCAAATTAAGCTTATTCCCTTTAAAAATAAACTCTTCAATATATTTATTCATGTTATCACCTGCTTTTTTGTTTTATTTTTTGCTGCTCAAGTTTTTTGAAATAATCAAGAATACAAATCTCGATAAATTTTGACTTGCTTTTTAACTTCATTTCTTTTGCGTAATCATCAATTTTTAATGCTAGATCTGAATCCATCAAAATACTTTTTAATACTCTCACAATATTACCTCCTATTAATTAAAGTACAAATATTATATATATATATTTCTTAAAACACAATATATTTATATCAATTAAAAAAAATACTTCACATACTAAAATTTCGAACAAATTTATGCCAATAGACATTTCAAATATAAAATATAACATATTATACCTCTGAATTTAAAATCAATTTTAGACGTGTTTTTGAAAGAAATTTCGATATTGTGTTATATTTTTTTATTTTTATAGATGTAACTTGTTTTATATATGGTTATAATATAGTAATATCAACATTTTATTTTTTTTTGAAACTTAATATTATTTAAAAGTTTCAGTAGGTTACAAAAAAAGTTACATGGTTTTTTAAGCTATTACTATATTATATTATTATATATTATATATGTAACTAATAATAATAATAATATAATAGTAAATATAAATATATATCTCTGTATATATATTAGTGTGTATACCAAAAAACAGGTTACACAGTTACAAATCGCTGTAACTGTGTAATATCAACAGTTACAGCGTATTTTTTAAAAAGTAACGTAACCAAAAAAAATAAGTTACAAGCTATAAAAAAAACACTTGTTAATACAATTTTCTAAATAATATTATAGAAATATATACATGTGTAAACATTTAAAAAATTTCAAAAAGTCACAATTTTAAAATTAGTAGTGCTGTGGTGCTACTCAGGTGCTACCGAATATTTTTTAAAATTTTTTTTGGTGGTGCTCAGGTGGTGTTTAAGTACCACCAAAAAAATAATTATAAGTTTGATAAATATTTTAATAAAAGATGTATCAATAATATAAAAATAAAACATGTATTATGATTATAAAAATAATTTGACTTTTTTAAAACATGTATTATAATTATAAAAAAAATACATTTTATAAGGAGATAAATGAAATGAAAACAGAAGTTATTATGAAAAACCGTTATGAAGTTATTATGAAAAACCGTTATTTGGATATGAAATCTCGCAAAAATCAAAGAGTGAATTTTTATCTGCGACTGATTTAGTAAGGGCAGGCAATAAATGGAGGTTGTTAAATGGTTTTCAACCATTTAATTTAAATGAATGGTTTAGGCAAAAAAACGTAAAGGAATTTATATCAGCACTTGAAGAAAAATATGGGAAAGTTAAAGTGTCTGGAAAAGGAAGGAACTCTCATACATGGGTGCATCCATATTTATTTATTGATATAGCTTTGGCAATATCTCCCCAGCTAAAAATAGAAGCTTACGAATGGCTGCATGATCATTTATTAAGGTATAGAAATAATTCAGGAGATTCGTTTAAAAAGATGTGTGGAGCTTTATATAATAAGTATCCAAATAAAAGTGAATTTCCTAATTTTATAAAAGAAGTATCTAAGAGAATAAAAGATCATTGTGGTGTAGTTGATTGGGAAGATTGGCAAAAGTGTGACGAGAATATATTAAAAATACGTGACAAAATACATGATAATATTGCTTTACTTACAGATATTTTGCCATGTGAGGATGCAATCAGAATTTCACTTAATAAAAACAAAGTAAATTAAATTTTTAGGAGGAAACAATGATGATTATTATTGAAAAGGTAAAGGGGAATGAAGAACTTTTTAAAAAAGATATTTGCACTATTTATATTAAAAATATAAGTGTTGCATACAGGAGATACCGAGACAGTATTCATATAACCGATATACACGCTGCAATGAAAATGGGCTGTAAATGCAGAACAATTATTATTATGGGCATAATTGAACTATCCGAAAGACCAGATATTGAAGAAATATTAATTAACCCAAATTTATTTGAGACTGAGTATGAGAAAATTTATAGAAATCTTGATTCAAAATATGTATTTAACCCATTTCTAACACCGAAAAAAGTAAATATAGAAAAGACTAAATTTACTTTAAATGATCTAAAGAAAATGTTACTTAATGGTCAAATTGAAAAAGCAGTAATTAATAGACAAACAACTGATGATTATTTCAATGATGAAGAATGTAATTATAATAAAGGGGTAATTCTTAATAAAAAGGAATTGTGTCGAGATCTAGTTCAAGAACCAGCTGGATGGAGAATTTGTTCAAGTGATAAAGGTAAATTGAATTATCATAATTTAACAATTTCATGTGATAAAGATAATAAATATTATGTTGAAATTGCTTGCCATTATTTTAAATATATTAAACTTTATTTAAATATTTAATTTGTAACATAGACTTAATATTACAGGTAAAAATTTTTTTACCTGTTTTTTTATTCTCTGAAACGCTTGATAAAAGATGGTTTTGTGGACTTAATATTATTATATGTAAATTAATGGATATTGAGCAAAAATTCTTCTTTACAAAATGCATGCAATGTAGTATAATATAAATATAGTAAGTAAATTAAATTTTTGGAGGTAGTTAAAATGACTAAAAGTGAAATGATTAAAAGGGGTTTAGAACTTAATAAGATAATGGTTACTATGGGAAAAGGAATTTCTGATGAATATTTTAAAAAGGCTTTTGACAATAGAAGAAAAAATAATATAAGTGTTGGTGGGAATAGTGCAATATTAGCATCAGGATTAAAAAAATCAATAATTGAATTTGAATATAATTTGATTGTTGAAGCATACACAGAATTTATAAATGTTCCTCAATGTAAGTCAGATTGTAAATATTTTAAAACATATCAAAATGAATATACCAGAAATTTTTGTAATAATTGCACTAATTGCAGCTTATATGAAACTAATAAAAGAAATAAATTTGAAGTAGGTCAAATACTTTACAATCATGGGGATGGACTAAATGCATCTGGATGGTATGAAATAGTTAATATACTTGATGAAGATGGGTTCGCTGTACATTATGATATTAGAGAAATTGGAGATAAAATGAGAACTTCAAGAATTATTGAAAATATTATTAGTACAATTGATAAAAATAATGGCTTGACTAGAATTGTGACAAAAGAAGCTAGAATAGAATATTTACATAAAACATTTGGTATTGATGTGATGACTGGTAAAAATGATGAAGTCTGCAAAAACTTAACTAATGAACTTGAAAATACTATTGAAGAATTGAAAAGAAGACAAGCTGAAAAAACAGAAATATTAAAAACTTTAGTTCCTGAGAGTGCAGATTATAAAAGATTTAAAGATATGTATCTATCTGAGATTAAAGAAGAACTTCAAGAAAAAGAATTGAAAATAAATGCAGAAAATCACAGAAATAAAAACCTTGAAGAACAAAAGGAAAAAGCAATTATTGAACTACAGAAATATTTATTATTAACTGATAATAATCTGGATTATGAAAAATGCAGGTTATTAGCTGAAAAGACATTAAGAAGGTTAGGGAATTAATCAAATTCCCTAACTACTATAAAAATTTAATTTTTTAGGAGGATATAAAGATATGAATGTGATTGAACGGATGAAAAGTATTGGAGCAGATAAAAAGATAGCAGATTTTATGGTAAAACAAAAACAAGATTATTTATTTAAAAAAAATTATGCATATACAAGAGTATGGGAATTTGTGAATGAATGTGAAAAAAGAGGGTTGAATTATCATGTAAGTGTAGGTGGTCTTGATAGTATAACCCTATATATTTTTTTGAAACACATAGGCATAGATGTTCCGGGAATATCAGTTAGTTATCTTGAAGATATATCAATACAAAAAATACACAAAGAATTAGGTATTAAACTTCTTAGGTCTGCCAAAAGAAAAGATGGAACACACTGGAATAAAACCAGTATTATACAAGAATTTGGTTTTCCAGTACTAAGTAAAGAGATAGCATCAAAGATAATGCAACTGCAAAATCCAACTAATAAAAATAAAACAATGAGACATGCTATTATAACAGGAGAAACAGGAGAATATGGTGGATTTAGAAAAAATACAAAAATGAAAATGTCCCAATGTTGGCTTGAAAAATTTGGAGGCTACGAAAATGAAAACGAGAATGTTAATTATCAAAAACCAGATTTTAAAGTATCATCCAAGTGTTGCTATTACTTAAAAGAAAAACCATGCAATGATTGGGCAAAAAAACATAACTCAGTCCCATTCCTAGGACTGATGGCAAGTGAGGGAGGTAGAAGGAGTAAAAGCCTAATGATTAATGGATGTAACTATTTTGGTAAATCAGTAATCAGAGCTGCTCCATTTGCAATATTCAATAGACAGGACATTTTAAAATTGGCATTAGAATTAAATGTTCCAATACCAGCTATCTATGGAACTATTGAAAAAGATGTAAATGGGAATTTGTTCACAACAAAAGCCCAAAGGACTGGTTGCAGTATGTGTGGCTTTGGAATACAGTTTGAAAAGAAAAGGCCACATAGATTTGATAGATTGTATGAAACTAACCAGAAAGAATGGGAGTATTGGATGAAATCATGTTATAAAAATGATAATGGTGAAGTTTTTGGTTGGGGAAAAGTACTTGATTATATCGGAGTAGAATGGGATATAATCAAGTAGGTTATAACATTGATGAGAAATAAAGGCTATACAATGAGTGATAGAAGGGTAAAGGAGGCAAGTGTATTTGACTTCATAATGGACCACACATCTGCGAACTCTAAAATATGGAACTTTATAACAACTATTGAAGATTGTGAAAATTTTAAAAAAGATGGAATGTTTTATGTTCAGAAAAAGATTGAAGAGCAGGATCAAAGAAGGCAAAAAAGAATGAAATAATTATAATTATTATACCACGTTACTTTGCATATATGGTTGTAACGTGGTATAATATAGACTAGTAAATTAAATTTTTAGAGTTTGATTATATCATGTAATTAAATTTTACGAAAGGAGCTTTTTATGAATGAATATGTAAAAACTAAAAAAATGGAAAATTGTTTGAAGATGCTTGAATTATTAAAGAGAAGGGGGAGGATGAAAACAAACGAGATTGTTGAAGCTTTAGGCCTTAACAGTAAAAGAAGTGTAAATTATTATAAAAATACTTTGATTTATTTGGGATATGATCTTGTATCGTATGGAGGGTACGATGGGGGCATAGAATATATTCAACCAGAGTTTATCGAAGACGATGAACTAAATTTAATTGCAGAAAAGTTAGGATGGGAGAACTCTTCATTGATTGAAAAAATAAAAAGAATAAATAAGAGGATAAAATTATGAAAATTATAAAAGTAGATGTAAATAATTTAATTTTAGCTGATTACAATCCCAGGGTAAAATTAAAACCTGGTGATCGTGCTTATGAAGAATTAAAAAGAAGTATACAAAAGTTTGGATATGTTGATTTGATAATCTGCAATAAAGATTTAAAAGTTATTGCAGGTCATCAAAGAATTCCAGTATTAAAAGAGTTGGGATATAAGGTTGTTGATGTTGTTCAGGTAGATATTGGAGAATATGATGAAAAGGCACTAAATATTGCACTCAATAAAATTGATGGATCTTGGGATTTTGAAAAGCTGGAAAGTTTGTTAGATGACATTAAAATAAATTCTCCAGAATTGTTTAATTTTACAGGTTTTGACGACGCAGAATTTGAAAAGGTTATAAAAGAATTTGAAACTAGTAATAATAATAATAGTTCTAATGGTGGAGAAAACACATCTACAGAAGGAGCAGATAAAGAAACTGTAGATCAGATAAAATCATATACTGAAAAAATAAAAGCTCCTATTTATGAGCCTAAGATGGAAAATCCGCCAGATTTAAAAGATTGTATAAATATTGACAAGTGTATGAAGTTAATTGAAAAAATTAAAAGTAAGAACTTTGATAAGGATCTAGAATCATTTTTAATTTTTTCAGCTTATAGATTTATTGTTTTCCACTATGAAAATATAGCTGAATTATATTGTCATCAAGATAAAAATATACAAGAAGTAATGGAAGAACTTGCTTTAATCATCATAGACCTAAACAAAGCTATTGAACATGGATTGACAGAATTTGCAGACAGTATATATAAAAATAATTTAAAGAATGAAGGTGAGGAAATTGTTACCGAATGATTTTTGTATTTTTATATTGTCACATGGACGCCCTGATAACTTAAAAACCTTAAATACTCTCAATAGGTTTAATTATGCAGGTAAATATTATATATTAATTGATAATGAGGATAAAACAGCTCCAGAGTATTTTAAAAAATATGGTGATAAGGTTATACAGTTTGATAAATTGGCAATTAGTAAGACTTTTGATCAAGCTGATAATTTTGATAATAGAAAAACAATTGTATATGCTAGAAATTATTGTTTTGAAATTGCTAAAAAGTTAAAGATAAAATACTTTATGGAGTTTGATGACGATTATACAGATTTTGGATTGAGATTTAATGCCAAGGGAGAGTTCAAACATATAAGATTATATAATACTTTAGATAATCTTATATTAAATTTTTTAAATTTTTATAAGAAAACAAAAAATATAACATGTTTAGCGTTCGCACAAAATGGAGACTTTATCGGTGGACCAACAAGTGCAATGGGAGTAAATATCTTACTTAGAAGGAAAGCAATGAACACACAGTTATGTAGTACCGAGCGACCTTTTCAATTTATAGGAAGGGTAAACGAAGATGTTAACACATATACATATTTAGGAGGTCAAGGTAAATTATTTTTGACTGTATCATGTGTTAGTATTGGACAGACACAAACACAAACAAATAAAGGCGGAATGACTGATATTTACTTAGAAAACGGAACATATGTAAAAAGTTTTTATACTGTAATGTATTGTCCCTCGTGTGTAAGAATACATAGAATGGGACATATTGAAAAAAGAATACATCATAAAATATTATGGAAAAAGGCAGTACCATGTATTTTAAGGGAAGAATATAAAAAATTGTTTTAGAGGTGAAATTTAATGAATAGTAAATATGAAACAAATATAAAACCAAATTTTGAATTAATAAAGTCTTGGAGAGAAAAAGGATTAACCGAACGACAAATAGCTGAAAAATTGAAAATACATTACAGTACTTTGCAGAAATACAAGACACAAAATGAGGACTTAAAAAGAGTTCTACAGACTTCAAAAGAAAAATTAGTGGCAAATTTAAAGAAAAGTTTATGGGAAGAAGCGTTGGGTTATGAATACGAAGAGACTGATAAGCTTGTAGAGAAAAAGCCATTTAGATTAGCAAAAAGAGATAAAACAGGAAAAATATTGAAGGATGAAAATGGGGACACAATTTTCACTACTGAATATAAGGAAGTAGTGAAAATAAGAAAAGTAACAAGAAAAGCTCGTCCAGTGCCTACATTGTTAATTTTTGCACTTTGTAACTTATGTCCAGAAGAGTTTAAGAGACAGGACAAAGATGTTGAAAGTCAAATTGATGAATTGACAAATGACATTAGAGAGCT
>JAQUND010000055.1 GCA_028717785.1 Candidatus Nanoarchaeia archaeon | reverse complement strand
AGAATTTCATATTTTGAATCATAACAAGATTCTCTTAAATCAAATAAGGACATTAATCTTGGTTTAATATTTTTATCAATTCCTTGTGCTTCTTTTTCAACAAATTTAGCTGTTTTTTCCATATAAGCAATTGGATCTTTTTCTTGATCAGCATTTACTAGAACTAAAACATTGATTAAATCTTTACTCTCTTTTTCTGGAGGTAACAAAGAAATTCCTATAATATTTTTTTCTTTAACTATTAATTTTTTAAATTGTTCTAATTTTGTTTTTAAAGCATCTAACTTTTTTTGAACTTCCTTGGGTATTTCTGGTAATTCCTCTGGTAGTTCTGCTAAATGTTTGTCGTCTTCCATTTATTAACTAATTAGATATAGACTATATAAAGTTTATGTTTTAATTTATTTTTTTAATCTGGGACTATGGTGAAAATATCTAGTTTTATTTTTTTTTACATTTTGCATAAATTTTACATAATCTTCTATTTTAGGTGTTATAATCTTTTCTAGTAATTTTTTATCTATAGATTCTTGAGATATATATTTTTTAAATATTAAATTTGCGATATGATCTGCTATATTTACAATGGGATAATGTAAATCAGCTTTAGGTTCAATTATCATATGTGGTCTAAAATTAGGATATAATATCAAATCTAATTGTTCATGTTCTTTTTCATTTAACATACCATCTATAATAAATAATGGATCTTCTAAATTATTATTTTTAAAGAATTTAATAAATTCACATATAGCCATTACTCTTAGATCTTCCGGATTTAACATAGAACTATATACTTCATGAATTATGATATATCTAAAATCTCTATTTCCAATAATTTTTTCTATATTTCCTTTGTCTCTTATTTTTGTTAAATCAGAAATTATCTGGTCTTCAGGATTATTAGAATATGCAGCAACAATAATTTCTGGAAATCTTCCATGATTAGATTCGTCTACTCCAACGCACCCCCCCCTTTCAATATTATACATATAGATAATATTGTTAATTTATTTAAATAGAATTATATTTTTTATAAGTTATAATATTAAATATATTATTTTGAACTATTTACGATAAAGTCCGATAATCTCTGCTTTTGCTAAAATATGATTTTGCATAGCTTTTTCTAAATCTTCTTTTTTTGAAGTATTTTTAATATTAAGTTTTATATCTAATGCATAAATTTTAAAAAAATATTTATGTGTTCCAGACGGAGGAGAAGGTCCTTCATACGTATTTTCTCCTGAACTATTAATACCTTCAATTCCAGGTATAGAATTTTCTTTTATTTTGTAAGAATTTATATTCCACACAATCCAATGTATCCATATTCCAGATACCGCAGTTGGATCATCCATTATTAGAGCTAGTGTTTTTGTTTCTTTCGGGATATCTTCTATTTCTAATGGAGGATTTATATTTTCTTCATCATAACTATATTTTTTGGGAATAAATCCATTATTATTAAAAGCAATACTTGTAATTTTCATATATTTATATAATAAATGAAATATATTTATAAAATCTCCTTTTTTGAAATATTAATTTATATAAATAAACCAAAACCTTTTTAAAACTCTATAAGCTGATTATTATACGGGCCCATAGTCTAGTGGCTATGATCTAATTAAAGATAGCAAACACTGCCCTTACAAGGCGGAGGTGGGGGTTCAATTCCCTCTGGGCCCACTATTTTATTTAAATCTTTTAAAAGATCTTATATTTGGACCCATATGTGGAAACATAATTTCTTCTAAACTTGGTTGTACAATCTCAGAAATAGATACATATGTATTACCATCTCCTTTTTTAATATAAAGATCGTTTCCATATTCTCCACTATGTAATCCAAGTGTTGCAATTATTTCTCCATCATTAGAATAATGTCTAGAATCTAAACTACATAAATGTATATCTCCTTTTATTTTATCTATATGTAATGTTTCATCTTTACATAAATTTTTAACTTTTCTTAATCCTTCTAAAAAATTTATAATTGTAATTTTATCTGAAGAATTTTTTGGTTCTAAGGACCATAATTCCCATCTCTGTCCATCAATAAATTTTTGGTTTATAACTAAAGGTACATTATATTTTTCATCAAACAAGTCTTGTGTTAAATCATATAATTCATTTATACTAAGCGAAATTAATCCTTTTTTAATTAAATCGTAAATATTTTCTTTTTCCATCTCTTAATCTTATTAAAAAAGTTTATTAAGATATTGCTTCTTTAATCTATATAATGAAATACAAATTTCTAGAACATAAAGCTGATGCTAAATTTCAAGCTTTTGGTAAAACGTTAGAAGAAACATTTTCAAATGCGGCTTTAGCTATGACTTCAGTTATGACTGATTATGAAAAGATAAAACCAAATGTAACATATAAAATAGAAGCAGAAGGTTCAGATAAAAAAGCATTATTATATAATTTTCTAGAACAATTACTAATTTTATTAGATACAGAATCTTTTTTGTTACATAAAGTAAAAAGTATAAAAATAAATAAAAATAAATTAGAAGCAGAATTTATTGGGGATAAATTTAGTAAAAATAATTATGTTATAAAAATTAATATTAAAGCTGTTACTTATAATGATATGGAAGTAAAAGAAAAACCATTCATGGTTCAGGTTGTTGTTGATATTTAATTATACTTTATGTCTACAAAACGAAACATTTATAAATAATGTAGACATAAGATTATTATGGGGTATACAGAAATACAAATTAAAGGTAAGAATAAATATTATTATAGAACCAAATCTATAAGACAAGGTAAGAAAGTTAAAAAATTAAGAAAATATTTAGGAAAAAATTTAAATGATAATATTCTCAAAAAACTTGAGGAAAAAATTGATATAGAACTTGAAAAACCATTATCAAAATTATTATCCAAAGAAGAATTAAAATTTCTAGATAGAATAAAGGATAATTATAAAAAGAATGGTAAAAAAGATTTTCAATTAAAATATGAATCGTTTATTTCTAAATTTACTTATGATTCTAATGCAATAGAAGGATCTACACTTACCCTTAGAGAGACTTCTTCTGTTTTATTTGATAATATAAGTCCAGAAGGTAAGTCTCCAAGAGAAATAAATGAAGCAATAAATCATAAGAAGGCTTTTGATTTTATGATTGATTATAAAGGTGATATTGATAAAAAATTTATATGTACACTTCAAAAAATAATTATTACAAATACACTTAAAAAAGAATTAGAAGATCAGACAGGTATTTATAGAAATTGTCAAGTTTATATTAGGGGGGCTTCTTTTATTCCACCAAAATATTTTGAAGTAAAAAAAGAAATGTCTAATCTTATTAGATGGTATAATAGAAACAAAAATAAGTTACATCCAATTATTATTTCTGCATATTTTCATTCTGTATTTGAATCTATTCATCCATTTGTAGATGGAAATGGACGTACAGGAAGACTTTTAATAAATTTTATACTTCATAAAAATAATTTTCCTATGATAAATATATCACTAAAGCAGAGACTTGATTACTATAACTCTTTAGAAAAAGCAAGAAAAGGAGATTTAAAAGATTTAATTAAATTAATTATGAATCTTATGTCTACACCTGAAAATATTATTTAAAATTGTAGACATAATAAAATATTTAAATAAGTTTTAATTTATATTATTATGAAATTACAAATATTATTAATTTTAAGTTTATTATTGATTGCAGGATGTTCTCAACAAAAATTAATTGGTGGAGATAAAGATGAACACGGTTGTTTAATTGCAGCAGGTTATTCTTGGTGTGAAGTTAAGCAACAATGTATTAGATCTTGGGAAGAAAATTGTGGTGACTTTTGTGGAACTTCTAAATTAGATTCTTGTAATTCAAATGAAGATTGTGTTGTAGGTGGTTGTTCATCTCAAATTTGTCAATCTAAAGATAATGAACCTTCAATGAGTACTTGTGAATATCAATCATGTTACAATCCTGTTTCTTATAATTTAACTTGTAAGTGTGTAAATAGTCAATGTAAGTGGAATTTTTAATTTATTTAACAAATTCTACATTTTTAAATTCTTCAAACTCTTTATCACCTGTTAAAAATTTTATACCTAATTCTAATGAAAGTAAATAACCGATACAATCTACATAACTTAAATTTTTATTTTTAAATTTTAATTTAAATTTCATAGCATTTTTTATAACTTCATCAGGTATTGAAATACAGCAAGGTAAATAAAAATTATAATAAAATTCTGCTTTTTCCTCTCCTTTTTCTCTTAGCAAATAATAATATAGTTCGATTAAATTAAGTTTTGTAATTATAGGGGTTTTTTCTAAGTATTTTTCGTAATTTTTATTTCCTTTAATAATTTCTATTAAAGCATAACTATCAAAAAAGAACATTAAATCAACTCCAGCCAGATTTCATATCATTTTTTATTTTTTGTGTTGGTTCTTTTAAATCCAGAGATCCAAAAATATCTTTTAAATTTACTTTTTTTTCTATTATTAAAACTTCTATCTCTTTTTTATTTTTTATTTTTCCTTCTGATACAATATTATTTGGAAGTGTAATTCCAACTGAATTTCCCCATTTTCTTGGTATAGCTTTAAATTCTAACAATTTTTTCTCCTATAAATATAATTATATTATGTATAACTAATATATAAACTTTACTTTTTCGTAATTTAAAACCAAATATTAATAAAGGAATAAATATAATTAATTTTAATGAAAGATAAACTGAAAAAGATATCAGAATATGAATGGAAACTGGAAAAAACAGGTAAGATGTTAGTTCCTGGTGTAATTTTTGCATCAGAAAAACTAATGCAAGCTGTTGAACCAGAAGCAATCCAACAATTAGCAAATGTAGCAACACTAAAAGGAATCCAAAAGCATGCTTTGGCAATGCCAGATATGCATTCAGGATTGTTATTAAGTTAGATCTTATAACCCTGTGATGGATTTCCAATAGGTGGTGTAGCAGCATTTGATTTAGAAGAAGGTATAATTTCTCCAGGTGGAGTTGGTTATGATATAAATTGTTTACATCCAGACACACGTATTTTGTTAAAAGAAGGATGTTATAAAAAAATTGGAGATTTTGATCAAAATATTAATTTAAATAAAATATCTTATATTGATCTTAAAAACAATGAAAAGAAAACTGGACAAGCCTCTTTTTTTCTAAGAAAAAAAACAGATTGTAAGGTTCTTAAAATAACAACCGAACAAGGCGAACAATTAATATTAACGGAAGATCATCCATTATATAATGGAATTGAATTTAAAAAAGCTGGAGAATTAAAAGAAGGAAATATAATAATTACTCATCCATTTGAAGGTATTGAATATGAAAAACCAAATAAAAATATTATTTTAGATGAAAAAGATATTATAAAAATAGTTGGTAATAGATGGAAACTTATTAAAGAATTAAAAAATAAAAATTTATTACCATTAAAGATGGATTCTGAACATTTGTATAAATTATCTAAATTATTAGGATTTATAACGGGAGATGGATGGTTAGGAAAATATTACAATAAAAAACGAAAGCAAAATATTTATTCTATTAGAGTTATTGGAAAAAAAGAGGATTTGGAAGAAATTAAACAAGACATAAATTCATTAGGTTATAATGTTGGATTTATTGGGACTAAATATTATGAAAGTGAAATAACACAAGTTAGTGGTAAAAAGCAAAAGATTAAAGGGATTTCTTCTCAATTGCATATTAATTCTCAATCTTTATCGGTTCTTATGAAAGCTTTAAGTATGCCAGAAGGTAATAAATCTAAAAACCCATTTAGAGTTCCAGAATGGATAAAAGAATCTAATTTACTAATAAAGAGATTGTATCTAGCGGGTTTATTTGGTGCAGAACTTACTAGACCTTATCAACGTGCATCTGAAAACTATTCATTCAAAACTCCAAAGTTTAGTCAGAATAAGATAAAAAGTCTTGAAAAAGATGGAGAAATATTCTTACTTGAATTGGCTAATCTTTTATCTGAATTTAATATTAAAACAAACCCCATAGCAAGACAGCCGTATATTATAAATAAGAATAATGAAGAAACTGTTAAATTGACATTAAAAATTTCTGTAAAAACTGATAATTTAATTAATTTATGGGGTAAAGTTGGTTATGAATATTGTAAAGAACGAAGAGAAAAATCAATGATTGCACTTGCATATTTAAAATTAAAACAAAAAAATATAAACAAATATAAGGAATTATTAAGATTAGCTAAATATGAAATTGAGACTGAAAATTCTTCAATTTTATCTGTTGCAAAGAAATTTGGAATAAATAATGGTACATTAAGAATACATTTATCTAAGCAAATTGATTCACTTCGTATAAAATCCAATTTTCCTACTTTTGAAGAATTTGTTAAAGAAAGTTGGATTAAAAATACAGAATTTGTTAAAGATAAAATAGAAAGTATCGAAGAAATTGATTATGATGGTTATGTATATGATTTAACAATGGATAATGAAAATCATAATTTTATTGCTAATAGTATAGTTTCTCATAATTGTGGTGTTCGTTTATTAACTACTAATTTATCTGTAAAAGAATTTTTAAAAAAAAGAGAACAATTACTTAGTGAAGTTTACAAAAATGTTCCTTCTGGTCTTGGAAGTAAGGGAAGTTTAAGAATTACAAAAGATGTTTTAATGGATGTTTTAAAAAATGGATCTAAATGGGCAATTAAAGAAGGGTATGGAATAAAAGAAGATATTGATAGAACAGAAGAGTATGGTTGTATGCCTAAAGCAGATCCAAGTGCGGTTTCAGATACTGCATTAAAAAGAGGTACTCCTCAATTAGGATCTTTAGGATCAGGAAATCATTTTTTAGAAGTTCAAAAAGTAGATAATATTTTTGATGAAAAAATTGCAAAAACTTTTGGTATTGAAAAAGATAATGTTACTTTTATGGTTCATTGTGGTTCTAGAGGATTAGGACATCAAGTTGCATCAGATTACATTAAATTAATGGAACAAAAATTTGGTTTTAAAGATTTACCTGATAGAGAATTAATTAATGCACCAATAAATTCAGATTTGGGACAAAAATATTATGGAGCAATGTCTGCAGCAACTAATTTTGCTTTTGCAAATAGACAAATGATAATGCATTGGGTTCGTGAATCTTTTACAAATGTTTTTGGTGATATAAAAATAAATTTAGTTTATGATGTTTGTCACAATGTAGCAAAATATGAGAAACATTTAATTGATGGAAAAATGAAAGAAGTTTGCATTCATAGAAAGGGAGCTACAAGATCTTTTGGTCCTGGAAGAGATGAATTACCAACTATTTATCAAAAGACAGGACAGCCAGTTTTGATTCCGGGAGATATGGGCAGTGCATCTTATATTTTAGTTGGAACAAAAAAAGCAGAAGAAGTTTCTTTTAGTTCAACTGCTCATGGGGCTGGAAGAATAATGTCAAGACATGAAGCATTAAGACAATTTAATGGAGAAATGGTTAAAAAGAGTTTACATGAAAAAGGCATAGAAGTAAAATCAGGTTCTTGGGAAGGATTAGCTGAAGAATCACCAGGTGTATATAAGGATGTAAATGAAGTTTGTGAAGTTAGTCATCAAGTTGGTATAGCTTCTAAGGTAGTTCGATTAGTTCCACTTTCCGTAATTAAAGGTTAAAATTTTATCTTGTAAAAATTTCATAATACTTTTTTTCAATAATTTTTATTTTTTCTTGTTTTAATTTTCCTGCTTTATATTCTATTTTTGATTTATGAACAGTAAATATAACTGTAGGTCTAATAAAACTTTCATGATTTAAACTTCCTTGTTGAAAATCTTTTTGTATTAAAGAAATTGCATCTGAATCATTTCTTTCTTGACTTGTAATTTGACATAAAATTAAATTTTCATCTATTGTATTTGCTACAATTAAAGCAGGTCTTTTTTTTGATTCATCTAGGTCAGAAAAAGGAAATTGAAAAACTACTATATCTCCTTTTACAAGTTTTTCCAAGCTTCATCTTCCTCTTTTGTATTCCATTCCTTAGCTAAAACTTCTTCTGAAACTAATGCAGGAAATAATTTTTTACTTATTTGATTCATAGGAATTAATTCAATTTTATTTGGATAAACTATAATACTTATTTTTGATCCTTCTTTAAAACCTTCTATATTTCTAGCTAGATTAGGTATACAAATTTGTCCTTTGCTTGTAATCGTTGCTGTTTTTATTTCTTTTATCATTTTATTACAAGTAAGATAAGTAAGAATTACTATATAAACCTTTCTATTGTTAATATATTTTCTACTTACTAAATTATTTTAAACTAATTTTTCTTATAAGGAATAATGTATAAAATAAAGTTAATTAAAGATCAAGAAGAAATAAATAAATTATATAATTTTATTAAACAATTTTCCTTAGATTATCCAGATTATAATATATGGTTGGAAAAATGTAAGAGAGAATTAGAATTAGGTTATAAAAAAGCATTTGTTTGTGAAAAAAATAATCAAATTATAGGAAATTTAATATTTCAACCCCATAAAGAAGATCCATTATTATTAGAAATGAAAAATGGGCGTGTTCTAGATGAATATAGAAGAAAAAATATTTTTAGTTCTTTAGTTAAAAATGTTATTATTTATGGAAAAGAGAATAATTTTAAAAGAGTTATAGGTGATGCACATATTACAAATGAAGGAATGATAAAAACTCTTTCTAATTTTGGTTTTATGGAATTAGCTAATGAAACTATTTATGATAAACAAATTGAAAAAATAATGATTAAGGATCTAAATGAAACTAGTTTAGATGTTTTAATAAGAAACCTAATCATAAAATTAGAAATAATAATAGAAGAATTAATAACTAAATTAAAGAAATTATTCATACTAAAATGCAGCACATAGCAATAATGAAAAAAGAGTGGTTAAAAAGAGTTGAATTAGGAGAAAAAACTATAGAGTCTAGATGGTATAAACATAAAAGATCTCCATTTAATAATATAAAAAAAGATGAACTAATTTATTTTAAAGAAACTGGAAAACCCGTTACACTTAAAGCTAAAGTAGAAAATGCATTATTCTTTGAAGGTTTAAATGAAATTAAGATTAAAGAGATTATTAAGAATTATGGAAATAAAATTTGTATCAATGAAGATTATATTAAAGAATTAAAAGATAAAAATTATTGTACTTTAGTTTTTTTAAAAGATATAGAAAAAATAAAACCATTTAATATTAATAAAAAAGGATATGGTTTAATGAATGCTTGGATTTCTGTAGATAATATAAATCAATTAACTGTTTTTTGAAAATCTAGAACATCTTTTTTAAGTTCTTCAATATCTTTTACCCTGCATATATTAGTTCTTAATTTTACAGAATTTCTTATACCCTTACTAAAGTTTAAAGCATGTCTTTTAACAAATTCAAATTTAGGATAACCATATTTATCTGCTAATTTAATATATTCAGAAAATAATT
>JAQUND010000054.1 GCA_028717785.1 Candidatus Nanoarchaeia archaeon | reverse complement strand
AATTTTTTACTAATAATTAGAAGTTACACATTTAAATAAGGAATCTATAACATACTAACATATAGGACTATATATTGGATTCAAAACTTATTAAACTTGCTTACCCATTTTCAATATCATTTCAGGATTATCCAGATCCTTATTTTTGTTCACTTGTAGTATATCTTACAGGTTGCGAACATAATTGCAAAAATTGTCATAACCCACAACTTCAGGATTCAGAACAAGAAATTGAAGGTACTGTAGAAATACATACAAATACAGCTATTCGACTCATTAATGAATTCATGCAAAAGAACGATCAAGTTGAAGCAATTGTTTTAAGTGGGGGCGATCCTTTACATAAAAATAATTTATATTTTACAAAAAAGTTTTGCGAGGAGAATGGAAATAAATATTCAATATGTATTTATACGGGATATGAAATTGATTATGTAAAAGAGCAAAACATAACTGGATTTAAATTTTTAAAGTGTGGCAAATACGAGGAGAAAAAGAAACAAGAATCTTTTAAGGATGATTACAGAATGCAATTAGCATCAAAGAATCAAAATTTCTATGATGCAGAGTATAAGCAGTTAAGTAAAAACGGAGTACTAAAATTTTATTAATGGAAGAGGTGAAATGCATAATAGTACAAGTATAGCTCAAGCATCAAATTTGATTTATAAAACATTGGAAAATAGACTTCGAGAATATTATAAGATACCTGAAAATAAATTAGAAGAAACTACAAATAATATTTTAAAAATACATGGTTTAGACAAAGACAGTTTTTCAATAATAAATCAATATGAGGAGTTAGAAGAGGGGAATTTAAATGATATTACAATTGATGATAATGCTAATAAAGAAAAAACTGTTTCAGGAATTTTCCAAGAAGCAGTAACTCCTATAAAGAAAACAATAGGGTATCGCGCTTTATATAGAAAAATGAATGAATTGTATGGTAAGAAAGAGGCATCTTATTTAACAAGTTTAATGTATGATTATACTTTAGCAATTTCAGATTCAGGACAAATAAAAATTCCATACTGTTGGAGTTTCGACGCATCAAAATTAATTAGTTTTGGAAAACCTTTTGGGCAATTACCATCAAAACCTGTAAAAAGAGTTGACTCATATATTTCATTGTTAAATGAAGTTGTTCATCAAATGAGTAATTCTCTTGCTGGGGCGATTGCAGTAGGATCATTCCTTCTTGATATTACACATTTACTTTTATTAAAAGAAAATAAAACAATTGAAGATTTAAAAAATATAGAATATAGAAAATATATTGAAAATCAATTTCAAAGAATAGTACATGGTTTTAATTCATTAAGTAGAAGTGGTGGATCGGAATCTCCGTTTACCAACATATCTTTATTCGACAGAGAGAAATTAAAAAAATTAGTTGGTGAAGAATATTTATGGTATTATCAAGATGATAGCGGGAATTTAAAATATGATGTAAATTATATTATTGAATTCATAATTGAACTTCAAAATATATTTATGGAATTTTTTGATAAAGGTGATCCTTGTAATAATGGAATGCCTTACCGTTTCCCTGTAGTTACTTTAAATGTATCAAAGAAAAAAAATAAAGATGGAAATTGGATAATTGAAGATAAACAATTTTTAAAATCTATTTGTAAAAAAGATATTTATAGATATAATATTTTTGTAAGTGAAGGAAATAAAATAGCCAGTTGTTGTCGCCTTTGGTCGGATAAAGATAAAATAGATTTAGCATCACAAGCAAATAGTTTTGGTGCTGGTGGTTCTATTTCATTAGGTTCACACAGGGTTGTTTGTATAAACTTTGCAAGATTAGCTTTAATTGCAAAATCAAAAGAAGAGTATCATCAATTAATTAAGGATTCAACATTAAGTTGTAAAAAAATATTGAAAGCACACAAATTACTTTTGCAAGATTCGACAAAAAGAGGGTTACAGCATTTTTTAAAAATTGGTTGGATACAGTTAGACAAAATGTTTTCAACTATAGGGATTATTGGGTACGTTGAAGCTGATGAAATTTTAAAGAAAAAATTAATTTATACAAAAAATGAGGATGCAATTAAAGATAGTTTATTTATATTAAATAATAATTTAGATATAAATAAAGAAGATTTTAATGAAATTTTTATTAACGTAGAACAGGTGCCCGCTGAGGCAATGGCACATAGATTACCCCGTGCAGATAAATTATTATTTAATGATAAAATAGTTTCTTATAATTTATATGCGAATCAATTCATTCCACTATGGGATAATCAAACAACTGTTTGGGATAAAATGAAAATAGATGGAAAATATTTATCTATGCTAACTGGAGGTGGCATTAGTCATATAACAGTTGGTGAACATATTACAAGTAAGCAAGCAGAAAAATTGATTAATTTTGCAGTAGAAAGTAATTGTGAGCATTTTGCTATAAATTCTGCTTTCTGTAAATGTGAAAATGGACATGTAACAATTGGTAATAAAGATTTGTGTCCAATTTGTTCAGGTAAAATAATTGAGAAAATTTCTAGAGTCGTAGGTTTTTTTACAAATGTAAAAGATTGGTCATTCTATAAAAGGGAATATGATTTTAAAAGACGTAAAGAATTTAAGAATGGAGATTTTGAAATAAATCAATAAATTTTTAAAAAAATTTTATATATTAAGATTATAAAAGGAGAAATAAAATGAGTAATAAATTTTTTGAAGTATCAGATATTATTAATAGTATAAGATTCTATATGATGTTAAGTATTGTATGTAAATTAAAAGATGATTTTGTTGGTGATTCAGAAAATCAATTAATGTCATTTTTAAGTTATTTACAAAAAGAAACTAATTATTCAAAAGAAAGAATAGATTCATATATAAAGGTGGCAGCAGACTCTATTCCCTCTTCATTTGCAAAATATTATGGCTTTGAAACTACAATTAAAAGGTAATAACAAATGGCTGAATTAATAGAAAAACAAAATATGGATTATTGTACAGAAAAACAATGGGAAAAATGGTGGTGGGCTGAATATAATGAATTATGTAAAAAATGTATTAAGACTTGTAAGCAATCTTATAAAGTAAAATTAAGTTGTAAAGAATTTAAAAATGGAGAATTAAATGTTTAAAAATTTTTATTTAAATATTCAGTTATTATCTGAAAATGCAAAAATGCCAACACGAGGTACTAAAGAATCTGCAGGTCTAGATTTTTATACACCAATAAATATCATTATTGAACCAAGAAAAGATGTGTTAATTCCTCTAGACATTTGTGTTGAAATGCCACAGGGATACACACTTATAATGAAAGAAAAAAGTGGTATTGCAACTAAAAAGAAATGTGACATTTTAGCTTGTGTGATTGATAGTGATTACCGTGGAAATGTTCATGCACATTTATATAATAATTCTGATCATGAAGTTACATTTACTAAAGGTGATAAGATATGCCAAGGACTTGTATTTCCGGTCTGGAATGGAGTCCCAAAATTAGTAAATGAGGTAGATGTTAATACAGAACGTAAAGACGGTGGTTTTGGAAGTACAGGAGATAAATAATGAAAATTGCATTAATATTAGGTAGAGGAATTGAGGGTGCGGGAGTTACTCGATTTGCAACCGAATTAAATAATTATATAAATGAAAATAATATGTATTCTCATATTTTTGCAGTAAATGAAAAATCTTGGCCTCGAAAAAATTTACAAAATATAATAAATTATTCTTTAATTGAAGTAGATCAATTTAAAGAATTATCTATTAAATTAAATACAGAATTTGACTTAATTCTTTATTGTTCTATCCCCGCAAAAAAAGGGTTTTCACAAAAATGTATTGATGATTTTTATAATTATCTAATTTGTGATGTGATTAAACCAAAAAAATTTAGTACACAGAATGATCATAAAAAACAAAGTTTAGCCCGCAATGCTAATTTATACGAAATAAATGAAAAGATGGATGGTATATTTTCATTTTCAAATAAAAGTCCATTTTTTGAAGAATTAAAAATAAGGTATGGAAAAAATATTCTTAATAAATATATTTTTTTACAGAATGGTATTAATTTTAAAGAACTTCTTAAATATAGAAAAGATATTAAAGATAGAGAAAAACGAGTAACTTATTTAGGTAGATATGCAACTTTTAAAGATCCTTTTCGTTTATATAATTTTCACTCTTATATAAAAAGATATAATTTTAAAAGTGAACTTATTGGAATTGAACGTTCTATTGGGGCTGTATTTCCAATGTTTAAATTTTCTGATATGAAAACTTCAAAACATAATATAGAAATGTTTGATTGTACTGATAGTAAAAAATTTTATACTATAAGATCAAAACAAGACATACAGTTGCCCTATGTATATGGACCGTATGAAAGAGAAAAAACTCTTAATGAAATTGGAGACAGTTTATTTGGTTGTTCTTTTTATAATATTAACTCAGATGCAAATGGAAATAATATAGAATATGCACAATTAGAAATGATTAGTGTTGGATTAATCCCACTGTTTGATTATGATTGGTCATTACATACAAAAATAAATAATATAAGTTTAAATACAATAATAAATTTTGGAATTTTTTTAAAGAAAGATTTATCAAATGCAGAAGAATGTGCATTTAACATGAATGAAATATTTTTAAATTTAGAATTAAGAAAAAAATATTATGACACTTCATTTGAATCTATTCAAGTGTATTCTTCAGATGTTGTTTTTAAAAAAATGATAGATACAATGCAAAATTTTAAGCAGTTATCGTATTCTATACCGTTTAAGAAAAGGACTTTATTTTAATGTATTCAATAACACATTTTATACCATTAATTGGTTCTTTTTATTTAGCTCAAGAAAAATATAATAAAGAAATTAAAGATGAATTAAAGTATGAATATATTTTTTCTTTTGATGGGTTTAAAAAAAATGAACAACATCTTATAAATAATAAAAAAGTAAATATATCTTATTTAGATTATAATTTTATTAACAATTCTCTATCAATAGAAGAATATAAAAAATATATTTTTGATAATAAGATAAATTTTACTGATCTAATGTTAGCAATTCCTCCATGTGGTGGATTATCATTGTTAAATAGTGCTAATCGATCTGCTGAATCTAAAACAAATTATTTTATTTTTGAAACAGTAAAGTGGTTTATTGCGCAAAATAACAAAATTTTAATAATGGAAAATGCTCCTGGACTTATAGGAAAAGAAGGTGATAAAGTTCTTAAAAAAATTCAATCTATCTTTGAATTCAATAATGTTTTAGATCTATATAAGATTAACTTAATTAAAGTTAATACAATTAATTATGGCTTACCTCAATATCGTTTAAGAAGTTTTTTAATCATATCAAAAAATAGCAAATCCTTTTTATTAAAAAATTATAATCAACCAATAATTTCTATTGAAAATTATTTAAGAAATTTAATAGTTGATCAAGATGATATTCATAACGTTGTTCTTAAAAATAATTATGTTAAAAAATTATTAAAATATATTATATATTATAATATAATAGATAAGATAAAAAAAGAGAATAAAGATAAATCTGAATACGTTATAAGTACTTGGAGATATTTACTAAAGGAATATGATAAGAATAATGATATATTTAATGATGATCTAGATATTAAAGAAAAAGCAATATATATAAAAAATAAATTATTGGATAATAAAGGATTTTGGGATATAAGTCCTTCTATCATTAAAGGAAAAATAAATGCTATTTGTGGTAAGAGTGTATTTAATACTATAAATCCAATATCAAAAGAGATAAGACCATTTACAATAAAAGAACTAATGTATTTAATGGGAATGCCTAATGATTTTATATTAGAAAATCCCATTAAAAATATAAATCATATATGTCAAGCAATTCCAGTTAATACAGCAAAAATTGCCATTCAGTGGGCTATAGATATTTTAAATTTTAATGTAGATATTCAAAAGATTAATAGATTTATAACAGTACAAGATCATACTAAGATAATTAAAAAAGGATTATTTTAAATGCTTATAATATTAGAAGGACCCAACGGTGTCGGTAAAACAACTTTAGCAAAACAACTAGTAAAACAATATAATTTAAAATATATTAAAGAAAGTAAACCTAATGGAGGTGCTCAATATTATTTAGAAAAAGCTCTAGAATATGATGATGCTGTTGTAGATCGTTTTCATCTTGGTGAATATGTGTATCCGATGTTAAAAAAAGATGGAAGAGATGCATTATTATTATGGCAACAACATCTTATTGAAAGAATTCTTCAGATTAAAGGAGCTATACTATTGTACTGTAATACTTCATTTGATTTTAAAAAAAATATATTTGAAACTCGAGGAGAAGATTATGTAAATGTAAATGAGATTGAAAAAGAAGAAAATTATTTTAATATTTGTTTTGAAAGAAGTATTTTACAAAAATATAAAATCGATTTTATAAAAGATAATTTTTTATTAGATTTAGAAAATGTAGATTATAATAAATATAAAAAATACGAAAGCATTGGATCTATTAATAATTCTATTATGTTAATAGGAGAAAAATATGGAGGTAATACAAAATTTTCTTATGGTAAAGAAATGAATAAAACATTTACTAATTTGCATAATTCATCAAGATTTTTACATGAAGCGTTATCATTAATGAACTATAATAATTTTTATTTAACAAATGCATATAAAACTTTAAATGAAGATAAAGATCTTGAATTATTAAAAGAAGAAATTAATTTAATAAATCCATACAAAATTATTGCATTAGGAAATAAAACAGAAAAATTAATTAAAAAATTAAATATCAAATACTATAAAATTCCTCATCCTCAATATTACTTTAGATTTCATCATGATAAACAATTACAATATAAGCAATTATTAGAAGAGATTATTTATGAACAATGAACAAATTATTTTTCCGTATATTTTAGAATTTTATAATAAAATTCAACAAAAAGATTTTATTGTTGATAAGACCGGTGTTAAATGTGTAGAGATATTATGTATTAAAATCGATAAATTAAATCCATTGCAACCTAATTTAAATTTTAATAATATACGTAAAACTCCAGAAAATTATGTTAAAAAAGAATTAAATTGGTATTTATCACAATCTTTATCAATTATAAATTATGTAGATGATATTCAAATTTGGAATCAAGTATGTACTAAAGATAATAAAAAAGAAATAAACTCAAATTATGGATGGTGTATTTTTTCAAAAGAAAATTATTATCAATATAACTTTTCATTAGATGAATTAGTAAATAATCAAGATTCTCGTAGAGCATGTATGATTTATAATCGTCCGTCAATAACTAAAGAGTATAATAAAAACAGAATGAGTGATTATATTTGTACATTTTATACTCAACAATTTATTAGAAATAATAAATTAATTTATATAGTTGATATGAGAAGTAATGATTTTAAGGCAGGATTTTTTTCAGATTTTCCTTGGCATTGTTTTGTATATAATAAATTTTATAATGAATTAAAAGAAAAATATAATACTATTAAAATTGGTGAAATTATTTGGAAAGTAAATAGTTTTCATGTATATGAACGTGATTTTGATATGATAAAAAATATTGTAAAAAGTTATGAATGAAGAACGAATTAAGCAGTATGATTTAATGTATATAAATATGGCAATTGAAGCTTCTAAGATGTCTCAAGCTATAAGAAATAAAGTGGGATGTATAATTGTAAAGGATCATAATATTATTGCTTATGGATACAACGGAATGCCTGCGGGGATGTCTAATGATTGTGAAGAGATTGATGATCAAGGAAATATTGTTACAAAAAAAGAAGTGATTCACTCGGAAACTAATGCCATCTGTAAGGCTGCTGCACAAGGATTATCTACAAAAGATGCTTCATTATATATAACTTTAATGCCTTGTCTTCAATGTTCTTTATTAATAATACAAAGTAAGATTAAAAAAGTATTTTATCGAGAAGAGTATAGAGATTTATCGGGAATGCAATTGTTACAAAATGTAGGAATTCTTGTAGAAAAAATTTAATAACTTTTATATATTATAAATAAGGAAATAATAATGAATGATTTTTTTCAAAAAAAAGAAATGCCGAGTTGTAATTGTCCAGCAAGAAAAAATGCTATTTTTCAAGATACATATAAAGAAATTATACAAAATAGGCCACAGCAAGATGTTGATATTTTAATTTTATTAGAACATAAAGAAACATCGGTGCGATTTGAACCATTTAAAAAAATTTGTTTTAATATATTATCACAATATTCTTTTGCATTAGTCCCAGCATTAGGTTGTACTCCAAGTGGATTCTCTTCATCGGATACAGTACATACATATAGTAAGTGCAAAGAATTTCATATTGATAAAATTATAAAACAACTAAAACCAAAAGTCATTATAACAACTGGAAGAGCATTGTATACTATTACAGAAAGTAAATTACTTAAATATAATAATTTTTTTATTCCAGTTAATGGGTCAGAACAATTGTATCAACTAGATGACGCCTTTATTTATTCTTCAGAATATAATTGTAACATATTTCCTATACCGCCACTATATCAATGGATAAAAGATAATGAAGTTTTAGATGTATATGAGTATAAATTTTCAATACAGCAAATAAAAAGAGCCATTGATAATTTAAAAGAGAAAGTAAGAAGAATTCAGAAATGTAAATTTTATGAAGAGCTTAATCCAAATGAATTTCTGAATAATTTAATTAATAATAAAGATATTAAGAAAATTTCGATTGATACAGAAACAACAGGGTTGAATTGGATCAAAGATAAAATCTACAGTATACAATTTTCATTTAATTTTTATGAAGGACATTTTTGTTTATTTGACAAGATAGATAAAAACTTATTAATTGAATTATTTAAAAGAAAAGATATAATATGGACATATCAAAATCCTCAATATGATATAAAGATGTTAAAACAAGCAGGAATATTTAATGCACGGTGTGATTTTGACACAATGACTGCAGCTCATATTTTAAATGAAAATAGTCCAAATGGATTAAAGTCTCTTGCATGGTTGTATACAAATTATGGTGGTTATGAAAATAAGTTAAATCAATATTTAAAAAAATTTAAATTGCAAGATTTTACAAAACTTCCTAAAGAACTATTATTAGAATATGCTTGTATGGACTCTATATTGACTTATCAAGTTCAAGAATATTTTGAAAAAAGATTTGAATTAGAAGATTCTTTTGTAAAAGACAATTATTATAATTATATTATTCCTGCTATCAAGATGATAATAGATGTTGAAATGACAGGTGTTCAAGTAGATATGAATTATATGGTTGAGTATTCTAATCAACTTAAAGAAAAAGCAAAAGAGATTGAAAATAGTATTTATAATATTGCAGGCAAACAAGTCAATATAAATAGTAGTAAACAACTATCTGAAGTATTTAGAAGTATACCAAATTTTACACCTTTATTAGATGACAAAGAGAATGAGTTATTGACAAAAAATAAAGATCTTGTGTTAAATAAAGAAACATTAGAACGATATGCTACAGAAAAGGGTTATGACTTTGCAAAATTGATTGTCGAATATAATCACATTACAAAAGAAATATCACAATTTGGTGTTCAAGAAAATAAAATAAAAGAGATAAAAGAAAATCAATTATCATTTAATTTCTTTGATAAAGAAAATAATATTGAAGAAAATGAAGAACACTCTGGTTTTATGGGTTCTATTTATAATAATGTATTATATGGAGGGTATAAACTTCATGGTACTGAAACAGGAAGAATGTCTGGTGGAGGCGGGTTAGACTCTTC
>JAQUND010000053.1 GCA_028717785.1 Candidatus Nanoarchaeia archaeon | reverse complement strand
CTGCAATTGGGATCCTCATGGTACTTGTGTGGCTCTTGGAGTGTTTATGTGTGCCGAAAGTACAAAAAAAAATTTAGAAATAAAACCAAATTTATATTCTGAAAAACAAATTATTGAAGCATTGCAAAGATCAAATTTAATTGGAATTGAAGAAATATTATTAAAGGAATTAAAAAAATGAAAAATAGTTGGAGAGATAATGTTGAAGTATTATTAAGAAAACATTTAGAATTACAGATAAGAGAATCTTTTAAACATAAAGATGCAATTGAAAAATCAGCATATCCAAACTTAGCTCAATTATGGATAGCTATAGCTAATTTATCAAAACAAAATTTTGAAATGGAACTGAGAATTAAATTTTTAGAAAAATCAATTTCAGATTTAATGGAAAAACAACTTTCTCAAGAAATTGTTAAAACAAAGAAAAGGAGAAAATAAAAATGGTATGTGAATTAGGTTTCGATGAAAAAAGAAATATTTATGGGGAAAAAAGAGATTTATTTAAAAAAGCAGAAGATATAACCAGAATATTTGAAAAAGATTTTAAAACACTTACAGATTTAAATAAAATTCCAGGAATACAATTTCATATACAAAATCCAGAAAATAATTGTGGTGGGAGTGGTTATCTTGAACATTTTTTTATAAGTCCTAATTATTTTACTTCTATTGTTCAATCCATTAATTGTGAAGGATTAACAATTAAAAAAGAGGATGGAAAAAGGTATAGAACTTGTGAAGGTTGTTTGTATAACAAATAAAATTAAAGCAAAACCTTTATAAATTCCTTCTAACAAAAAACTTTTATGTCAGATATAAAGCAGGTTGAGCCGAATACATTAAGAATCGGAAATTATGTAGTTTTAGATGGTGTAGCTTGTATAATAAAAAAAATTGATAAATCTGCTCCAGGTAAACACGGACATGCTAAATTTAGAGTAGAAGCTTCTGGTATTATTAATGGAGAAAAAAAGATTGTTGTTCAATCCGCGCATGATAAATTTGAAGTTCCAATTATTGAAAAGAAAACAGCTCAAGTTTTAAGTATAACTGGAGATATTGCAAATGTTATGGATTCAGCATCATATGAAACTTTTGATATAAAAATTCCAGAAGATATGAAAGCTCAAGTTAAAGAAGGTCAAGAAGTTAGTTATTGGATTATATTGAATCAGAAGGTATTAAGAACATAATGGCAAAATTTCCAGAAGCAACAAGAAGATTATTTAGTGGAATTTTTGTTTGTAAAAAATGTAAAACAAAAATGAGAGCTTCTTCACAAAAAGTTATTGATAGAAAAATAGCATGTAGACGCTGTGGTTATAAAATACTTAGACCAATAAAAAAGAGCAATAAGTAAAAATGAATTATGATTTATTATTTGCAATAATATTTTATTCCATTATTTTCATTCTTTTTTTAATCTATAAAAATAAATTTGAAATCCAAAACAAAATTTTTGTTCTTTACAAAACTAAATTAGGAATAAAATTAATGGATAAATTAGCAAATAAATATCCAAGATTTTTAAAATATTTAGGTTATTTAAGTATTTTTACTGGTTTTGCTGGAATGATATTTATTTTTTATATTTTAGTTAAAGGAACTTATAAATTAATAATGATTCCAAATACAACTCCATTACTTGCTCCAGTTCTTCCAGGAGTAAAAGTTGCAGGATTACCTGTATTATCTTTTTGGCATTGGATTATAGCGATATTATTTGTTGCAGTTGTTCATGAATTTTCACATGGGGTTTATGCTCGTTTATGTAATACAAAAATAAAATCTTCTGGATTTGCATTTTTAGGTCCAATACTTGCAGCATTTGTAGAACCTGATGAAAAACAAATGGCAAAAAAATCAAAAAAAGATCAATTAGCAGTTTTATCTGCAGGCCCATTTTCAAATATTTTAAGTTCAATAATTATTTTAATTTTAACTTTATTAGTAATAAATCCAATTGCTTATTCATTTGTTTCAATGAATGGAGTTCAAGTTAATAGTTTAGAAAAAGATTTTCCAGCAGAATTATCAGGAATGAAAGTTGGAGAAGAAATTTTAAGTATAAATAATATAACAATACAAAATCCAAATAATTTTAGTGATGTTCTTGTAAATTTAAAACCTAAAGATGAAGTTTTTATAACAACAAATGTTTCTTCATATAAAATAATTGCAACAGAAAGACCCGATGATAAAACAAAAGGTTATATGGGAATTGTTGTTTCTAGTATTGATGTTATACCTAAAGAAGGAAAAGGAAATTTACTTCCAATGTTTATGCTTTGGTTAGCTAAATTATTTTTCTGGTTATATGCAATTAATCTTGGAGTAGGATTATTTAATTTATTACCTCTTGGTCCAGTAGATGGTGGAAGAATGTTTAGTGTTGGTATTTCTTATTTTATAAAAGATAGTAAAAAGGTAAATAAAATATTTTCTTTAGTAAGTTTATTTTGTTTATTATTAATTTTTATTAATTTATTACCTTATTTAATTAAATTAGTTTTGTTTATTGTTAAACCAATTTTAGTTCTTTTAATTTGATTAAAACTTTTAATCATAGAAAGATATTTAAATAAAATTATCCTCTATAAAACATACTTATTTGAAGTAACTTTCGGGGAAAAGAGGTGTTTCCGCGACAGTAAGGGGGGTTAATTTTTTTATATTAGAATTATTTTTCCAACTTTTCCTGGATTTATTATTACTGTACTTTTTATTTTATCTATTTGTGTTTCAGTATCATGGAAATGTCCACAAATTGCTAATTTAGGTTGAACTTCTTCAATAAATCTTCTTATACTTTTATTTCCTCTATGTCCTAATTTATTTAAATAATCAACTTTTGTTCCATAAACTGGAGCATGAGTAACAAGAATTACTTTTTTTCCAGGTTTAATTTCTTTTTTAAATTTATTTGCTACTTTTTCAAAATCTGGATCTTCCATATCAAATCCACCTTCACCATATCCAAAAAATAAATAATCATTTATTTCATATAATCCACGATGAATATTAATAGCAAATTTATATTTTCTACATAATTGATTTATAACATCTACTGATTCATGATTACCTGGAATTATTAACATAGGAATTTTTAATTTTTCTAATTCCTTGAAAATATTTTCAATATCATTACCAAAATCAGAGATATCTCCAGCGCAAACTAAAAAATCAGGTTGTTTTTCTTTTGCTTTTTCAACTAATCTTTTTAAATATGTAATATTACTATGTAAATCTACAAATGCAAGTATTTTCATAAATTAGTGTTATCATATGTTAATTTATTAATGTTTTGGGTTATTGATTGTATCCTTCCATAAATCCTGCTTCTATGGAATCGATTTCATCATCCTCTAACATTCTTCTTGTTGTTCTTTTGGAGTATATGTCATTCATTTTATACTCACTCCTATTACTAATCTATCAGTTGGTAAATTACTGAAAGTTTCGCTAAAAACTCTCCTTATTACTTTCTGATCCATTAAGATATGATGGTTTATTGTCATATTTATCACCTCAATTCTATTAAAAGAAATTTTCTTTATAAACCCTGCGCGCACACCTTGCAAGTTGCAATTTACTCGAATATATATTTTAGAGAATATAGAATTTGTTCGTTTAATTTAATCTTTTAATACTTTTTATTGGAGAAGTTATTATTCCATTTCTTCCTTTTTCTTGAATTGATTCTGGAATTAAACTTGCAATTAAACATAATCCTGGTTTTAATTCTTGACCACAATTACGAATTATTTCATCTAATCTTTCAATTGCTTTTGGATTTGATTTAAAATCTAATCCTTCATCAACAGAATCATAATATTCTGGATCTATTCCAGCAATTAATTTAAGATAACCATCTTCAATACTTTGTTTTCCTTTAATTGTTCCTTCAAAACTAATTTGATAAACTGTACCACTTTCAGTTATAATTTGAGTACCGAAATATTGTTTTATATTTGCAGGGTTATATAATCCATTTACCATAAACTTTTCTCTAATTTTATATTTATAAATTTATTTAAAATTCATCTAATTTTTTATTAGAACTATAATTAACAATGGTTGATTTTCCTGGTCCTTCTAATTCTTTTGTAACAATTAGTCCTGTTTTTTCTAATTTTTTAATTTTATCAAAGAAAGTTCTATAAGGCATTTCATTTCCATTACTAATAAATAAGTCGTGTAATTCTTTTATTTTTTTCCCAGAATTTAATTTAATTAAATCTAATATTACATTTTCTTTTTCTTCAAAAGTTTTTTCATTAATTTTAAAATCTCCTAATTTTTTAATTGCATCTTCAATAAATTCTTTTTTAATTGTTTTAGAAGAATTATTTTCTGCTATTAAAGCAGATTCTCTCATTAAATGTAATCCTGTTCTCATATCATTTAAACTATAGGCTTTATCAACGATTAAATTAAAAGCTTCTTCATCCCAGATACCCTTTACAAAAGCATAATCTCTTCTTTCTTTTAAAATAGATTTTGTTTCTTCTTTATTATAAGGTTTAAATTCCAATGATTCAGCTAATAATCTTGATTTTACTCTCTGATCCATTTCATTTAATAAATTAGAATTATTTGTGATTAGTATTATAGTTTTTTTATAAATATCTTCTAATAATGAATATAAAATTCCCTGTTCTAATAATTTATCAACTTCATCAAAAATGATAACTGCTGATTTTTTATTTAATAAAGTTGAAATATCTCTTATTAGTTCATCTGTTTTTTTATTTAAAGTAAATTTGTAACCAACTTGTCTACATATTTCATTTATAATTTTATAACTTGTTTCAGTTTTCCAACAATTAATATAAATTGGAAGAACAGAATCAGTTTCATTTTCTAAGTCTCTAATAATCCATTTTATTGCACATGTTTTTCCTATTCCAGGAGAACCAAATACAAATAAGTTTTTTCCATTTCTTCCTTGTAATAATGGTTTTATACAAGTAGCAATATATTGTTGTTCATTTTCTCTATGTTTTATTATTTTAGGAACATAATCAAAATCTAATGCAATTTCATCTACTATTAATGTTTCAGAATCCTTTAAGATATCTTTGAATAAGTTCATAATTTATTTGTGTTTAGATTAGATATAAATTTTACTATATTTCTTCAATTCCATTTTTAGTTAGAGCCATCAATCTAATACCAACACCAATTTTTAATAATGCTCCTAGTATAGCCATATGTTCTTTTCCTGTTCCAGAAACTAAATTTACTGCTGCATCTATTTTTAATTTATCTTTTAATTTTCCTTCAATTTCATCTCTTAACTCTTTTAATCCTTGACTAGAATTTATTATTATTAATTCAACTTTTTTTTCTGGATGAAAATTTTCTTTTCCAAATTCATTTGTTATTAAATAAATATTTTCCCATTCCTGATCATCAATTAATCTATTAACATGACCCCAAGTTCCTTTTCCCGATGATAAACATGCAATTAAATCCATAGTTTGTTTTAATTAACAGATTATATAAACATTTGTTAACTTAAGAATATAATTAATAAGGATAAGATTTTTAAAGGAATGAACATTCTATAAATCAATGGTTAAAAAATCAATTGCTAGAGATATACCGTTGGCTGAAATAACACTAAGAAGGTATGAAAATCCTAGCAAATTAAAAAAAAGAGAAATAATTAGAAAACTTTGTTTATCTACTGGTTTATTACAACCTGGTGATTCTAGAGATGTTGTTGTAGATGTTCTTCATTTATTGACAACTTCAAAAACTCCTTTATCTTCAGAAGATATTCAAAATGGAGTTATAAAATTAAGAAAGAATCAAAAATTACCTATGAAAGGAATTGCTCATTCAAATATTAGAAGACAATTAAAAAGATTAAAAGATTTATTTTTAATAGAAAAAATTAATGAAGGTTATAGAATTAATGAAAATGAATCATTAATTAATTTATTTGAAGAAAAAATTGAAAAATATTATTTAAAAAATATTATTTCTAGAGTAAAGGATTATTATAGATTAGTAAAATGATTTACGAACCAAGTGATGATTCTTTTTTATTGAGAAAGTATGTTTTAGAATATTCTAAGGGAAAAGTTTTAGATATGGGTTGTGGTTCTGGAATATTAGCTGAAGCAGCTTTAACAAAAACAAAAGATGTTCTAGCTACAGATATCAATAAAAATGCAGTTAATTTATGTATAAAAAAAGGAATTAATGCAATAGAATCTGATTTATTTCAAAAAGTAAAAGGAAAATATGATTTAATTATATTTAATCCTCCTTACCTACCAGAAGATAAAAAAGAACCAAAAGATTCAGCCTTAATTACAAGTGGCGGAAAAAAAGGTTACGAATTACTTGATAAGTTTTTATTAGAATCAAAAAAACATTTGAAAAAAAGTGGAAATATCCTATTCGTTTGTTCTTCTTTAACTGGAGATGTTGAAAAAATAATAAAAAAACATAAGTATAAATTTAAAAAATTAGAAACACAAAAGTTATTTTTTGAACATTTGTATGTTTACAAGGTATTTTTCTAAAATAATAAGCTTTATATTTTTTTGTAAATAAGAATTAAAATGGAAAATTTAGAAGAAACAATAGAAACTAATAAAAGATCTAAATTTACTAGTAGTTTAATTCAAGCAGGTCTGACTATAACACAATTATCTTATCTTGCTGGTGCTTCATATGGTTTATATGAATTAGATGAAAATTTTCCAACTTTTACTCAAATTATTCTTCCAGTGTATGTTACTACAGGAATTTTTGGATTAGTTGGTATTCGTGAAGGATATTGTAAAATCGCTAAATCATTATTAAATAGATAATTTTTTGAAATAATAAGCTTTATAAATGTTAATCATCCTAATTTCAAATCCGTTAAACTACCTTTGGTAGGAGGATCTTAAATGGAAAAAAAGGAAATTTTAGAAGCAATTAAAGCATTAAGAGAAGAAAACGTTAAAAGAAACTTTTCTCAATCACTTGATCTTATTATAAATTTAAAAGGAATTGATCTTAAAAGAGAAGATCAAAAAGTAGATCAATATTTAGCTTTACCTCATGAAAGGGGAAAACCAATTAAGGTATGTGCTTTCGTTGATAAACAATTATTAAAAAATGCTAAAGAAAATTGTGATTTAGTTATAGTAAATGATGATTTTCCAAATTATGCAAAAAGTAAAAAAGATGCTAAAAAAATAGCAAATGAATGTTCATTCTTTATTTCTCAAGTTAATGTAATGGCTGAAGTAGCTAAAACTTTTGGTAGAACTTTAGGTTCAAGAGGAAAAATGCCAAATCCAAAAGCAGGATGTGTTGTTCCTGGTAATATTGATTTAAAACCAATTGTAACTAAATTAAAAAAAACAGTTCGTGTTACTACAAGAAGCGAACCTACACTAAAAGTATTTGTTGGAACTGAAGCTATGAAAGATGAAGATCTTGTAGAAAATATTGATTTTGTTTGTACTCATATTACTGAAGCATTAGCTCAAGGTAAAAACAATATTAAAAATATAATTTTAAAATTTACTATGGGTAAACCATATGAAATTGGTAAAGGATTTTTAACTAAGAAAAATGAAAGTGCAAAAGTGGAAAAAGCAGGAAGTTGAAGAAATAAAACAACTTTTAGAAGAGTATCCAGTAGTTGGAATAGTAGATGGAACTAGCTTACCTTCTATGCAATTACAAAAAATCCGTTTCAAATTAAAACCTGGATTTATTATAAGAATGACTAAATCTAGATTATTAAAAATAGCTTTAGAACAAGTTAAAACTAAAAAACCTGGAATAGAAAAACTTGGAAGTTATTTAAGATTTAAAATTCCATTATTAATTTTTTCAAAAGAAGGTTCATTTAAATTATCTAAATTATTAATTAAAAATAGAAGTTCATCTGCAGCAAAACCAGGACAAATAGCTCCAAATGATATTACTATTTCTGCAGGTCCAACTGAATTTACTCCAGGTCCAATTATTGGAGAATTAGGACAAGTAGGTCTTAAAACAGGAGTTGAAGGTGGAAAGATTGCAATTAAAGAAGATAAATTAATTGTTCATGAAGGGGGAATTATTACTGATAAGGTTGCTTCAGTTTTAGCTAAATTAGGAATTCAACCTATGAAAATAGGAATCAATTTACTAGCAACTTATGATAATGGTTTAATCTTTGAAAAAGATGTATTAAATATTGATGAAGAAAAATACATTAATGATATTAAATTAGCAGCAACTAAAGCATTTAATTTAGCATTTAATATTGAATATCCAATGAAACAAAATATTAAATTAATGATAGCAAAAGCAACAATAGAAGATAAAGCAATAGAAGCTAAGCTTGATTCAAACACATTAGAAATAATAAGTAAGGTTACAGAACATCATGTTAAAGAAGTAGAACATAAAGTTGAACACAAAGTAGAAGTAAAACATGAACCTGTAAAAGAAGTACATGTAGAACATAAAGAAGAACATCATTCTAGTGAATCAAAAGTAAATCTTAATAAATTTGAAGAGGATTCACAAAAAGCTCAGGATTTACTAAAAAGCTTACAAGATAAAAAAATAAGTAAGAGATCATATTAATGGAGGAAACAAGATGGAATTAATACACGCAGCAATTTTGTTGCACGAAGCTGGAAAAGAAATAAGCGAAACTAACCTAAAAGGTGTTTTAAATGCAGCTGGAATCAAAAAAGATGATTCTCAGTTAAAAGCATTAGTAGCAGCTCTTGATGGTGTAAACATTGATGAAGCTATAAAAGAATCAGCAATGCCTGTAGCACAACCAGTAGCAACAACAGCAAAGAAAGAAGAAGCTAAAGAAGAAAAGAAAGAATCTAAACAAGAAGCTGCAGTTGGATTAGGTGCGTTATTTGGTTAAGGCCAATAACCTCCTTTCAAAATGCATACAATTGTACATGAATCAACTAAAAATGAAAGTAATTTTAGTAGAGACATTTCTGCTTTAAAAAAACAACTTAATCATTTAAACGAAAAAAAAGAATTCTGGTTTAAGAAAAAAGAAGATCTTAAACAAGAAATTAATAAATTAATACAACAAGTTAAAGAGATTAAATTAAAAACCGATGAATCTAATATTTCTATTCGTGATATGAAAAAAGAGAGAGATAAATATAACGATGAAGTTAGCCATATTATAAGAGAAATAAAAGAGTTAGATAAAGAGAAAAAAGAAATATTCGAAAAATATAAAATAAAAGAAGATCCTTATCAAATTCAAAGAAATATAGAACAAATTGAAAAAAGATTGGAAACAGAGACTTCTTTCGAAAATGAAAAAAAATTAATGAAACGTTTAAATTCTTTAAAAAATATCTATAAAGAAAGTAAAATAAATGAATTAATAGAACATATAGATAAATTAAATAAAGAATTAAAAGAAAGTAAGAAAAAATCCCAGCATTTCCATCAACAAATTATTAATAGCGCAGTAAATAAGAATGGTTACAGCGATTTCATCCAATTATCTAGAAAAATAAATGATATAAGAACAGAACAGCAAGATGCATTTAATAAATTTATAGAATTTAAGAAAGAATTTTTAAAAATAAATGATTTATTAAAAGACAAATTAAAAGAATCTAATAAAATTAATTTTAAACAACAAGAAGAAAGAAAAGTGCAAGAAGTAAGTAGAAAAGAGCACATTAAACAAATACTTAAGGAAAAAACACAAAATGTTCTTGAAAAATTCAGAAAGAAAAAGAAATTAACAACAGAAGATCTTATTGTATTACAAGGTCAAGAAAAGTAACTACTTTAAAATGGAAATATTTATAAGTTTATGTTCTTTGTTACAATTATGAAAAATCAAGATGCATGGGAAATAGGAGATATATTATTATCAAAAGAATTAATTCCTAGTGCAACACAAAAACAG
>JAQUND010000052.1 GCA_028717785.1 Candidatus Nanoarchaeia archaeon | reverse complement strand
AATGTAATTATAGCAATTAATACCTTTAAACCACTTGATATTTCAAAATTCCATTTCTTTCTAGTAAAATTGTTTGTATAAGGTATAATTAACATCCCACCAATACAAGTTAAAATTCCTAAAATTACATTTTCTGTTAAAGCTATTAATCCTAAAAATATAAAAATTATACCCATTAACCAACTTAGAACAAAACCTAAAGTTATTTTCCTTACATTTTCTTTCATATTTTTAAGTATTTTTGTGATTTTATAAATGTTACGCCTCTGTAACTCCAGATTTTAAATAATTGTTACGCTATTGTTATATGAACAAAGAATGGAAAAAAGAGATTTTTCTTAAAAAAAGTCAATTAAGAAAAGAAGTATACCAAAAATTAGATAATCCAAAAACTGCTACAGAAATAGCCAAAGAATTGAATAAACATAGAAGTTCTATAAGTAGGGTATTATTAGATTTAGAAAAAGCTAATTTTATTAAATGTTTAAATCCTGATGATAAAAGCTTTAGACATTATATGAAAAAATAGATAATTATAAAAAGTATAAATTATTTATATATAAAAATGAAACCAATAATAAAAATAAGTTTATTTATGTGTTTAGTTTTATTTATATTTGCTATAATATTATTAGTTTATCTCCCAGAAAAAGAGTCATATGAACCCACAGGAAATGCAACTAATGAATTTTGGATAAGTGGGCATTCACATATATATGAACTAAGAGATTTACAATGGATAATTAATATACCTAAAAAAGAAACAGAAATTAGTTTTATAATAACTCCAGCAGGAAATTATTTTGATATAGAATTTCCTAAAGAATTAAAACCAGAAGAAATTATAATGAAAAATTCAGATGGGAATGAATTAGTAGAAGAAAAAGATTACAAAGTGTATAAAAATTCTGATTTAATACAAATAGAAGGATATAACTTATCTAATTTTAATGAAACAAAAGTTTATATAAAACTTAAAGGTAATTCCATTAAATCAAAAATATTTTCTTTTTATCCACAAGCAGATAGAGTAATTAGTACTTATTCCGATTTAGAAAGTGTTGGAAGGGAAAGAATAAGATTTATTTTAGGAAAAGGTTATTTATGCGATAATCCTTGTATTATAAATAAATATGGTGAACTTCCTGATAGAAAATTAAATTCTCTTATATATACAGATACAAACGGGCAATTATTAATAATAGAACCTGAACAGGGTATTTCTGAAGCATCTAATGCTAAGTTTTATTTATATCTTAAAAATATTAAAAAAGAATATCGGAAAGAAATATATATCAGATTTGGAGTAGGAATATTATCTGCCTTAATTATCTTTTTTATATCTTCTGTATTATTAGAATACTATAGAGACAAACAGAATGATATTAAATACAATAATTTAATGAAAAAAATAGAAATTATTAAAAAATCATTAACTGATAAGAAAAATAAAAAATGAATATAATTAAAAGTTAAAATTGTTTAAATTTTAAATCTCCTAAATATTTATATATATTTGGAGTTCCAGCCCAATTTTTATGCATAGCATCAAATAATCTTCCAAAAAAAGCCATAAGACTATCTTCTTCAGTATCAAAAAAAGCCATAGTTGGTTTTCCATCTTTATCAAAAGTTTTTACCATTACGTATTTGTTTAATACACACACTGCGTCTATAACATTATCTATATCTTCTTCATTGTGATAATATTCTTGCATTTTTTGCTTAAATGTCTCTTTAGATATTCCTTCATATGCAAAAATAAATGAACTTAATTTTTTAGGTAACCTTCCAAAATGCATAGAAGCATCGATATCTCTATTAAGGACTTTAATAGATTTTGTAATATCTAAAGCCTTTTTTAATTCATTTGAAGTAAGATTAGATTTTACCTCGATATGAGCTAAAACACCACTACTTAGAAAATGCTTCGAAGACCCATAATCGAATGAAGGCATAAATTCATCATAAATTACGATATCTGCTTGTTTACTTAATTTATCTTCTGAATCAATAATTTCTCCAGTGCCAATAACAAATTTTTTTGGAAATGATTTTATTATAAAATTTTGAATGAATAATTCTCTATTTTGTCCTATTAATCCCTTATGATGTATATTAGAGCTTAACTTTGATTGAGCTTCTAAAACTTTACTTACATCTATAAAATAACTTTTTATTTTACTCATAAGTTAATAGAATATAAAGGTTAATATATAAAAATTGTGTTATGTAATTCTAGCAACTTTTATATATTACTTCATCTTTTACATTAATAGCTTAGAAATCATTAAATTACGCGCAAAGCGGACAAATTAATTCTGGCTCGGCGGGAGCATAAAATCAAAATGAGCAATAAACAAAAATTAATAGAATGGTTTAAAAGAAATTGGTTTTATAATCTTTTATTAGTTATTTTTATATTATTTATTTTTATAAAATCTTATCAATTTATTATAGGAATAATAATCTTATTATTAATAGGAATTCATAGCCTTTTTAAAGGTTTTAAAACTAGAGAAAATTTAGAAAAATTTATTGGATTATCTTTATGTGGATTAGCAATTTCTTCATTAATAACAAATTTTAATATTTCTTTAGGATTACTAATTTTTTTAGCAACTTCTATAATTCTTATATGGTTTAGTAAAAAACTACCTTATATTAAATTAATTCTATTATTTATTTTTTTTATTTCTTCATTTTCACTAATTTATCCATTAACAAATAGTATGATTACTTTGTTATTTTCTAAACAATTATTAAACAATATGTACCCTCTAATTTTTTTATCTATTATTGCTTATATTTTTATTTTATATAGTCAATATTCATTTTTAAAAGAAATTTTATTAATTTTGGATACAAAATATAATATATTCAAAACAAAAAATAATATACCCTATCTTATTACTGCCCTAATGTTAATCATTTTTATTTTAATAGTAGGAATTTCCGAAGTTAGAAAGTCTTATATAGAAATTTATCCTTTTGAAATTAAAAATATTCAAAATTCAGAAGATATTTATATAAATAATTGTATTAGTTTAAACAATAAAGAATATCTAGTTAGCGACGATACTATAAAATGTGATTTAGTTTATCCAATAAATATATCTATAAATGTCGAAAATTCTAAATTATATATTAGAAAAAATGAAATTAGTATCTATGAAGAAATGAATAATACTGATTGGTTCATTAAAAAAAATGAAACTGGAATGGTTACATCTATAATATTTAGACTTAATAAAAATATAAAAGATTATGATTTATATTTAGATTACAATAAAAATTTTATAACTACTTCTGCCCTTAATTTTAAATTTAATGCTATTTCTTTATCAGAAGATGAGTATAACAAAAAAATAGGAGATAGATTTAATTATTTAATTGCAGTATTTTCCTTCAGTTTATTTTCAATATTTTCTGCAATTTATTATTTAAAAAAAATTATAAGTGATTAAAATGAGAGAATTCATTTACTATTCAACAAAAGGAAGAACATCAGGTAATTTTGATGATCTAATGCAAGCTGGAAGATTAGATATAGTTTGTCATATGGTAATAAATGCATTTTACCTATCTCATGATATCAGAAAAGATGTAAAATTACATTTAATTCTTAATGGTCCACCAGATCCACCAAAACATATTGAATTTGAATATGATGAAAATTTACCAATATCAAAAAAAGATGTTGCTGGTTTAATAAAAAGAATTTTATACAAATATAAAAAAGGAATAAAAAATAATCCTTATCCTGGTTGTTTTGTAGAAAAAAAAGGTTTTACAAAAGTAGTTGAAGAATTAAAGGATAGAAATATTTACTTATTAGATAAAAAAGGAGAAGATATAGACAAAATAGAAATAAAAGAAAATCCAGTTTTTATCATTGGAGATGAAGATGGTATCCCAACAAAAGAAAAAAAAGATTTAATTAAAAATAAAAAAGTAATTCCAATTAATATTGGCCCACAAGTATATTTTGCTTCTCACGTTGCTGTAATTTTAAACAACCAATTAGATAGAAAAGGTTTATAATTATATAGAAATAGTTAATTCTTCTTTAAACACATTATTTCTTGTTAATATCCAATCCAATTTTATTAAATTTTTAACAAATTGATTTTCCAAATTTAATTTAAAATAATCAGATTTTCCGATTCTTCTAGTTTTAATCAAAATTGCGGATTTTACAAGTTTAGGAAAAAATAATTTCAAGGAATTATAACTGACATTGCTTTCTCTTGCTATTTCAGTCATAGGATAATCAAAGAAATGATTGTCTATAAGAAAATCCATAACTCTTAATTGAGGAGTATCCCCAAATTGTTCCAAAAATAATGATTTATTTTGTTTGACTTCCATTTTACATTTGTATGACAAATGTAAAACAAACTTATATTTAAATCTTTCTATTAGTTAAATATATATTTCAAAAATAGAAACATTTAAAAGTTAAAGAAATATACATATTTTATGTCTTTAGAACTGGAAAAAGCACAAATTATGTTCAAATTAGCTAGAAAAGATAACTGGAATGCTTGTTATGATAGAACTGAGCATTTTAAAAGATTTCAAAATTTAGACTTAATAATAAAAGAATTATCAAAATTAGGATGGTTAATTATTCATAAAAAGCCAAATTATACTGGAATTTCTTTAAACACAAAATATAAAAAAGAGATAATAGAACTTATAGAAAAGGAAATGCCTTATGTTAAAGGAGCAATAAAATGAAATTTTACATTACAACTCCAATCTACTATGTAAATGATATAGCTAGTATTGGCCATGCATATACAACTTTTGCAGGAGATACAATTGCTAGGTGGCATCGTATGAAAGGAGAAGATGTTTTTTTCTTAACTGGTTTAGATGAAAATTCTCAAAAAACAGTAAAAGCTGCTGAAAAAGCAGGAATTAAAGATTTAAAAGAATATACTAATCAAATGGCTCTAAAATGGATTACAACTTGGAAAAATCTTAATATTTCTAATGATGGATTTATAAGAACTACAGAAAATAAACACAAAAAGTTAGTAAAAGAATTTTTTATGAAAGTTTATGAAAAAGGAGATATCTATAAAGGAAAATATGAAGGATTATATTGCGAAGGTTGTGAATGTTTTTACACTGAATCAGATTTAGTAAATGGAAAATGTCCTTTTCATAAAACAGAACCAAAATTAATATCAGAAGAAAATTATTTTTTTAAATTAACAAAATATTCAAATAAAATTTTAGAATATATAGAAAAAAATCCTAATTTTATACTTCCAAATTCTAGAAAAAATGAAGTTGTAGAATTTATAAAAATGGGATTAAAAGATATTAGTATATCTAGACCAAATGTAGATTGGGGAATTCCATTACCTATAGATAAAAATCATCATTTTTGGGTATGGTTTGATGCACTTCCAAATTATATAACAGGGGCTCCAAAATACTGGCCTGCAAATTGTCATTTATTAGCAAAAGATATTTTAAGATTTCATTGTGTTATTTGGCCAGCAATGTTAATGAGTGCAGGTTATGAATTACCAAAACAATTATTTGTACATGGATTTTTAACAATTAATGGACAAAAAATGTCTAAATCTTTAGGAAATGCAATAGACCCAAATAGTTTGGCTGAAAAATATTCTGCAGATACATTGAGATATTATTTATTACGTAGTATTCCATTTGGAGATGATGGAGATTTCTCTGAAGAAGCATTAATCAATAGAAATAATTCAGAATTAGCAGATGCCTTAGGTAATTTACTTAATAGAGTTATTTCAATGTGTGAAAAATATACTGATTCAAAAATTCCAAAGGGAAAAGAAGATAAAAATTTAAGTTCAAAATTAGATTTTAAAAAGATTGATTCTTATATTGAAAATTACGAATTACATAATGCATTAAACGAAATTTGGCATTTTATTGATGAATGTAATAAATATGTAAATGAAAAAGAACCTTGGAATTTAGCTAAAAATAATAAACAAGAAGAATTACAATCTGTTTTATTCAATTTAGCTGAAGGATTAAGAATAATATCTCAATTAGTATATCCATTTATTCCAGAAACCTCTTTAAAAATAGAAGAACAATTGGGATTTAAACATAGAGATGAATTTGATTTAAAGTGGGGTAACGCAAAATCAAAAAGTATAAAAAAAGGAGAAACATTATTTAAAAAGATCTAAAATGCCAGAAAATTTAGAAAATGTAATTTGTTACACTCTTAATTGTACATGTAATAAATGCAAAAGAGTAGATGAAGGTAATACTCATTATTTTATAGATATTTGTAAAGAAAATAAAAATTGTTGTGATAGAAGAGATTTAGAAGGTCCATATCCAAAATGAAAACAATAGAAGATGCAAAAGATTGTGGAGATAAAATTTCTATAGATGAATTTTTAAAAGTAGATTTAAGAGTTGCTAAAATAAAAGCAGTTAAACCTCATCCAAAAGCAGACAAATTATTAATTTTAGATGTTTCATTAGGAAAAGGAGAACATGATGTTCAAATTGTTGCAGGTATAAAAGAACATTATAAAGAAGAAGAATTAATTGGAAAACAAATTATTATGGTTAGAAATCTTGAACCAGCAGTTATTAGAGGAATTGAAAGTCAAGGAATGTTATTGGCTGCAGAATTTAAAGGAAAAGTTGTTCTATTAGGACCAGAAAAAGAAATAGAAACTGGTGCTAAAATAAAATAAATTAAGCTGCACATTTTTTTACTTGTTTAGTTGAATATTTAAATAAATAATCAAAAAATCCAATTAATATTTTAGTATATAATTCGTCTACAGGCTTATTTTCTTTTAAAAATTTTAAAGTGTCTATATAACAATCAAATTCTTTTGGTTCTCCTCCAATTCCAAAATAAGGGAATACAAGTAGATAATTTTCTAAATTTTTTTTATAATCTAAAAACATTACTCCTTCTGGATTAAATCTAGTATGTTCTAATCCTTTTTTGGCAGATTCTAATAAATCAATACTTTCTAATAACATTCGTTCTTTTTCTTCATCATTTCTTCCATTTAATATATTTATGAGTCTACTAGATAAAAAACCTAAATTGGCAAAAGTAGCAAATTGTTCTAATCGATCTTTTTCCATAATTAAATATGATAATTGTCTTAATAAAGATTATTGTAAATAAATATATAAAATAAAAGAATTAGCAACAAGGTTTTGCTGCCATAAGTAATTTCTTTATACCCATTATTATTAGTAATACAGAAATTAATTTTACTAATTCAGGATTATACATCCATGCCCAAAGACCTATACCTATAGTAATAATTCCAGCTACTACCATAGCGGGTTTAGAATGATAATGCATATGCATCATATTATCTTCTTTTTTTACTGTTGTTTTTCTTTTTGCCATTTTACACCTCTTTTGACACAAATAGTGTCTTTTTAATAATTATTTATTTGCATTTATAAATATTTGGATTATTTATGAATTTTACCAAAAACCCATTTTCCAAATTTAAAAGTCCCATATGTTATAAAAAATGCACTAAAAACATCAATACTATAATGAACATGCATTAGTAAAACAACGATTCCCATAATAAAAGAAGATAATAAAAAGAAATAACCTATTTTTTCTTCATGAAATAATAAAAATCCTAAAAAAGGTATAGCTGTATGACCTGAAAAAAATAAATCATTTTGGGCACTAAAAAATGAAATTATATGCGGTGCTTTAAATGTTAAAGCATTTACGGGAATTTTTAAATGAGTAAAACAAATAAAAATAGAACGAACTAATACAAGCAAACTAAATTGACTTACAACAGTATGAAAATAATGTACTTTAAACAATAAAGGATATAAAAAAATAAGTGCAATTATTAATAAAATACCATAAGTAAGAATAAAATCTAAATCAAAAGTAGGAAGATGATCTAAAATTAAATCTGGTGCTGCAACACTTGAAATTTCTGAAACATAAATACTTGCAAAATAATTAAGAATAAAAGATATTAATAAAAATAATAGAGAAAGTAAAATTAAGTGTTTATGATGCCATACTTCTTTTTTCCATTCTTTCCAAGTATACATAATATAATTATAATTAACTTATTTAAATATTTAATGAGCCCGATGAGATTTGAACTCACGACCCCTGCCTTATCAGAGCAGTGCGCTACCAGACTGTGCCACGGGCTCGTAAATTTAAAATCATTTTAAAGAATATATAAAGTTTTCTTAAAAATAAAAACGCCTCAGGCTGGACTCGAACCAGCGACCACCTGATTTCTATAAGATTTAACAGTCAGGTGCTCTACCTGCTGAGCTACTGAGGCACTAAATAAAGAACTTATATACAATTTAAAAACATTTCCTTAATCAATAAAATCCTTGTTTTTAATCTTTTCAGGTAAATAAGTTTTTGAAATAAATGTAATACCACGTGCACTAAGTGCTTGAATTTCTGCTTTTGCATTCATTTGTTTCATCATTTTAAACTGTTGTTGCCAGGCTTTATTATCTTTAAACCATTTATATTCAGAAACTTGTTTTATTCTTGGTATATCTTTATCATTTAATTTAATTAAATTCTTTTGTAATCCATATTTTTCAATATCTTGTGCTGTAATTCCTAAATATCTTACACTTGGAATTGCCATATGTTCTGAAGCGTGTGCTAAATTAATACTTCCATATTTTAATACAGAATAAATATATGCTCCCCAAACATCCCAGTCTGCTAAAACATAAATAGGTAATTTAAATTCTTCATATAATCTTTGTAATAATCTTCTAATACCTCTTGTTGTTTGACCTTGTGAACTGATAATTATACAATTTTCTCTTTCCCAAAATTTATCTTCATTCAAACGTTCCCAAACAGCTGCTTTTTCCATGTAAATAATATATTTTGCATCTACTTTTTTAAATTCAATATTTTCTACATTACTTGGAACAGACCAACCACCCGAACCTAATTTATCCCATCTAATTGTATCGCCTGCATCTTCTATTGTTACCTTACCAACAACAGATCCATTTTTGTTAGCGTTAATATTTAACTGTTCTCTTGAGTTTCCAGAAATTAATTCTAAATCTTCAATAATATCATCACTTTCACTTTGTTCATCAACTAAATTAACATTAGTTCCAGGGATAGTTCTCTTAGCCATATAGAAAACATCTCTAAGACTAGCGTGTTTTTCTTGATTGATTAAATCCTTACTTATAGAAGCTATTTCAACAGTTTGTAAAAATTTCTTTGCATGACCAACATTAAAAAAAGATCTTACAGAAGTTTTATCCCCTATTTCTAAAGTTTTAGTTTTTTCATTAAATATAACATTACTTAATGCTCTAATTGGAACAATAATACTTGGGTTTTTATTTTTATCAATATCTTTGATAATCTTTTCTCCCATTGCTGTTAATGCGTCTGCACTTTTATTCTTCTTGGTCATTTTTTCCCTCTAAATTTGGCAATTCTTTTTTCAATATTTTTTGTAATTGTTCTTTTAATACATCCTTTTTAGTTTCAGTTAAAGTTGCTAATGAACTTGCTAATTCCGGAATATATTTTTCAAATAAATTAATTTTTTCTTTTTGTTCTGCAGCTCTTACGTGTTTTCTAATATAAATTCCAAGCTTTCTTCCACATTCTTGTAATGCTAATTTCATTTCTTTAATAATTTCTGGGTAATGAGCTATTGCTTCTTTTGCTTCAGAAGTAAATGGAACCCAAACTGAAGAGATATGTAATATAATTACTGCTGGTCCACTTGGGAAATTAGAACCGGATTGTTGTAATCCGTAAGGTTTCCAACTTGTGTCTGTAAATGATTCAGTTACTGCACATGCTCCTTGTTGATATAATAATGGAACTCTATTTGCAAATCTTAACAATTTAACATTTTCATCTTTTGGTAAATCTCCACCATAAGCAATTGCTGCTTCAATAATAAATGGAAATCCTCTATAAACTTCTGGTGTTCTAGTTACTGTAACAAAATAATCTGCATTAAATTCT
>JAQUND010000051.1 GCA_028717785.1 Candidatus Nanoarchaeia archaeon | reverse complement strand
TAAAAGAATCTATGCTTGAATTAATGATAAAAAGATTGTATGAAGTAATAATTTCTAATATTGGACAAATAAGTCTTGAAATGCAGAATTCTGTTGCTAAAACCAAAACTTTATAAAAGATTATTTAATTCTTTAGTCTAAGCTCCTATAGTCTAGCCCGGTCAAGGATTTTGGCCTTTCGCGCCGAAGACGCGGGTTCAAATCCCGCTGGGAGCATATTTTACCTTATTTGCTTTAATTTTTATAAATTTTAAATAAATAGAAAGTTTTATAAAGTCTTAAATATAGGACTATATAGTCTAAAAAATAGGACTTATAAAATGGGAATATTAAAAGAAGAATATATTATTGATTTGGCTTTTATTAAAGAGCCTTGGAAGAAATTAACTTATTCAGACATTCAAAAAATAACAAAAAAACGTTCAAAAGGCTATATTTATAATGCTTTAAAGAGATTGCTTAATGAAAAAATAATTTTATCAGATAAAATTGGAAAATCTATTCTTTATACCCTTAATTTACAATCAATTTTTACCCAAAACTATGTAGGATTTTTAAATGAATACAAATCACGAAATCAAAAACATATTCCATTTCAAATAATAGAAAATATAAGAAATAAAATACCTACTAAATTTTTTATCTTATTAGTAACTGGAAGTTATGCAAAAGAAACACAAAATAAAAACTCTGATTTAGATATAATTATAATCTCTGATGAAGATTCTAAAAAAATAATGGCTCAAATAAGCTATGAAAGCGAAACAAGCATACCAAAAGTACATCCTTATGTTTTTACAAAAGATCAATTTTTAAAAATGCTTTTAGATGATGAAGAAAATTATGGAAAAGAAATAGCAAAACATAACTTTATATTTTACGGTGGTTCTCAATATTATTCCATATTAAATGAGGCGATAAAACATGGATTCAGAGGTTAGACTTTTACTTGATAGAGCAGATAATGAGCTTATCACAGCAAAAGCATTAAAAAGAATAAGTGAAGAAATTGATTTAAAGAACAATCTTTCTATTCCAGAACGAACAACTTTTTATAGTGCGGTTATTTCACATGCTTATTATTCAATTTTTTATTCTGCAAAAGCAGCTTTGTTAAGCAAAGGAATAAAAATATCCGCTCCATTTATACACAATAAAGCTTATGATAAATTCAAAAAAACTTTTGTTGATAGTGGAAAATTAGATATACATATTCTAGAAGTATATGAGACTGCACTAGTAAGAGCAGAAGACTTGCTTCAAATAATGAAAGACGAAAAAATAAAAAGAGGAAAATTTACATATAAAACATTACCCCAAGCAAATAAAGATCCTGCAGAAGAATCAATAAATAATGCAACTCTTTTTGTATCTCATATAAAAAATATGTTAATGCCTAATTATTAAAAATTATAATCCTAAGAATTTTAGTAAAGCATAAATAACAAAAACAGGCCATATTATTGCTTTTAAAAATCCTAAAACACCCATCCAAAAACTTGTTGCAATTGAAATATAATAAATTGCTGCACCTATAAATCCAAGACCATAAACAGCTCCACCACTATGAGAATTACAATAACATTTTTCAGATTTACGCTTAAATTTAATATTCTTTTTCATTTTATTTCTCCAATTATAACAACATAATTTTTACCATATTTTTTTGCACATTTTGGACAAGTAGTATACCACATATATTGTTTTTTAATATCTAATTTTTTACTTTTAGCATATTCATTAAAATTCTTATTCCATTTTCCAGTATCTTTAAATGAACCTTCATAAACTTTACTTAAAAACTTTCCATTTAATGTTATATTATTTGCACTAGGTATATTTTTATCAACAGCAAGATAAAGATCCATATTCCATTTAGAAGTATGATCTGAAAGACTCAGATAATCAACACATTTAGCATTATTCATATCAATTTTTTTCATTAATTTAGTTATTACACTGCCAAAATTAATAGGCATATAAAATATAGTAAAAACACTGTCTTTGATAAACTTTTTATTTTTCCAATTGAATATTTTTCCATCCCAAGGGGTTGGATTAAATTTTGGGCAACACTCTTTTTCCATATTAATCTAAGATATTTTATTTTTTAAAGCTTTCTTTTTTAGTTATACCAACAAAAACGCTAAAGAAAGATTTAAATATTTTTAATAATTATATTTATTATGAAAATTTTGAAAACTATCTTATTTGGGGCACTTTTATGGGGATTGATATTTTTTGAAGTTTCTATCTTAATGTTTGGATTTGGTTTAAAAACTGGTTTAACTTATTATATAATTCATTATTTATTATCAATTATTTTAATTGGAATTACAACAATAATTTATATTGGTAAAGAAAAATTAAATTTTAAAAAAGGAATTCTAGTTGGAATTATATTTGCTATTACTGGAGTTATTTTAGATTCTGTAATAACAGTTCCATTATTTGTTAAAAATTATAATTTAATGTTTGGAAATTTAATGATGTGGGTGGGTATTCTATTTGGAATTTTAACAGTAGGAATAGTTAGTGCAATTAAAAATCATTCTCATTAAACCATCAAATTATTATAACTATTTTTGTAAATTTGAATACATTAAAAAATAATAAAAAAAGAAAAAGAATTAAATTCCAAGAACTGCATCGTATTTTGAATATACTTCTTTTACAAGTTCTCCTGCTTTTGGATTTGCCCAATCGTGCATCCATTCAGATGTTACTTGAACTAGTGTAACAGGAATCATTCCAACTTGCTCCATTCTTTTAATTCCATATTTATGAGCATCTACAGTTGAATCACCTGCAGCATCTATAAGTCCATAAACTTCAAATCCTTCTTTTATTGCATGAAGTGCTGTAAAAGCAAAACACATACTAGTCCATAACCCAGATAAAACTATTTTTTTTCTTCCTGTTTTTTTAACAGCTTTTAAAAAAGCTTCATCTTCAAAAGCATCAAAACTTGGCATTTTTCTTGCAAATACTGGTTGTTTTGGAAATAAACTTGTAATCTCTTTGAAAACATCTCCATTCATAGACGGATTTATTGAACTTAAAATCACTGGTACATCTAAAATGCTTGCTGCTTTTGCTGCATATACTGCACAATTTTTGATAACAGTTCTATCACTTGATCCAACACCTTTTATCATTGCAGGTTGATAATCAACTAGAACTAAAACACTGTTTTTGCTTGTAAGTAAATCTAATTTTGTATTTTCCATTTTTCACCTCCATTTTTATAATTAATCAAATATATATTTAATATTTATGTTATAACTAGATAGTAAGCCAATAACTATAGCTTTATAAACTCCAATTCAGTTAAAAAAATATGGGAAGATATAACGATAGCCAACCAGAATTCAGAGAAAGACCAGATAGATCTAATAGAAGATCTGGTGGAAGAGATAGAAATAGAAGTTCTAGAAGAGATAATAGAGATGGTGGTTTTAGAGAAAGATCAGGTGGTTTTGATAGAAGACCAAGTGATAGAGAAATGCATAATGTTATTTGTGATAAATGTGGAAAAGAATGTCAAGTTCCATTTAAACCTTCAACTGATAAACCAGTTTATTGTAATGATTGTTTCAGAAGTAATGATTCAAGATCTGGTTCAAGGGATAATTCAAGAAACGATAGACCTCAATCAAGTGGAATATCTTCAGAACAATTCAACCAACTTAATACAAAATTAGATAAAATAATTGAACTTTTAGAAAGTTGCTTTGAAGATGATGAAGAAATTGAAGACGAAGAAGAAGAGGAAATTGAAGAAAAACCTAAAAAAGTAAAAAAAGATAAAAATTTATAATTCTGTCAATAATTAGTTATTCTTTTAAATTCTAACATATTCTATATTATATGGTTTTACAATACAAGTTAAAATCAGAAAAGAGATGGAAAGATTACAAAGGTAAATCTAAATTAGAATATTCTGTTAAAAAATATGATTTTAGATTACTAAATGAGAAAAAAACTAAAATTCTTGCAGATAAAGGAAATTATGAAGATATAATAAAAAGATTTAGACAAATAGAATTTTTTAAACATAGAAAATGATTAAGATAGGACCAGCAGGTTTAGGTGGGGTAAAAGAAGCTATTGATAATTTAAACAATTATTATAAATTGGGATTAAAAGCTTGTGAAATTGCATTTACTTATAAAATTTACTTAAATAATAAACAAGCAGAAGAAATTGGAAAAGTAGCAAAACAATTAAATATTGACTTAAGCATTCATGCTCCTTATTTTATTAACTTAAACTCAGTAGAAAAAGAAAAAATAGAAGCAAGTAAAAAAAGAATTTTAGATTGTTGTGAAAGAGCTCATTATCTAAATGCAAAATATATTGTTTTCCATTCAGGTTATTATGGAAAAATGTCTAAAGAAGAAACTTATGAAAATATTAAAAATAATATTCAAGATATACAAGAAACAATTAAGAAAAATAAATGGAATGTTATTTTAGCTCCAGAAATTATGGGTAAGATTAATGTTTTTGGTTCTATGGAAGAAATACTAAAATTAGTAAAAGAAATAAAATGCGGTTTTTGTATTGATTTTGCACATTTACTAGCAAGAACTAATGGAAAAATGTCTTATGATGAAATGTGTAAACAAATAAAAGAATTTGATCATGTACATGCACACTTTTCAGGTATTGAATATGGAGATAAAGGTGAAAAAAATCATAAATTAACTCATGAAAAAGAAATTGAAAAATTAATGAATGCAATTAAGAAAAATAATATTAAAGATATAACAATAATAAATGAATCTCCTAATCCTACTGGAGATGCAGTAAAAACTTTAAATATCCTTTCTAGAATAATTTAATCGAGCAGATTTATGTAATACCCATCTATTTTTAGCATACAAGGGAAATTGATTTAATCCTACTAATAATTCTTTACCATTATAAATTATAGAATCTCTAAAATCCTTAAAATATTCATCATCCTCTTTTTGATATGTTATCCTTCATCTTCAACACCAATTACTCTTAATTTTCTAATAGCTTTTCCTTCCATTTCTAGTATTAAATCTCCAATATTTACTTTATCTTTAGTTGGTCTTTCTGGTTCCATTTTATTTTTAAATAAAAATTAGATTATAAATATTATTGTAATTTAATCTATATTTTCTTAATCTTACAAACAAAAAATCCTTCTGTATCATTATCTTGTGGCCAAATACGTAAACACTTACTTACATCTTTATGAAATGTTTTTCCTTCAAATTCCATTATTGGTTTAGAACGTTTAATATCTAATTTTATATCTTCTATTTTAGCATTATCAAATCTATTAACTAAAAAATCAATTACAGCTTCATCTTCATCTGGTTCTAGAGAACAAGTTGAATAAACCATTGTTCCACCTTTTTTTAATTTTTCAAATAAATTCATAATCATATATTTTTGTGTTCCAGCTATTTTTTTTACTGTATTTGGATTCCAAGTTAAAGCAGTTCTAGGAGATTTTCTTATAACTCCAGTACCAGAACAAGGAGCATCTAATAAAATATAATCAAAATTTACATTTTTGAATCTTTCAGCTTTTCCTAGTGTAACAATTGTGTTTAAAACTCCAGATTTTTGTAAATTAACATTTAATGCACTTAGTCTTGAAAAACTATCATCATTTGCAACAATAATACCTGTATTATCCATTATAGAAGCTAATTGAGTTGTCTTACTTCCAGGACAAGCACATGAATCTAGGACAATAGAATTCTTTTTTGGATTTAATGCCAAAGGAGGTAACATCGAAGCTGCTTCTTGTACATAAAAATAACCAAGAGTATGTTCAATTAAATTACCAATATCTCTTCTTTCTTTTCTTTTATGTTCAATCCAAAATCCTTCTTTACACCATGGAATTTGTTTTAAATTCCAATCTTTTAATCTTGCTTTTAATTCTTCAACAGAAATTTTTAAAGTGTTTACTCTTATTGATCTTCTTAAAAAAGTTTGAGAGTATTCTAAAAATTGATCTATATCAGTTAACTGTTTATAACGTTCAAGGAACTTTTCTTTAAATTCTAGATTTAGATCTGCCATTTTGTATAATAATACTTAAAGTAAATATAAATGTACCTAGAGCTAATCCAGCTAAAATATCACTAATATAATGTACTCCTAGATATAATCTTGTTAATGAAATTAATGTAATCATAAAAATTGAAATTATTATCATTTTTAATTTTAAATTTTTGTATTTTTTAATTATAAAATAAGTTAACAAACTAAAGAATAAAATTGCTGTTGTTGCATGTCCACTTGGAAAAGCAAAATCAGTTTCAAATCCATTTAATGGTCTTTGAATTTGAAATAAATTCTTTAAAATAAATAATATTAAAGCATCAAATAACATTGTTATACTAAAGAAAATTGCTTCTTTCTTTGAGTATTTTTTCCATATAAATATTGATATTATTAAAGAAATTACAACCATACTAGTTGTATCAAAAATAAATGCTATAATACTTGAAAATATTAGTAAATAATTATTTTGGATTAATAAGAATAAAGAGTGAATGTATAAATTAATATTAGTAAATAAATTAGTAAATTTAACAGCTAATAATATTAAGATAAAAATTACTAGAGAAATTACATTTATTTCAATTAGTTTCTTTGATAGTTTCATTATTATAATAATTTTTTTAATTCAAATACGAATTGCTTTGCTCTATCTAATGAAGTTAATGCTTTTGATTTTTTAGCTTGTTCATCCATTTGATATTGGAACTTTGAACGCTTCTCTCTTTCAAAATCCAAAGATTGTAATATAAAATCTGCCTTAGAAGATATTAATTCAAGAGCATTCTCTTTTATGTCTTCATATTCTTCAATAAGGTCTTTCTTAAGCTTGTCTCTTATAAAAACAATTAAAGCATCACTAGTTACTTTATGGCTTATTTTATCTCCAACTTTATAACTGTTATTAAGCAAAACTGCATTTGCAATATAATACATAGAATAATAGGAAGAAACTATAACCCATAAATATGGCTTATAAGTTGAAGTCTCTAAAGATAATAGTTTCTGGGCAGTTTCCAAAGACAAATCACTATTTTCAACGTACATCTCTTTAGCGGTCTCATTCTCTTGTTTCTTTAACAAACCTTCTACTAAATATTGTCTAACATTTGATTCAGCTTCCTTAATTCTTTTGTCACTAAGCATTTTTTATATTGTAATAATTTTCTATACCATATAAGATTATATTATTTTCGATTGCTTCTTTAATAACATTTGATTTTTTTGAATCTTTCATCCTTATAAAATCTTCTTCTGTAAAAACTAACACATGGGTCTTAATTGGAAATAAAGAAAAAATACTTAATATTTCTTCTTCAAATCTCTTTTCATTTGAAACAAAAATAATATCAATATCTGAAGATTTAGTAGATTTATTCTTAGCATATGAACCAAAAAGGAGAAAAATAAATAAACTTGATTTTATCTTATTCATAACCTCTTTATACATCTGTTTTAAATTTTTATTTTTTAGGATATTTTCTCTTCTTTTATTTTCGGCTTCATAAATTTCAGGACCATAATAAAAATTATTTAACTCACACAAAACACTTTTGCCTACTGGTTTTGATATAAGTATTTTTTTTCCTAATAATCTTTGTATTGCAGTATGAGTTATTTTATAATCAGATTTTATTATTTTAGAAATTTCTCTGATGGTTTTTGAATTTTTTTCTTCTATAAATAATCTTATGATTTTATCTTCTGTTTTCATTATGTACTATAATACATTATATTATGTATATAAATCTTTTGGTTAGAACTTCCAAGCGCCCCATTTTCCCAATAATAATTAAATTAAAACTGCGCCGGCCGAGACTCGAACTCGGGCCCAAACGTGTTTGCTTCTTTCTGATCAAAGATTTAATCAAAAAGTTATTGGCAACGTTCGATATTAGTCGATTTTTTTGAATCTCTAACCACTATACTACCAGCGCATTAAATAAAAGGGTTTATACCCAAATATAAATCTTACGATAGTTTTAAATGCTTTTTTAGTACGATTCAAATAGGGTTAGTCTATTCTAACTTTTATAAAAAATGGCAAAAGATTTAGCATATGGAGCATTTCTATCAGGAAGAAATGGAGAATTAAAAGTACTTGGATTATATAATCAAGAAAAGAGAATTATTGAATTTCCTGGAGGAGAATTTGAAGTAAAAAAAGACAATAATTATTTAGATACTATAGTACGAGAGGTTCCTGAAGAAATAAGATTATCTGGAAATTCAACACTTTTAATGCTAAAAGACGAATTTACAAAATATGAAATACCTACACAAAAAAATGGAATTCTAATTGCTCATGTTTATTTAGGAAAGATAGATGGAAAAGTTTTAGGATTAACCGAAGAACAATTAGAAGAAGGAAGAAAATATGTTAAATGGATTGAAGTTAAAAAATATGAGTCAGAAAAATTAGGACAAATAATGAGATCTTTCTGTCAAGATTATTTAAGAGGAAAATTTCCTAATTTAGATTTAAGTGATCTTACAAAATTACAATGTTTTAGAATGCCCAAATTGAACTAATAAATCTACATCTTTTAAATTAGGAATATCACAAGCACCATAACAAGTTTCCATCCAGATTAAACAGCTAACATTAGTATTTTTTTCTATAAAATCTACTATTTCTAAAGCTTTATCTTTCAATCCATCTGGTAATTGAATACAAACTCGTTTGGCTTTGACTTTCTTAATTTCGCTTATAACTTGATCTAATTCTAAATTATACATAGTTATAATATAAAAGAAAGTTATATATATTTTTCTAAATGGGTTAAAATATGGAAGAAAAGCAACCTTGGATAAGACAATTAGAAAATCCCTTAGAAATTATAATATTAAAAGAATTGGAAGCTCGTTTTTTAGGAAAAAATAAAGATACTTATTTTATAGAAATATATGATTATGAAATGGGAGAAAACCACGAAGGAGAAATTGAAATTGATAAATGTAATGATTTACCTCATAGAATTTTAAGTGGAACTGTATTTAGATTAGTAAGTTATAAAGAAAAAGAAGAAACAAAATATGGAGTTTGGCCAGAACAAATTTATTATGATGAAAAATTACAAAAAGAATTTTTTGAAAGATTAAAAGAACAATTTAAAAAAACTAATCAAATTATGGATTCTTTTATTGAAGGTTATAAAAAAACTAATGAAGAATTAAAAATTTACGAAACAGATGTAGATATAAGAACTCGTTTAACGAAGATAAATAATAAATTAATAACTAAGGCTTTATCAGAAAAAATAGATGAAAATGGAATATTAGAAGGATTAATAAAAATAAATGAAATTGAAAATGGAGATTTAAAAACAAAATTAAATTATATTCATGATATTTTACATAAAACTTATAATTTTTTTGAAGATTGTTCTGGAGAAGTTTTAAGAGACTAAATTAAACCTTCAATAATTTATTATATATCCAAGCTAAAATACCTAAATGTACAAAACCTTCTACAAAACCATAAAATGCACCAATAAAAATTCCTTGTATTGAAACTGAATATCCCCACCAACCATAAAAACTAACTAACATTTCACTAGAACTTACAAATCCAGGCATTTTTAACAAACTTAAAATAGTAACTAAAGAAAAACATAAACCTAACCAAATTCCTGCTGCTAATGCAAATTTTAATACATTTAATTTTACAAATTTTTCCATTTTTTCACCTCAACATATTATATAATTCTTCTAAATCTAATTCTAATGCAGAAACTGGCATTTCTAATTTGAAATTAGTTAATACTAAAGGAGAAATTTCTCCCATAGAACCAATTTCTTTATTATTAACAACAATTCTTCCTGATCTACCTGGAATAAATGCATCTAACTCCTGAGATTTTAAAGAATATTTCAAATTTAGTGAATTAAATAAATAATCTAGAGTTTGTTTTATTGCAGTAAAATTAGTTTTATTATCACATAATAGAATACATAATTTTGTTTTCTCTTTGAAATCTTTCTTAAATACAATTCCAAATTCAAATATATTTTGTGGATACTCTCTATTTTTATTATTTTCAAGTACACTTAGTAAAGAAGGTAATAAAAATGAT
>JAQUND010000050.1 GCA_028717785.1 Candidatus Nanoarchaeia archaeon | reverse complement strand
TATATACGGAGAATGGTGTGGTCAAGGTATACAAAAAGGAGTAGCAATTAGTTCATTACCTAAGATGTGGGTTTTGTTTGCTGTAAAAATAGACGATGTATATCAGGATATGAGAAATTATAAGCATTTAAAGGATGAAGAACATAGAGTATTTAATATATATCAGTTTGAGAATTATGAGTTAGATATTAACTTTAACGAACCTGAAATAGCACAAAATAAATTAGTTGAACTTACACAGAAAGTTGAAGCACAATGCCCTGTTGGTAAATATTTTGGTATTGAAGGTGTAGGTGAAGGATGTGTATGGGAATATATAAACGATACAACTAGATATATATTTAAGGTAAAAGGAGAAAAGCATCAAAATAGTAAGGTTAAAAAATTAGCTTCTATTGATGTTGAAGAAGTTAATAATATAAGAGAGTTTGTAGAATATGCAGTAACAGAGAATAGAATGAAACAAGGTATAGATAAGATGAAAGAGTTAGGAGTTCCATATGAAATGAAGTCTACTGGAACTTATATACGATGGGTTTTTGAAGATGTTATTAAGGAAGAAATGGATACGATAGTTAAAAATGGTATTGATGTTAAGAAAATAGGATCTTTTATATCAGCTAAAGCAAAAACATATTGGTTTACTTATTTAAATAAAATAACTGGCATTTAGCACAACGGTAGTGCGACAGTCTTTGAAGCTGAGGATAATGGTTCAATTCCATTAATGCCAACCAAAATATACTCGTGTAGCCAAGTTGATAAGGCAACGGTCCGCAAAACCGTCATAAGCCCAAAACGGGTCGTGAGTTTGAATCTCACCACGAGTTCCAATTTGATTTTTATTAAAGAATATATTATATTATAAATATCAATTTAAACCATTAACAGGAGATTTACTTATGTTAGTTCCTCTTTATAACAAGGTCATTGTAGAAGTTATTAAAGAAGAAGAAAGTATGAAGACAGCAGCCGGATTGTTTATGCCGTCCAAAGTTCAGCCTTATCAAAAAGGTAAGGTAGTTTCAGTTGGTAAGGGTCATTACCAGAATGCTCAAAGAATTGAAATGGATATTAAAGTAGGTCAAATTGCATGGTTTCTAAAAAACTCCGGAATGGGTATAGAGTTTGATATCTCTGGTAATCCAATAAAGCTGTTGTTAGCTGATACTGATGTTTATGCTGTAGAGGAATAAATAATATTACGGTGAGTTGGCCGAGTCTGGCTTATGGCGTTAGTCCTGAAAACTAAAAATCTCAAATATGGGATTCGAACGTTCAAATCGTTCACTCACCGCCAACATTGACATAGAAATAAGAAGATGTTATATTTGTAATGTTCTTTGAAAAATAATGGGCAAAAGAAGTTCCTAATAAAACCTACTGTTAATAGATAATACTTCTCGCCCTTTAATTATGAAAGGCATAAAAGGTTCCTAATAAAATCATTGGAGATAATTACCTTTCGCCTTTCATCTTTTTGAAAATTAAAGCAAAGATAGTTCCTAATAAAAAACTACCATAATACTATCCGCTTTCCTATAAGGAGTGTTTGTATGTCATTGCCAAAAGCTGCAGTAATCAGATTGTTTAACGCCGTTGTTGTTAATTCAATTAAAAAGTCTAAGAAAAAAGTTCCTGCTAATGTTCTTAAACAGACTATAAGCAGGGGTTTTGTTTTTGCACCAGAAATATATTCTAATGTTGATGAAGAAGAATTAAATGGTTATATTCAATTGGTTGAAAAAGAAGTTGGATTAACACCAGATCAGATGAATAGTTCGTTTCATAAGTCATGGAAGAAAGTTGCAACGGCTGATATTAATCAATTAATTATAGAACAGCTTATTCATTATATTACAACATATGGATATGAATCATTAGGTATTGCGGATCCAAATGCGGTTTATATACCTTCTGAAAAATTACAGATACCGGATATTAAAGATGATAAAATAAAGTTGTCTATTATTCGTGGTTATACTATTGAGCAGATCAAAGAAAAGATTTTAAATCTGTTGAATTCAGGAGTTGCATTATCAGAACAAAGCGTTAATGATTGTATTGAAATATGTAATATTCTTAAAATTACAGAACAAGAAATTATTGCTGTTAAAAATAAAGAAGTTAAAATAGCCTTATATGATAAGTTAGACTTAGTTCCATCAGAACCAATTGAATTTTTACGTTATATATTATTTAAGGCTACACAAACAACTTTATTGATTAAAAACCGTATTGTTATTGATAAAATTAAATTAAGTGGAGATAGAAAAAACACAATAAAATATTTTAAACAATATGAAAAGGCTTATGGGCTTCCTAAGTTATCAGAGATATTTTTACGTTTCAAACCAATATTTCTTGCATTTAAGCAACACGATAAAATGTCAGGATATATTAATGAACTTAGAAGATATGCAGATATACATCATAAGCCAATGCATCAGGATTACTTGAATACTATTACAGCCCAATTGAAAAATAATAAGACTATCAATTTAGAAACATTTCAGAAAGAGGTATCAAAAGTTAATGTTTTTAGAAAAGTTAGACTATTATATGCATTAAATTATCGTTTATCAGATGCTGAATCTATAGTCTATAAAGTTCGTAATGGATCTTCTTATGCTACAGATTTTTCATTTGAACATCAAGCTGTTAAAATTAATAAATTGATTAAGATATTAAAGGATTCTATAGCTCATGATATAAGTGATAATGTTAAAAATAAAGTTATTTACATACCAAAAGATATAGAATATGCATTACCAGCAACTGAAAAACAGTTTACAGGTAATATTCCATCAGGCTCTTATGTTACTGTGCCTACTGATATGGTTGTTGGAGTTCATTGGAATAATTTAAATGGTAATGAATCTAAGAATTCAGATAGTTGGTATGATAATGATAGAATTGATTTAGATCTTTCTTTATTATCTATTGATAAGAAATATGGATGGGATTCTTATTATCGTTCAGACAAAGCAGATATTATGTTTTCTGGTGATAATACAACAGCACCTTTACCAAAAGGAGCGAGCGAATTGTTTTATGTTCAAAAACAAGCAAAAGGTCAATATCTTTTAATGCTTAATTTCTTTAATTTTGAATATCTCAAAGAGGCTGAAGTTCCATTTAAAATTGTTGTTGCTAAAAAGAAAAAGGATGAATTTAATAAAAATTATATGATAGATCCAAACGAATCTATATGTATTGCTAAAACTAAAATAAATAAAAAACAAAAAGTATTAGGATTTATTGATATATCACCTAATACATGTCGTTTTTACTTTAGTGAATTTGATGGAGGAAGAAATATAACTTCTTCAAATAATGAAGTTTCTAAACATACATTAAATTACTTTATAAACTATTTTAAAGGATCTGTAAGTTTAAAAGAAATATTAAAAGATGCTGGTGCAAAAATAGTTGTTAATAAGGATGATAAAATAGATATTGATTTGTCACCGGAAAATATTACTAAAGAAAGCTTTATAAAGTTATTAACTAAATAATAAGCTACTGTGGTGGAAGGGCATACACGTATATCTCAAAAATATATGCCTAAATGGATTGAGAGTTCAAGTCTCTCCAGTAGCATTTTAAATATAAAGGAGATTAAAAATGAAATATATTATACTTTTATTCATATGTTTATTTTTAAGTTGTAGTCATACTAATACTCATATAAGTACTGTTACCGTAAATAAATCTGATATTCATTTTATAGAACAGTGGCAGAAAAACGGTGTTAAAATAGTTAAAATTGATACTTTAAAAAATGGTAACTTAAAAGTAATAACTAAGTTTTGAAAGGAAATAAATATGATATGTCCTAGTTGTGGATTTGAGCAAGATAGTTCACATAAATATTGTTGTGATTGTGGATGCCTTATTGATGATCTTGTACAAATATATGATAATAAACCAAATGTATCAAGTGATTTATTTGTTAAAAGATTTGTTGAATTAGATCATATTCCTAACAGTTTAAACAATTATGGTGGTTATACTATTAGTAAATTAAATAATTATGATATTGAAAAATTAAATGCATATAACATTACAACAGCGTTTTATTGGTATGCAACAGCGCCTTATGAAGGATCTGGTGCTATGATAGCTTTAAAAGATGATGGTTGGTATGTTTTTAATTTATCTCATTGTTCTTGTTATGGACCGACAGAACATATTAATTTTAATGGAAATGCTGTTAGTAAATCTTTAACTGGTTTAAAAAAGAAAAGTACAGAAGAGTTTTATAAAGAAATAAAAGAATTAGTAGATTTAGCTAGAATTTTTGGATATCGATAAGCTCTTGTGGCGGAATGGCAGACGCAGTAGATTTAAGATCTACCGGTGAAAACCGTGCAGGTTCAAGTCCTGTCAAGAGCATAAGGTAGTGTTGACAGTAGGGAAAGTCAAGCAGTCTCGAAAACTGTTTAAACCAGCAATGGTTTTATAGGTTCAAATCCTATCACTACCACGAATATTACGGAAGGTTATAGCTAATTGGTAAGCTAGTAGATTGGAAATCTACCGCCTAGAAATAGACTTATAGGTTCAAGTCCTGTACCTTCCACCATTGTTTAATAAGGAGTATTGAATGTATAAATTTGAAGAATGTTTAAATAATATTGTGTGTGGAAGTAACGTAGATGTATTAACTGATTTTCCGGATAATTGTATTGATATGTGCGTTACAAGTCCGCCGTATGACGCTATACGCAATTATAATAATAAGTTAGATACAAATCAGAAGGTTATAGGTAATTTTTCGTTTCCTTTTGAGAAATTAGCGGCTCAATTGTTTAGAGTTACAAAAATGGGCGGAGTAGTTGCGTGGGTAGTAGGAGATCAAACAGTAGATGGAACTGATGATGGTAAAACGGAAACAGGTAATTCTTTTAGACAGGCATTACACTTTATGGATATAGGATTTAATTTACATGATACTATGATATATCAAAAACCGGGTGTTAGATATCCAGACCAAATTAGATATCATCAGTGTTTTGAATATATGTTTATTTTATCAAAGGGCAAGCCCAAGTCTGTAAATTTAATTAAGGATAGAAAAAATGTAACGTATAATAAGAATAAATTACCGCATCATGGTAATGTTAAGAACAAAAGAAAATGGGATGATGATTTAGTCGAATGTAGAGACTTTGAAAATAACCCATTAAAAGAATTCGGAGCAAGATATAATATATGGATAATAAATACTGAGCAGTCAGCTAATGTTAAAAATATTGAGGAATGGGCGTGGCATCCTGCAGTGTTCCCATCACAGTTAGCCCATGACCATATTATAACGTGGAGTAATAAAGGAGATATAATTTTAGACCCGTTTTCGGGTTCTGGTACTACAGTTAAAGAAGCTAAAAGAACAGGAAGACAATTTATTGGTATAGATATTAATCAGGAATATGTAGATAAATCACTTAAACGCTTAGAAAACTATGGAGAAAACGAACTGACAACATTGTTTGGTTAGGGAGATGTATGAACGAAGTACTAGTATTAAATGCGGCTTATATGCCTTTAAGTATAGTTAGTTGGCAGGAAGCTATATGTTTATGGTATACAAATAAGGCTGAAATATTAGAATCTTATGATGATAAGATGCTTAGATCATGGTCTACAGCAATGAATATGCCATGTGTTATTAGGCTATTATATTTTATTAAGCCACGTAAAAATATTAAGTTTTTTCAGCCATTTACGCGTAGAAATGTATATGTTCGTGATCATGGTAAGTGTGCTTATTGCGGAAGTTCAGTTTCATTAAATAAGTTTACGTTTGACCATATTGTCCCTAAAAGTAGGGGTGGGTCTACTAATTGGAATAATATAGTATGTTCTTGCTTAAAATGTAACTCTAAGAAAAATAATAGACTTCCAGAAGAAGCAGGAATGAAAATTTTACAAAAACCATATGCTCCATTATTAGCAGAAGATTTTACTAGTAGTATAATGAACAAATTCAGTCATATAACTAATATGATGAATAATGAGAAATGGAGACAGTTTATTTATTGGAATGTTGAACTTGATCAGGATAAATAGTTTCAATTTATATAAATAATAGAGAGAAACTATTTTATCCAATCAAGGAATTCAAATGGATTTTACCAATTATTATTTCATCTCTGAGAGTATATTAGATGATATTCGTAGAGCATTTACCAGTAATATATTAAAAAAGAGAGTTGTTGGTGTAAATGCAGATAAACTAAAGTATCTATCTAAAGTTGATGAAAAGTCATATGATAAGGTTTCTGATACTTTAAAGAGAGAAATAGTTTCCACAATTAGAACTACAGAAGAATATAATCAAAAATTAGAAAAAGCTAGAAAAGTCAGTCCAGTACTTTTAAAGAAGCGTCTGAGAAAAGATTTAGGTGATATATACGTTAAAAATGTTTATACTGGTGAACTAGATGATAAAGGTGAAAAATTAGATAACTTTGTAAATGTATTAGCAATAACAGTTTATGAGTTAAATAATGGTGGAAAAATTATATTATTTACTACTGAAGACTCAAGCGGATATATTAGTAGATTTATTGGAATAGATAAGACTAAGACTAATGATTTTTTTGTAAGTAAGATAGGAACCACGTTTCAGCAATTTTCCGCAGATGCATTAGCTAAAACAAAAAATCAGCCATTAGTAAAAGCTAGTTCTTTTGTTGATGATGATTTTTATCAGGTATTAAAGCCTAAAAAACGTGCAGCTCCATTGTCTATAGATACAACTACTAAAAATGAAACTGATTTAGGTATAGTTGATATATCTATTGATGAATATAATATGCTAGAAAGATTTTGGGGCGATGGTAAAAAAAGTAGTACATTAGCTAAAGAACCGTATCATTTTGATAGGGTTTTTAAACGCGATAGATTTTATAATAATTTAGGGTCCGGATATAAATATTATAGTGGAAATAAATCGGTTTATTTATTAGACTTAAAAGACAATGTAAATGGATTGTTAATATTTGAAGGTAAGGATTCGTATGTATGGGCTAATGGTATTGGTATGCTTGAAGTTTGGAGAACTAAACCAGGTGGCTCAAAAATAAGATGGATAAAAGGAGATATTAATGAATTGCAATAATGTATCATTTAATAAGTATTATTTTACTGAAGAACCATTAAATGAAATATTAGGTTTACAATGGTTAGCCGGTCATTGGAAAGACTTTGATCCACGAAACTCAATGAACTTTCTTAGAAAAATTGCAGGTTCTACATCACGTAAAATCATACCAAAACAGTATAATACTACAGAAGTCAGCCAAAAAGGTTATTCGAATATATTTGGTAAACTAACTGCTGATATTAATAAATCTAATAAAGAAAGGCTAAAGTATTATATTAAAGAACTTTTTAATGGTAAATGGAATGATAAAGATGCATCAGATAATATAGCTGAAATTTTAGGGGATCAAGAATCAACTGCTGTTTATAGATTAAATAACGGTGGAGCTATAGTTTTATATCATATTAAAGATCAAGAAGGCGATGATAGATATTTTGTAGGTATAGATGGTTCTGGTGAAAAATATTTCGCAGCTCCTAATAAACAAGGTGGATTAGGAATGTTATTTAAGTCTTGGATAGCAGCACAAAAAAGTCAAGACGTATTTAGTTTATCAGATATATCAAAAGGTGAAAAGACTAAGAAAACTAAAGGTATTCCATTTAAAGTAGAAATAAATAAAAATGATTACTCTTCATTAGTTCCAAATCCTGAAAAAATGAAACAAAATAAAGTCAGTTGGAAGGATTGGAAATTTCCTTTAGCTGCATCTGTTGAATATGATAAAGACTTATATGATTTGTTTGTAGAAGATATTTGTTTTATTAATGAAGAAGAAAAATATGTTTTTAAGGATAAAGATGGAAAATGGATTGTTGCCTCGAGTTCTAAAAATAATCCAATTGAATTCTCTTTTAATCCTAAACATAACTATATAGCTGTTAAAACAGACGAACCTACAGGAAGCAAAGAAAAAGCTAAAAAACTTGATAAAGACGAAGATCTTCAAAAGGAACTAGACGAACTAATTAAAAACGAACAAAATCCACCAACTGAAGATACTAATACTGAAGAAACACCAGAAACTAATACAATAGATACTAAAACAAATGATGTTGAAGATAAACCAGAAATAACAACTGATACAAGTAAAAACAAACAAGCTTTAGGTATATTAGCATTTGAACTTGATAATGAATTAAAACAAGCTCCAAATTCTATACAACCAACTGATAAAGTTAAAAATGGCTGGAGATATGTATTAAAAAATAACGGTGTAATTTTCATTTATCAAAACAAAAACAATAAATACTTTATAGGATATGATGATAAGGCTAAATCTGTAGTTGATAAGACAAATATTATAAATAAGTATGGATTAACTCAGAGCCCTGAAAGTCCAGAATAAGGAGATATTAAAATGGATACAAGAGATAAGAAAGTAGTAGATCGTTTTCTTGAAGAATATACAATGGATTTAGAAGGTGATATTGCTATTGAAACAGCTAAATTTCTTTTAGACCAAATTGTTACTGGTGAAGAGTTTAAAGAAATCGTTTTAAGATTGGCTAAAGAAGAAACCGGCGAAGACGAATTAGCTGAAACTGTTTATGCAACTCTTATACAAGAAGTATGGCCAAGAATTGCTAAAGATCTCCCAAGGATTGTATAAATGATAAAATTTAGAGATCAATATTTAGGAAAGGCTAATTATCTGATGGAACAAGATCCAGAAGAATCAGATAGTACAAATATTGAACCTACTGATAAAATTGAAATATACTTCGATAATCTTGATGAAGAAAGTCAAAAAAATATTATGATGGCTTTAAGAAATAGTTTAAATGTTGTTGAAGACGATAAGTACGGTAACGATAAAATTATAGAAACCCTATCAAAAAAACCAATGTTTACTGTAATAGCAGACGAATTGGTTAGACTAATGAATATTGATATCTAAAGGAAAACTATGAAAAACAATAATTATATGAAATGTGCAGATAGATATTTAACAGAACAAACAGAAGTATTTTCAAAAGAAAGAACAGATAAAATCGTAGCTTTAGCAACAGAAGCTTTTTGGGCAAAAGTAGCAGAACTTATTCCAGAAGCAACTACTGGTGATTTTAGTCCGGTAGATACTGTTACTTTTGAAAAAGCAGCTGATTTAGCCGTTCGTACGTGGATTAACTACAATACTGATGGCGATCCTGTAATGTAAAATATATAAATAGTATTTGAAATAAGTTTACTGGCAAAATCGGATTACCTTAGGGAATCCAAACAAACCATTTAAAGGAGGTTTAGTATGAACTACTTAACTACAAATGATATTCCCTCAATTTTTGAAGATGTATTTTTTAAAGACTTTTTTAATGGTAATGATTTTTTTAGCCCTCTTCCTTTATTAAAAAAGATTGATTATCCTGTTGATATATATGAAACTAATGAAGGATTAAATCTTAATATTGCAGCTATAGGATTAGATAAACAAGATATTAAGATTGATGTTAAAGATGATGTACTTTCAATTTCACATAATAAAAGAGAAAAAGAACCCATTACTAAAGCAAGTTTAACAGAAAAACGTTATGCATATCAAGGAATTACACAGAAGTCATTTAATATGGCGTGGCGCATTAATGATAAGTTTGACTTAACTAAAATTAATGCTTCACTTGATAAAGGACTTTTGAAAATAACTATTCCTATTGCACCAGAAAAGCAGTCAAATCAGATAGAAGTTAAAATTCAATAACGTGTATATTTTATTATCTAAATTGATAATAAATGTTACCCAAAAGGTTTAATTATAACGGTTTTGCCAGTAAACTAATTGATTAAACTCTTGATATATAAATATGAATATGTTATATTAATAGTATCTACAATTTCATTCATTTATAAAAGGCTCTATGGGAATAACAGCATTACTAATCATTCAAGCTTTAATTTTGTTTGTATGTATTAGACTATTAGAACTTTCATATTCTAATAAAAATCAAAACAATCCTTCAGAACAACAAATATCATTAGGTAAAGTTGAAGGATTTAAAACAGGCAGTCTACAAACATGGAATATAATTAATGTATCATTATTTAAAATGTGGAACGAAATGGATATACTAGACTACGATAGTTTATTAATTAAATTAAAAGAAAACGTACAAAATTTATATACTCAACCTGGTCAATTTGAAGAATGGAGTAAAAAATATAACTCTTACTTGACGGAGCATCAACATGACAATAATGATAATTAGTTTATTAGTTGGTGGATTAGGTTTATTAGTTTGGTTGAGTTTTTTAATTTCTGGTATGATAAACGGTATTAAAGGTTT
>JAQUND010000049.1 GCA_028717785.1 Candidatus Nanoarchaeia archaeon | reverse complement strand
TTGTAGATGCATAAACTTGTTTAAGACACTGTCTTAAAGCTTTCAAATGCAAGGGTTTGAAATTGTTTTCTTTTGTACCATATCCGTCCTGGGCAATCATGTTTACGACGCTGATGTTGCTGTCAACCGTTACAATTTGTATTTTGCCAAGACGGAAACCTTCTGCTTCTCTCGACCAAAGACGGTATGAAGCTTCAGGGCCTCTGCCCAGGTTCTTGGTCACTGCTACAACGAAACCTGCACCCCACCCGCCCTTGTTATTGCATATATGGACAATATAAGCCGGTGTTTGTACCGGCTTAGTGGCATCCCCTGTAAGGTATTTTAATTCAGCCATTGTTGTCCTTTCGATGTTGTTTCAAATACAGATAAGCAAGATGCATTCTGAATTTCTTCCCCCTGCGTTCTTCTTTCTTTATATCGAGTTTTTTACCTCCGTTCGGCCAAACGGACAGGGTCATGAATACCACAATAATGAATTCCATTTCTGCATACTTTTGCATTATTAGTACAATGCTTATACCTCGGGAAATTCATTTTTGTGATCAGATATTCAGCTTCACATTTTGTGTTTTCCATATTTATTATATCGAAAGAACAAACAAAACTGCCAAATTAATAGCCTTCAGAAAAATTATCGACAAATAACGCATTAATTGCATCACATGCAGCTTCTTCATCAGGTCCATCTGTTGTCAAATCCAAAACAGAGCCACATGTAGCAGCCAGCATCATAATACTCATAATGCTTCTTGCATCAGCTTTACAACCGTCCTTTGTTATAGTAATTGTCGACTTGAATTTCGCTGCTGTTATAACAATCAATTTAGAAGGGCGTGCATGCACGCCCATAGGATTAGTAACAGTGATTTGCCGAGAAATCATTTATTCTGTTGCTTTCTTGAGTTTAGGTGTCGTTTTTGCTTTGAGTGTTTTAAGACTTTCAGCAAAAGGAGTTCCCTCAAGCATTTTGAGAATCCCTGCAATCCCTCCGCTACCAAGGATATATCCGAGTTCTCCTGTTGCTGCCGGCATATTATGCATCAATTCAGCAATTGCTTGTTTATCGCCCAGTCCCTCTATTGCTGCAATAAGTTCCGGTTGCACTGCTTTGAGTCTTTCAACATCAGCAGTAGCACCAGCTGCGATAAGAGTCAGTTCAAGGGTGTTGAGTTTTTCCTTGAATTCAAGACTCCTCGAAATTGCTGCACCTTCGATTTCTCCTGCCAAGTCTTCCCTAGTTTTGAGAATCTGAATCTCAAGGGTGTTGTCTGCTTCTTTTCGTTTCCTTGAACTTTCAGCCTGATTGTCTTTCAATTGTTCATCAAGCTCGGTTCGTTTTTTGGCGTTTTCACGTTCGCAATCGATTTCAACTTGTCTTATTTTGAGTGCTAACTCAGTGTTCTCACGTTCGACATCATGACGTTTCTGCTGCTGAATTTTCTGATTTTCCAAAGCAGTTACCTGTTGGTCATGCGATATCTGGGTTCGCATTGCAGAAATTTTTTGACTCCGTCCAAGTTCGCCCAGCGTCAGTGCCACCTTTTCTTCATTGATTTCGTCAAGTCGTTTTGCAACTGTCAACTGAACTTCTTGAGCAGCGCGTTCAAGCTCACTGAGCACAATCTGTCGTGTTGTCTCATCGAAACTTTGTGCTATTGACATATCAGGGATTCTGATAACAAGAACATCAACTTCGACAACGCGCATACTGTTTTCTTCGAAAACCATCCCAGGCCTGTGACCATTTTCCGGTTTTTCGCCGAGGACTGTATTACGCACGAAATCAGTCATTTTGGGATAGATTTCAGTAAGATTGATTTTCTTTGCTGCGGCCCGCAAACGACTCCGAATAGTCTGACAGAAGAACTTGACATAGTCCTGATAATTGAACCATTTGACTTGATCCCCTTCCGTCTTCTGTTCAAATTCGACACCGTATTTGACGTCAATCTGAATGGAAACGAAATCTTCAGTTTCAAGCGTTATTCTGTCGGAAATTCTGTTGCCGGATACCCGCAAAAAACAGGTCTCCAACGCCATATTGTCTTCTTTAGGTTTTCCACGAGACAGCGTCAGGACTTCGAGCCATTCTTCATAGCCGAGTAATATTGTCTTTGGGCCTACCTCGGCTCTCCGGCCATCCTTGCTAGTCACAAGTACAGCTTCGTTATTGGGGATGATGACTGAAAGAGCCCAGGGTGTTTCAACCATGTAAGAAAGATCATCTGGGACTCTCTTATGTGCTTCTCCCTTTGCAATAATTAAGTTCCACATTTTGCCGGGAATTTTCCGTTTTACATGGCAATGTTTCCTTGGGTCAAGGAGGAGTTTTGTTTCGCCCTTTACCAAATCGATGTTCCCCGTTTCAACATTGGCGACATAGACACCGCTCTTTTGATCGACGCCAATCGCCTGCACATAGATTGAACTGTGATTATTTCCGATATGCGGCATTCTGGTTTTGGGATCTATCACTTCGATTGACTGACTGGGAATGAGGTAAGAATCGAAACCATGAATAAATATCTCATCACCTTTGGTGTAGAGCTCCTTTTCGAGTTGCGAGCCAGCAGGAAGTTGTTTTGCAAGCTCTTCTTTTGTTATGGAATCGACGACAACACGAAGAAGAATGCCACGATCCGGTCTGAGATGATAAGCATCGTAGACACGAGCACGTGAATCTTTGTCCCTGAATACGTGATATGGACCAGGGAAAACTCTTCCCGGACCTTTTTTGACGAGCGGCTGACCGTCTTCATCGAGCAGGACACAGAATTCTGTGGGCCCGAGAACGACAGCTTGACGAATCATCGAACCGGCTTCGGGAATGATTTCAATTCCGCTTGGGGGAATGTAAGTGGGAGTCAGATTGCCCGGAATGATTATCCGTTGTCCGATTTTGAGAATGATTTTTTCGGGCACCGGATCTGCTGGTTTGACTTCGACATTTTCAGCTTTTGGTTCAAGTGTTTCGGGTTTATGTTCTTCTTTTTTGTTGACAATTGCTTGCTTTATGCTTGCACAAGCAACAGTTAGACCGTAATAAGGTGCCTTTTCATCGACATCGCCTTCAACAACAGCCATGAGAAACTGATTCGATGACAGTGTATGTACCTGCCGTACTTCGATTCTCTGCCCTGGCCATACAGGGAAGTAGCCTGAAATGACGACACGTTTTGAGCCTTGTTTGAGAGCCTGAATACCCGATGATCTTCCTTTTGAATAGGGACCGTTAGGATGTTCGACAGTCGTTTGTTCTGTCGGATTGTGAATGACGGCATATTCGCCGGTGTCCAGACGAACGAAATTCTGAATTGCCATTGTTGCCGAATCAATAAACTCGACTTTTGTAGGGTCGTTTTTTGAGGGCAACAGAAACATTTCGTCATCCGTAGCATCCATGGGATCGGGTCCGAAAATGACAAACGTCTGACCACTTTTTCGGCTTATTGCCCAAGCAAACTGACCGGGCATAAGCGGCCGTTTTGACATAGGATCTTGTGCCATAACTCAACTCCTTCTAGATTGTGTTAACTCAGTCCATCTACAAAGCAACATTTCAGCATATGTTCTTGGCTCAAGCCCATAATTTCCTATGGCATAGAAATCATTGACTTCAACCAATGCAGTAAGCATATTATCTTTTAGAATACCAACATCAAGTGCATAACAACATGGAGAATCTGTCCAAGCTTCAATCATTCCTTCAATAACCATAATAGAAGGGAAAATCAGTGGACTCCCTGTATAATGACAAATATTTTCTATTTGTCTATTGTTTACATAAACACGCCATTCAGAAACAAATTCGACAATGTCAGATACATAGACTGGAATATCATCAGCCAGGCCCATGAGATTTGCTTGAAACTCGGGCCTTTCGACAAAAAACTTATCATCAGTTTTAAATGGGAAAAACACTTTAGGTTTTTGAGATTTCACGAATTTATTATAAAGTTGTACTTGTCTTTTAAGGAAAGTTCCTTTGATAACCTCGCCCAAGGTTGTAAGAAAAACATTTCTTTTTAGAAGAGGGATCAGTTTTTCAGGGTAACATGAAAGCTCATAGTCTTTTACGTCAAGGCAAAACAAAGCATGTCTGCTTGCATTAACTCCACCAACACAGACGTCGAAAGCTTTAAGTTCATCTTTTGATAAAAACCAGTTTTGTGAGATTGTAATATCAGCTTCCAGTTCTTCAAAACCGTGAAATGCTATACTGCAATCTACAGTTTGTGGTATTGTTTTTCCGTAAATTAAAACTTTCATACTTTTTCAACTAATGAATATATGTTTTTAACTGTGGAGATTTTGTCTACTGTTATTTCCAACACAATAGTTTCTATTGAAACGATATTAATATCAAAATCACTTTTTTTACAAAGCACTGGATTGTCGCCGTTTTTGTAGACAAGCAATAACAATTCGTCATTTTTCTCAATTTCGTTAACATTGACATTTTTCATTTGCATCTCCCTTGTATTGCTATTTTTATATGCTTGTCTAGATAATAAAAAAAGAAAGGGAGCTAAGCACACCGGCTTAACTCCCCGTTCTTTATTTTTAAGAGGGAGAACCAGACTACCCTGCCTGGCTCTCCATTATGTAACATCATTTATGGATTTCAGGTCCACTATGTTGTTGTTATGATCAGGAATCGAAACCATTGCTTTTAAAGATAAATCCCTCACTCTTCTATTGAGCTACAGACCCTCATGATAGACATTGCATCTACCGTGAGGGTCTGAGCGGATTTGCACCGCCAACAAGGGTTCGTAAAGCAATCCCCCAATATCCCAACCACCTTCCCTCTGAATCTGGGACTTTCAAAAATTTGACTCTGACACTAAAACTGGTATGCAAACAACTAACACTAATCTTCTCACTGCAACAGAGCAGTACTCTAACCGGACTAAGCTACACCCACCATATTTTTAAGGGGTAGGTGGCCTGATTTGAACAAGCGCCTCTGCTCTATCAGAACCACTTCGTAAGGGTGATCCCATGTGCTGCAAGAAGTTTTTTATGATAAAACTGAGTTTAAATCTCGACTCCTTCGTTTACGAAATTGAAGAAAGCAGCTCCGATACGAGCACTTTCAACGTCAATTCCATTTGCTTTTGCCCTTGCGATTTTGACACCGGCAAGCAGTCTGTCGATATGATCGAGCAGTTGACTCTTCTGCTTGGGAGAAAGAGCTCCACTGCTTGTCGCATGTGTCCATTCTCCGACAACCGCATCTACTTGAATGGTATCAGCTTGGCCGGGATGTTCTTTTGTAGGTTGAAGTTTTACAAGAACATCATAAACTTTCTTTGTCCGGACCCTTTTGACAGGATCAGCAACCCAGATGCCATCCTTGGTTTTATCCTTATTCCATGTCTTTGCAGGATCGAGCGTTGGAATTTCGGCATAAACTTTGCGGATGCGATCGAGAACATTTTCCATCTGCACAAGGAAAATTACCGGTGCTTTTTCAATGATAGTCTTGACTGTTCCGTCGGACATTTCGACAATGACATCAGCAGCAGCCAGTTGATTTGCACGTTCTTTTTGAAGAACTGCATCGATCATTCTTATGAAATGATCCTGAGCATAGGAAAGTTTTGCAGCCACTGTAGTAACCATAGGGACAAATTCTTCGTCCGGAAGGTCCTTATCATCATCCTTCAGGGGATGATAACTTTTCCGAGATTCCTGAAAATGGCTGGACTTCTGGTTGAAAGTCTTTGCCGTTTCATCGAGAATTTTTGTGAAGACATCTTTGATGTCACTTTCGACGGCGAGCAGTTCGTGTAACTGACCCATTGTTTTCCTCCTTCATCTGTAGTTCTTCTTCAACTTTTTGTTCAAGCTTAAGATAATCTGCATGTTTGTTGCAAATAAAATCTACATGCTCATGAAGTTGTTTACGCAATATTTCTATATCAAGGGCTTGATATTGATATACAGGGAAATGCACTTCATTTGTGTTATTTATGTATTCTGTTTTTTTTCCTTTAATGCGATAGATTTTCTTCAAAGGGTAGACAATAAACTTCCAGACTTCATCTATTAAAACATTTCCTCGAGAAACTTGAGTACGTGTTTTGCATTTGGTGCCCCGTGGCAATATGCCGACAGAAATCAAGCTGTAAATTTTATTTTTCATTTACTGCTCTTCATGTGTTCGAATTCAAAAGTATGTATTTGTAGATATTCGTTATATTGCGAAAACCAGATAGTGATCCATCCTGATTGATTCGTAAACAATTGAACAATGCCTGTATGGATTATGCCCTCAAAAAATCCTCCTGCTGCAGAATTAAGTTTTACTTTCTTGTGAGTGAATCTCAAACCATCTGTTGGACTGTGGGATAAGTCAGATATTTCTATTTTACTTACTAAAAATCTTATACTTGTAAGATATTCTTTAGCACTGATCATATTTACTCCAACATTAAATCATAAATACTGAGTGGGCTTAACTGATTTTCTTTGTATTGTCGGCTTGAATTTTTCTCATTATTTTCGTGATCTAGCTTGTTTTCTTCAAACATCTTTGTTAACTTTTCAATGTGCTCTTTTTTAAATCTCTTTTGCTTGAGACTTTGTACCAATGCATTAAAATGATGATCATAATGGTATCGACGTCCTGCAAGCATTAAAAAAGCTTCTAGTCTCATCAACAAAGTGAGCTTCTTTGATTCTTTTGCCTGATGCAATTTAATATGTAATTCTGCTAATTGTTTTAGTTCTCCTTCATGCATCATTCTACTCAAATCATGATGTATAGCATTTTTTGATAAATGTATTGTAAGCACATCCCATTTTTCTTCTTGATAAGGATAATAACCATCATAAATGAACTTTAAGATGTTGTTTAAAATGTAAGCACGTGCATACAAAGGGTTTTGCGAAAAAACTCTAAAACATTCGCCATGAATATTACTTGTTACTTTCGATAATTCGCTTAAATCTGAAAGAAGCTCGTCATTATATCTTCTTAAGTAATAAATAATTTGTTCGTTATAAGCATACAACTCGTAAATATTAGCAAGTTCTATATCTGTTTGACGTAATAAACCTATTATGTCAAGAAACCCATCAAAAGCATCAAAAAAGTTTTCAGGTTTTTGAAAACCATCTGTTTTGTCTTTGAGCAAACCTTCGCAATGATGTGCAATAGCAATTCCCCATGAAGTTGTTGTATCCCATCTAACTGTATTTGTAGCACTTGAACCCATTATCCAATGTGCTGAATTACTTGTAGTTCCAAGCAATGCATGCCACAAACTTTTCGTCAAATTTCGAAGCTCTACATCTTTGATTTCGTCTACTAGACTAACCATTTTACTGATTGTCCAATAGAGTCCCTTTATTCGTTCTTCATTTGACAGACTCATTAGTTTTTTCCCCTTTTAGATATTCAATGCTTACACAACAAAAAATAATCCAGCATAATGGACCGTAAATAATTAACCAGAATATAGTTTGTTTTTTGTTTTTAAATTTTGTTTTAGAAATTGCTGCTAGAAAATAACCTGCAACAGACCAAAAACATAGAATCCCAACTAAACGTCTAATCATCTCTTCCATTTTTGTCACTCATTATAAAAACGAACTTATTATTTAGATTTTTATATTGTCGCATACAATAAGGACAAAAATAAGCTTGATAATTTTCGAAATCAGTGTAGCCGCAATCTTGACAAACGGAAGCGTCCAGCATTATTTGCTATAATGTTTGAACTTATAAGGGCAGTATTTAGTTACGGGACATTCATCGCAATAACCTGGGTTTCTTGATTGAACTAAAATACAACCCCAGGGAGTCTTATCTTCTGCGTTCCAATGTCTATCCACGGGAACATGAATAGCAGCAAGACTACAAAGTTCTTGCAATTGTTCTCTATTTACGCCAACATCTTTTGAAGTTAGTGTATCAAGCTCTTCTTGAGTTAAAATATATTGCATTATTCTTTTGTTCTCAATGAATCTATTTGTCTATGTAGTTTTTCAGTTTCGATTCGAATGCTATCTATACCTGCTTTTAAATCATTAAGCTTTTTATTGTGTTGTATGCTAGATGTAACAAGGAAACAACCGATTGCTATAAGAAGCACAAACTCTAGTACTGTTTTCAATATTCCAATCAGCCCATCTTTTAAGAAGCCTAAAGACAAATCAATAACGATTTTTTTGATATCCATTTTATTACCTTACATTAATTTTGGGAAAAATCTATTTACTTTTGCTTTGTAAGCAAGATATTCATTACCAAAATTTTCAAATAACACTTTTTCTTCATTTGGAATTTTTCTCATGAAACTTACCCAAGATACTACAGGTAAGCATAGATAAAACCATTCACATGTCAAAAAAGCAATTGAAGGTAAAACAAATAAAATTATACTAGCATATAGAGGATTTCTGCTATATTTGAAAAATCCTGTAGTCACTAAGTGTCCCCAATGACGCATAAGTTGCAAAAAACCAATAAACCAAAGTATCAACCCAGTGATTAATAGAATGAATCCTATATTTTGCGAAATACGCTCAAAATGAATGTGCGTAAAACCTGGAAACATTATTTGCAAAACAAAACCCAAAATACCAAAAGGTAGACAAACAAAAAATATTGCAGTACCTTGCTCAGTAAATTTCATTTTCCTGTTATTGGGCACCACCACCACATCCCAAATGTTGGAGTAGGATTTGTTCTAACATTGTAGATAGGGCACGAGAGGGAAAACGAAGTTCTACCTATGGGGAAACCTATACCCCCAGTCAAATCAAACTCGAACCCCTTCTCGCGGACCGATGAATTAGCATAATCACCATCATGCATGTAATATCCGGGATTAAATTCAATAAAAACATCAATTCCTTTGAACAATTTAACTATTGGGCTCAGAACAGCATAAATTGCAGGTTCTTTGTAATAATCATAAGCCACTTGAACTGCAGCGTTTGCTTGGAAACCAAATCGATTGTTCTCCCATAGAAAATGATATTGAGGAGAAACATACCATTGACTCCCTCTTAAAACGACAATATTGTTTTTTCCAAGATCATAACGAACCATAGCAGAAAAATCAACAGTTGTACCTGTTGCTGTTTTTACCATAGAAATATGTGACCAGATATCTGTATTTGCCGTCATACCATAGACAAGGTAGATGTCTTCACCGACTGCACCTGAACCATCAAAATAAAGATAGGGATTGAGAACAAAAGTTTTGTCTCCAGCCATTGAGCCAATTGCTGTGTAGCTGTACGAAAAAATAGTAGAAACAGAAAGACAGATTAACAACAGACTCTTAACCATGATAACCGCCTTCAGCTTGTATAAGTGCTTCATGAACTTCTTCTGAAACATAAAAGAAGTCACCCGATATAGTTCTACAACAATAATTATCTCCTATAGGATTTCGAGAAAAACTTTCAATGGCATCTGGTGCTATTTCGAGCACATCACTATGACAGCCATTATCTGTTGGTCTTAAGATGCCTATTATCATTTTTTTCATAGATCGCTGCTGCTGCCTTAGTATTTTTTCTATCTATTTTTTTTTATATGGTACCCAATTGGTGCGCTTGAAAATGAAAACATACGCTCTTGTATGTTTCTTTGTCATCTATCATTTAAAAATATGTTCAAATTTATTATTATCTATGTCTTCACGTATTTCGATGTCTTCTTTAGTGAATCTGATGATTTCTTTAGATTCAATAGTACTAGTTTGAAAAACTTTAATATTCTCATCGTTTTTACAGGACAAAAAACCTAAATAAATACATTGCATTATCAAAAGGCATGTTGCATCCTGTTTTGAATTATCAACAAAATTTGCTGAGGGGTAATTGCTAAATAGTACGTTTCCAGAATCATCTTTGACTTCTATGTATTGAAATGGTGTCCCAAAATCGTCATTAGCAGATTTTTTATGTATTTCCATCACTTATCCCATACTTTACAAATATTGCCAGCATTTTTATGCTGGCAATATTTTTTAATCAGACAACCTGGACACCGTTAAGTGATTTAGCTGCAAGGATTGCATGCCCGAACCAGAATTTAAGAGTTGTTTCTGGGAGCTTTTTTATAAATCTTTCAATCTCTTCATGCGTTGCAAACCTGAACTGGTTTTCGCAAAGCGTGTCATTTGTACCAAGACAGTATGTTGCTTCCTCGGCAATGCAAAACAGATCGTTTTCGATGTTGTTGAATGAACAGTTACCATGTAGATCGTCAGTGTCTTGTGCTACGCACAAAACAAACTCGTCTTCATCAATAGAATTATCTCGCCGATCATCCATTTCTTTGATACAGACAAGTAATGTAAACAATCCGACTTCGAGTTTGCGCCCGACTCTGTCATCTTCTTCGTTATCAGTATCAACTTGAATTGTTTCGTTAAGAACGACAGACATAAGATCGGCAAGGACTTCTTTTGTGTCGTCATCAACGTTAGCTCTTTCAATTTTGTTTTTGACAACTGTACCTTTTTCCGAAAGTCGCTGATCGGTATCTTGGGTCATTTCCCGTCGCGGATTCATAGCAATACTGGCATCGGTACATTGTTGTACGATTTTTACTATGGCTTCTGTCGAATTCATAATGCCTCCATCTTTTTAATTTTGCGTACAATAGAAGTTGCAAGCTTCTCTATATCTTTTATGCTTGCAACTGTAATTACTGTTGAAATCTTTTCAATTTTATATTGAGTATCCAAATAAGTTTGACGTAGATCCTTCAAAGTTTCAAGCGACTGAGGCGACTTTCC
>JAQUND010000048.1 GCA_028717785.1 Candidatus Nanoarchaeia archaeon | reverse complement strand
TCAACATAATTCAAGATGTAATTTGTCAATTGATAGTTATGATGAGATTGTTAAAAAATACAATTCTGGTATGTCTATAAATGAAATTCGACAAGAAGGACTAATTTCTAAAAAAATTATAGTTTATACTCTAAGGAACACTCCAAAAAGAACGATAAGTGAAAGTCAAAAATGTTCTCATGCAAGTTGCAAAAGAAAGAAATCGACAAAAATAGGTTTTTATGGATTTAGAGAGCAAGTACAGTGTGTTTGTGGTAGAGATTTCAATAAAGGGAATTTTTCAAAGCACAAGAAAAAATGTGCAGCATATTTAATCAAAAATTATCCAAATATTATACAGAATATCAAAAACAGATGGGAACTTGGAGAATCAAAAGAAGAGCTTAGAAAGTTATTTGGTGTTGAACTTATTAGAATCGCTTTGAAAAATTGTAAAAAGAAAGTACATTTATCAGAACAAGCTAAACAAAAAATTTCAAAACATGCAATTAAGTTTTTTAGTGAACACCCTGATAGATTACCTTATCGTTTATATCACAGTTCAAAACTTTCTTATGTTGAAGAATTATTTAAACAAGCTTTAATTAAAAATAACATATCTGGATGGACAGCAAGATATCAAATTGGAATTTATGAATATGACATTGCTTTTGTTGATATAAAAGTTGATGTAGAGATTGATGGAAAGAGTCATGAACTTGATGTAGTAAAACAAAAAGATCAGAAGCGAGATAACTGGTCTAAATCAAATGGTTGGGAAGTGTTACGTTTTACTGCTTCAGAAGTAAAAAAAGACATTGATAAGTGCTTATTGAAATTGTCAGATACTTTGAAATTTGCGGGGTCTTCTAATGGCAAGATATTGGGCTCATAACCCAAAGAGTGGGAGTTCGATTCTCTCCCCCGCTATTTTAAATTGTGGGTTTGTCTATGTTGATTGTTTCGAAATTTCATGATTATTATGATACCATCAAGACATTTGGTATAGATAAGTCCATTGTTTATAAACGTAAAACAGAAGAAATTAAAGAAGACATTTTTAATGATAAATCTGCATTTGAACGATTTTTTTATTATGATCGTGAACTTGTAAGAAAGTTTAAAGTTTCTGTTTGTGGGACTGTTTATAAAGGTTTGTATTATGAAGACAAGTATTACTATGAAGTAGAATCATTTATACAAGCTATTAGAACTGCTAATGCAAAGTATTATGAAGAATTGATTAAACGGAACAAGTACATTGAGACAGATTTTAAAATTGAAATTTCTGAAAAGTTGTTTAATGAGCATATAAAGTATAGAACGCCGATTATTACGCAACAAGAAAAATGCAATAGACAAATGTTTAACGAAAAAGACTCTTGTCTTAAAAACTTTAATTTTGAAAAAATCATTGACCCATTTACTATGTTTCAAAAGATACAGCAGTTTATAAGTGGAGTTTTGACAAATAAAGAAAAAGAGCCATGGCCGATTTCAGACAAGTTGAAAGCTGAATCGCACGGGTATGACAAATTTAGTTTTAGGAAATTAGCACACCAACGCAAAGGGTAATTTTTGATAAGACAAGATTTATTTGATTGCAGTGCTTCTTGGCATCAATGTTCTGTGTATGACGCGGGAATGCGATCTATTTTGAAAAACGCAATTAATATTGGGACTGTTGACAATCTTATAAAGTTCATTCTTGAAGATAAATTTAAGAAAAAGAATACGAGCAGAGTTTTTATAGAGTTTTTTCATGATTATAAAGAGCTTAAAGAAAAAGAGTCTATGTTTAATGATGAGTATATTAAAGTTCCTCATGAATATGCAAATGTAAGGAAAGAAGGAATTTTTAGAGTAATTGGAAAAGATTCTGAAATTAAAGCGTTGATTATAGTGTCAAGGTTTGCAAGACAAGGAAATATTCTTTTATTTGAAAATGAAGCCCAAGTGGTGAAATTGGGAGACACTGCAGGCTTAAGACCTGCCGAGACTGAGTCTCATGTCGGTTCGACCCCGGCCTTGGGCATTTAATATGAAAGGCAGTTCTTATGTTTATTGGTCTTATGGGTGTTGCAGATGACGGGACACTGGTCGCTCCAAATGGTCGTCGGCTTTTCAAAGTGTCGTTATGTATTGCTGCCATTGTTCAACGTATACAACATCGTGTCGCTCAGTTGACATGGCGAAAAGTCAAGAAAAGGTAAATTCGAATTTTAACAGCAAAGTCAGGTGTCATTATGCAAACATTAATGCTCAATATCGGTATGATCCCAGTTTCAATTGTCTCAACTCGTAGGGCTATTGCATTAGTCTCAACACAGAGAGCTATTGCTTTAGAAAACTATGAACAGAAATTTTGTGGGGTGAACTTTGTAATGCCGATACCTTCAGTGATCAAGTGCATTGACTCTGACTATGTACCAAAGCATTTTACAAACGTGCTTCCTTTTACAAGGAAAAATGTTTATCTAAGAGATGCTGGATGTTGCATGTATTGCGGCAAGAAGGTTACTCTTTCAAATTTCACGTTTGACCACGTAATTCCACGGCAAGACGGCGGTAAGACTTGGTGGGACAACATTGTAGTGAGCTGCATAAGATGCAATGGGCAAAAAGGTTGCAAGCATGTTAAGAACTATAAAAGGGATTTGATAAGGAAACCTTATATTCCTCGTCTTAGCAAATCCGCACCAATTCAGGTTGTCAGGAGGCTCGATGCTGAGATACCGCACGAGACTTGGGTTGATTATATTTATTGGAACGTGTGTCTCGATCGTGACTAGGGCCTTTGGGCTCTAGTTTCTTTTTATTGAACGGCTCAATAGTTATTGATTTGACTCTTTGTTTTCCTCTTGGTTTGATTTTGTAAATATTATTCAAATCTCTTAATTGGAAGAAACATGTTTGTCGTGCAACATCTGTGTCTTCTTTTGCGTCGAAGGTAATAACAATACGATAAAGATCATCTGATGCTTTTGAGATTTGCATAGAAATTTTCCTTTTAAAATGTTTTTTAATATAATATCACAAGAAGGAAATTTAATATGACAATGTTTTTCTTGATATTGTTTATTGTTCTTTATATAATGATGTGTGCTTTATGGACTATTTTTTGTGTAAGAGCTGAGTTTGCAATGCATGGGACACAATTCTTGGATCAAAAGTTTGCCGTAACCTTGAATTTTGTTTTTGCACCAGTAAGTTTAATAATGGCGATACGACGTGTACCATTTGATTTTTCAAGGAGACATTGATGGTTGAAACAAACTACAATATATTTCCTGTTTGCTGGCGGCATATTGCAAAACGTATAATTACGCGGGAGGGACCTATTTATTATGTTGGGGGCTCTCTTTGTATAGACAATATTGATAAGTCTGGTGGTGTTGCTCTCAATTTGAATGGGAAAGGCTTTGTTTATTCAAGCCATGCACATATGAAAAATTCAACTTTCTTTGCTCCGAAAAGTATTCTTGAATTAGTTAAGGAATGCTATTTGTCTGTCAAAGGTAATACGAATCATTATAAGGAAATTGTTCAAGGAGCATTAAATGCCAACTGATATTCATGATTTTAAAAATGCAGCTTCGACTGCTAGCGTTATAGTTATAAAACAAGGTAGTAGCAAACCTTACGAGATTCTTCTTATACAGAGGAAACATGAACCTTTTATGGGTATGTGGGCATTACCTGGAGGGTTTTTAAACTGTGATCAAGAAACACTAGAACAAGCAGCTATAAGAGAACTTTATGAAGAGACTAATTTGGTTGCTAAAGAAAGCGATGTTGTATTGATTTGTGTGCAATCTGATCCTACAAGAGATCCAAGAGGTCATGTGATTGATCACGTATTTGCTGTATTCAAATATTCTGGAGAAATTGAAGCAAAAGATGATGCAGCAAATATAAAATTTTTTGACATAAACCAACTACCTGAAATTGCTTTTGATCATAAAGAAGCAATAACGCAAGAATTTTTTATGCATATAGGAATAGAATAATGAGCACAACTATTGAAAAAAAGTTTGAAGCAATCGGAGCTCGTGTGAAAATTACAGAGCCCCGTAGAGACAGTTTCTCTATTGATGTGAGAAAAGACAGTGAAGGCGAGTATTTTGAGCTTCAAGTCGCAAAAGAAATAGAAATGTTGATTCTTGATTCTCAAAAAGATGACAGACATTTGCTCTTGATGACCAAGGCACCTGTATTAAACAGACAAGGTGCTAAAATGGCTGAGACAAAATCTAAATTTCTTTGTGGTCACGATGAACGTCACTGGTTTACCTGTGCGATTCCTGAATCTTCTCGAGTTACTACAGTAATTGGAGCAAAACAAGCTCTTAAGCCTAAAGAACTCGTGGATATCGAAACTAAAGAAGGTGTCAACAAAAAGAATGCGCATAAGAGACACCGTCTTTTGAAGTCGGGAAAGAAAATTCACCGTCAAGGCGAATTCATGTTTGTTCCTCAACCGAATTTTGAGCCACCTAAAGGGAACTTGACAAAAATATGGAAGAACGAACCAATGCGTGGTGGAGGTTCTCACTTTCATTATGCTGAATTTTTGTACAGAGTAGGTGGAAGACAAGTATATGTTCTTGGGAGCAAAGTTATTGAAGTGAAAGATTATCAAAAGCTTTTAAAAGAGCAACCTGATAGTGCAAAGCGTTATCGCTCAATGATGGCCGATCCCAATGTTTATGTCAAAGGGAAAATTTCGCATGAAGAACATGCGACAGTGAATCTTGGAAGCGTATGGCATAAAGTACTTGTCAATACTGAATCCAAAGCACGTGCAAGAGCAAATGTAAAATTCGTTGATTGATGGCTTAAGGGGTATATTCTAATGGCACTCTCAAATTGGGATTGTTTAGCTTTTAATTCTGACGCTCAAGCTTGTAATGGCACGTTCAATCATTACAAACTAAAATCTTCAATTTCAATTTATAAAAATTGGGCTTATGTTTCGAGCGAAGAAATGTGGCATGAAGAACATGATTTTACAAAGCCAACAATTGCAGCAATAAATTCGGGAGATATACAACTTGCAGGATTTGATATTGTATCAATCAGAGGTCCTCAAAACGGCATTTTTATTTATGCAAGTTGTACTGATTATAAAAAAGAACCTGAAAAAACTGTTTATCATCGTTTTGCTGGCATAGGTTGTGCAGGCTATAAAGATAAAGTGACTGAAGTTCTTAAATCACTTGGACGCGAGCCCAAAGATGACGAAGTTTGGTATTCTGGTAGTGATCATACAGGAAAACATTATATAGGTCGTTATCTTGAAAATGGAGAGTCAGAACAAATAGATTATTGGGACGAAAAAACACAGGGCCCTTATGATTATGGTTCTGATTGGGTGGGCGTGCTTCCTTCGACTTTGGAAGAGTTCTTTAAATGGCTCTCGAGTTTATCTGATGATTGTAAAGATTTTGAAGAGTGGATAACAAAGTGCAAGCAAGCTGATGCTCTACGTTTTAATCAGGGCGATATGTTTTTTGCTGAGAATGCAGGAGTAGAACTGGCTGCAACAAAACCGGGAGAATGCCAAGCACCAGTATTGAATGAAGTAATAAAGTCTATGGCTATAGGAGACAAGAATGAGTGAAGCTAAGCATTGCATTTTTTGTGGAAAAAAACATGAGGGTAAGACTTGTCCGCCAGAAGCATTTATTGTAATGACCTGTATTAAGTGTAATAATGAAATAATTATGCCAAGTGATGCAGCTGCAATGAGTATGAGTGTGGCTTGTGGTGATTGCAATAACGTAGACTGGAAAGTAAAACCAGCAACGTATGATATCATGATAAAGCATAATCCTGATTATGGTAAGTTTTGCGTAAATATGCGAGCTTTCGATTTGAAAAAAATCAATTCAGCTACAAAATACCCAAGTATTCTTACATATCATGCATTGGGTGATAGAGGATGTTTGAAAGAAGAAGTTCTTGTACATTTTTCAACGGATGACGAAGTTTTTCTTTCAGAGAAAATCGATGGTACAAATGCAAGAATTATATTATTTCCTAAAGGCATGTATTTAATTGGTTCTCGAGAAGAACTTCTTTATGGGTTCGGAGATTGGATTCATAATACAACATTGGATATTGTCGACACAATCAAAGCTGTTGCTGACAATGCAAGAAGAATTTATTGGGATCAGCTTGAACAAGCTGTTTTTGTGTTATTCGGAGAAGTTTATGGAGGAAAAGCAGGAACAGCAAAGAATTATACAAAAACAGGGAAGCTTGGTTTCAGGTTATTTGATGTCATGATGACGACAGCAAAAGAGTTTGAAGATTTACTCGATTTGCCCGTAGATAAAATAGCTGCTTGGAGAGATAATGGTGGGCAAAATTTTGCGTGTGTCAGGACAATTGCAAGTGTTGCAGCAGATATAGGGTGTTTGACGGTCCCTTCTATTATTGGGACATGTCCACCACAAAGTGTGCAAGAAACTTATGATTGGTTGAAAAATATTCTCCCGGGTACAACAAATGCTTTACTTGAAAATGATGCATTGGGCAAACCTGAAGGAGTTGTAATTCGGACAGAACAGCGTTCGAAAATTGCAAAGATACGTTTTGAAGATTATGAACGGACACTTAGAAAAAAATAAGCTTTGCAAACACTGTAATAACATAAAATCAATTGAAGAGTTTTATGTACATAAAAATTATCGTGAGAGCATATGCAAAGCATGCAGAAGTAAACGTGAGAATAATTATCGTAGAAGCAATCTATTTAGAAGTAATTTGAAATCAAAAATAAAATATTACAAGAATAAGTTAAAAGACGAATTCGACGTGGACTTCGGTCAACATAATCAATTAAGAAAAACTGATCAACAATTGCAAGATTTTCTTGAACAGCTTAAAAATCTATTACGATACAAACGAACAATGAATGTATTATACAGTGAAAAGGAGGAAACCATGTTGTAACACCTTAAACTAAGGAGTACAACATGTCTAGAAGTTATCGCAAGCCTTGGGTTACAGATGGCTACAAGGGATCTGATCGTCGTCAGTTCTTTAAGAGATATTCAAACAAAAAAATAAGAAGAACTGAAGAAATCGCAGACGGAAAAGCATTTAAGAAAGTCATAGATCCTTGGGACATATCCGATTATCGCTGGTATGAGTCACTAAAATCGATGAGTAAATGGTCTCTTCAACCATGGAAATATAACAGGAAGTAGAGATGGATTATAAAAAAACTTTTGAAGACGCAGCTGCTTGTCACGAAACATTAAAAGTAGGTGAACAAGCAGCAACAAAACTCAAAGAAATTTTTGAGCAACTTGCAACATCACGTCCTGAAACACATGCTTTTGCTTTTTATAAATGGGATCAAGAATATATAGTTAATTTTTTGCTGCATTTTATAGAATCAAAAGGTTTGACACAAGAGCTAAATCAATTAGCAAATATTTTCAATACTGAGGGTTAATATGTTTAAGTTTTTACCGAATGAAGAAATTAGAAAATTTGATGCTACTCAACTTATTGGTAAAGTTTTTGAAATCGCTTGCGAACATTTATCAAACGATAAAGAAAGTCAGTTTTTTTCAGCCAGTCATTCTTGTTTACGAGATATCGGTTCTTTAAATGGTTGGTCAAAGACTGCAGGAGAGCAAGGAAAGAAATTCAAGCGTAAAGTTCTTTTTGCTTATGTAATCGAAGCAAACAATGGCGGGAGAAATGATCTTCGACAATGTAAAACTTATGCTGAATATTTCAACGAAGATAAGAAAAAAGAAGTTCAAAAATATTGGGAAACCGGTTTAATTGGTAGACTACAACGAGGTGGAGGCGACCCTGATCGTATTGATTTGGTTGTATGTTTCAAAGATTTTGAATTAGATGCAAGAATGTATGATTATGAAGCTCCTGAGGAATGGTATTCTGAGCTTCACAAAGACAACCCCAAGTTCCAATTTAAAAGAGGGTTCTATAATACGGCTGAAGAAGCTGTAGAGTTTTTTTCTGACAAGCCGCAAGACGATCTGTTTGGGACACGGTATTTTCCTGTTGTTGTTTTCCCTGAAAATATACAAGCAGATGTTCGTAGAATTGTAGATTATGCAAAAGGTTGCTCAAAACCAATTGTCACGTGTGGAAATATAATTTTCGGGACACGTTGCAAGCCGAGCGAATTTGTCAAAGTAATCAATATGACTTATGAAGCTGGCGGGAAAGTTGCACGTGCTTTAGAATTTGATTGGTAGTTTTACTTTTTGCCTTCGATATTTTGTTTATGCTAAGAATCACTTATAAAGATGAAACGCAGAAATCTTTTTGTCTGAAAAACAAAGACAGAGAGACGACGTTTCTTGTCATGTGGCAATGGTGTGTAAAACACGTACCTGAGAAAAAACTTAAAGTAAGAACTATAGAAGAAGAACCCTTTATAGTTACTTTAGGTGATCTAATTTGGGTTGAAATACTGGATTGATTACGGAGGAGCAATGAACATTTTTGACATTATATGCGATGCATTATACACAGCAACAGGTTACGTTTTTATTGCTGCGATATCAGTCTTGACAATAATTTCGATGCCATTTGGGATCATATTGTTTTTGTACAATAAACGATAAATTATTTTATAGGTCTATAATTGATTTCATAAACAGCACCACTATCATGACAAATCACTCTACATTCTTGATTTTTCTTTTCTAATTCTTTCAAAAGCAAGTTACATTCTTTTTCTGAGCCTACATATCTGACGCTATATGACAACCATGGTGCTGAACTTGAACACATTATGCACAAAACAAACAAATATAAAAATTTCATAATACTCCTTATTATATAAAATAACTAGAAATATCTACGAGGCCGACTAGCATACTCGAAGTTGAGCAACATAGGAAACTATATGATAGTTTTTTATGTTTGATAAATGTGCTTAGTATATAATAATTCAATGAATAGCGTAAAAACAAAACTTGAACAAATTGAGCAACGATTTTTAGAAGTTTCTGGTCTTAAACTTGATTTATCTCAATATCCTTTGCAAAAAAGCAATGAGCAGCAAGTTGTTACAAACAAAGAAAAATCAGATAAACATGGAGAAGTTTTTACGCCCTTGTGGCTTGTAGATGAGATGCTCGAGCGATATGACGCTTGGGAAGACCAGGATAAGACAACTGAAGATTTGTGCTCTGGTTACGGGCAGTTTACTATTCGTATGCTCAGGAAGAAGTATAGTGTTTTGGGAGAGAGTTTTGATATAGATAAGTTTTTGGGTAAGACTCATTTGTTTTCCGAGATACAACCAGGGAGTTGTTTTCGGTTGTTATATGTTTTCGGGACTGGGATAAGACTTTTGATGGGTGATGTGATGCAGCGTGGGAATTTGCCAGACGAGGCTGAGATTGGGATATGGGTGTTGGTAGGTGCTGAGTGGCAAGATAAGACAAATAAAATAAGACATTTGTTCAAGAAACATAATAGAAATAGATTAATTGGTGAAAATGCTGACAGTTTTGAGAGAGATGTAAGTAAATTCTATTACAAAATAATTTAGAAAAAGTTATGATGCCTAAATATACAGATAATAAGAGAAAAGGCAATATTGGTGAAGCTTTTATTCAATATATATTGTCAAATTTTTGTCTGGTTCATAAGATTGATGGGGGACAAGATCTAGGAAATGATTTTGTTTGTGAACTTATAAAAAAAGAATATCCAACAAATATTCTTTTTTATATTCAAGTTAAATATTGGGATAAAGAACCAAAAGACAAAGATGTCGAGGATAAATTTGAGTATTGGAAAAGTTCTCAAATCCCAGTATATTTATTTTGGATTGACTCTAGAGATATCTTACAATTAAATTTTCATGACAATTCTATGCAAAAAGTAAAATATAAAAGATACACTCCCATAACGCATGGAAGTACTGAAGATAAATTTAAAAAGTTTGAAAGTTTTTCAAAAATAAATTTTTTAAGGGACTTAATGGTAGATTACGCAAGATGTTTATATATTAGAGGTTTGTCTACTGTTATAATTAGAAATGATTTTTCTGAAGAAATTAAATTAGCTAATAATTGTTTTTTTGTCAATGATTTAATTAAAAACGAATACAAAGATAAATTTATTAAAAATTCTTGGACAAATTTGTTAGCAGCAGCAAAGTCTTTACATGCGTCTAAACAAAATGATAAAAAGTATTTAGAATTAGATAAAAAGTATTTAGAATTAGCGCTTGAACATATAGTTTTGGCAAGAAAAATGATAAATTTAACTCAAAGCCAATTTAGTTCTTCATTTAAAGACAAAATAATTCCAGAATTGGAAAAAGAAATTCGCAATGATTTAAATAAATTAGAATTTAAATAAATTAGAATTGGCATTTTCATTTTAATCTTTGATATAAGCTTCAAAAGGAGCATGATATGTCAAAGAAGAAAAAAGTTGCAGTTGAGAATTATCAGATTTCCAATAACTTTCTGACTACTACAATTGGTCGACGGAAAGCTATCGAGAAACTGTCTGCTCACGAAGGTCTTCAGATTTTTTATACTCCTTTTGGTTTAGCTGATTCAATGGTTAATGGTAATACTGAAGGCTTAATTCGAGTTTTCTTTAATCTTGAGTTTCTTGAAGTTCTTTTGAATCGAAAGAAAGATATGACAAAAGTTCAGTATGTTGGAGATACTGAGCGTAAGTGTCGTTTTGCAAAACTTTTATATAAAGTAGAGACAGTGTTGATTGACAAAGATAATTGGGAAAAAATACTTAAGAAAGAAAAGCAAATAGGAGAGTTTTTTGTGAGTTGTAAAATGAATCAAGCTGCTGACGTTACTTTTTCGAACCCGCCGTATACAAGGAATATGGATTTAAAAATTATTATGAGTTTGCAAGAATCGGGTTTACTGAAAAATCTTATTTGTGTCCATCCATCATCATGGTTACTTGACGTTAAAACTCAAATATATCAAGATTCAGGTAATGCTT
>JAQUND010000047.1 GCA_028717785.1 Candidatus Nanoarchaeia archaeon | reverse complement strand
TGACGCAGATTTAAGAATAGGAACAGCAAATATTAAAGTATTTGGTGTTGGTGGTGGCGGAAGTAACGCTGCTAGTTGGTTACACAGAAAAGGAATAAAAGGTGCTGATGTTGTTATATGTAACACAGATAAACAGCATTTAGAAATTTGTTCTTCTGATAAGAAAATTCTTATTGGTAGAGACTTAACAAGAGGATTAGGATGTGGTGGTTTCTTAGAAAAAGGAAGAGAAGCTGCACGTGAAAGTGTTCAAGAATTAAAAGGTGTCTTACAAGATGCTGATATGGTATTTGTATGCGCTGGTATGGGTGGAGGAACAGGTACAGGAGCAGCTCCAGTAATAGCTAGATTAGCTAAAGAATCCGGTGCTATCGTAATTGGTACTGTAACTATGCCATTTGATATTGAAAGAGCTAGAATTGAAAAAGCTGAATTTGGTTTACAACAATTAAGACAAGAATGTGATACTGTTATTGTTATTGATAATAATAGATTAGTTCAAATTGCAGGTAACTTACCTATACAACAGGCTTTCGCAGTTGCAAATGAATTAATAGCAACAATGATTAAAGGAATTGTAGAAACAATAGCTTTACCATCTTTAGTAAACTTAGATTACGCGGATGTAAAAGCAATTATGTCAAACGGAGATGTTTCTGTTATTGGTGTAGGAGAATCTGCATCAGAAAACAGAGTTGAAGAAGCAACAAGAAGAGCTTTAACAAATCCATTACTTGACGTTGATTACCATGGTGCAACAGGTGCACTTATTCACGTTAGTGGTGGAGAAGATTTAACACTTGATGAAGTTACCAAAATTGGAGACTTAGTAACAGCTTCCTTAGATATGGATGCTAATGTTATTTGGGGATCCAGAATTGAATCTGGTATGACAGGTAAACTAAGGGTAATGACAATTATTACCGGAGTAAAATCTCCATTTATCCTTGGAAAGGTAACACAGAAATCAATAGAACATAATGCCATAAGAATGAGTAAAGAACTCGGCATTGATATGGTCAAATAGGCATTAAAAGACTAACCCCCCTTTAATTGCCTTTGACTTACTCTTGCTAATGCCTGTATGGGCATTAGCCTTCTTTTTTATTTTTATATAATAAAGTTTAAATAGAATTAATTCTTTAATATTATATGATAAAAAGAGGTATATTTTTAATTTTATTATTAATTTTTGTTAGTGGATGTTATCAAACAAATACTAATACGCCTGTTACAAGTACAATAAATCCAAATGAAATTATAATTAAAGATTTTTCTTTTAATCCAAGTACACTAACAATTAATGCTGGAACTGAAGTAACTTGGACTAATCAAGATTCAGTTGTTCATAAAATTATAATAAAAGATTTAACAGAAGGTAATAATTTAAATCAAGGAGATAAATTTACATTTACTTTTGCAAATAAAGGAACTTATGATTATTCTTGTGCTATTCATCCTTCAATGACTGGAAAAATTATTGTTAATTAAAATTTAAGTAAATATTCTTTTATTGCTTTAGCTTTCTTATCTGCTACACCTTTTGCTTTTAATTCTGCTTCACTTGAAAGCATTAGTTCTTGTAAACTTGGAAATTCGGATACTACGAGGTTAATATTTTCTTCTGTTAAAAGAGGAATATTCCTAAGTATTCTAAATCCTCTTGGAACTAAAGGCATTTCTTTTTTTCTATTATTTAAAAAAATAGTATAAATTGTTTCTTGATTTATTACATCATCATATTGTAATCTTTCCAATTCTTCTAATATATTCTCAAATTTGAAATGATTACTATAATCTTTAACCATTAAATCTGTTTCTTTATTAACAAAATTCATAGTTTCTTTTAATTGTAATTCAATTAATTTTCCTTCTTTACCTAATTCAGCTAAAAATACAGATAAAATTTCTGCTACTAAATCAATAATTTTTTTCCTCTGAAAAATTAAAACTAAATCTTCTAATGTAACTAATTCAAGAATTTCTGAAACATCGAATTTTTTAATTAATTCACGATATATTTCTTCGTGCTTTTCTAAAGACTTTAATGCATCCCCTGTTTTTGTAAATAATTCATTTAAACTACTTAATTTTAATTTATTTTTTTTATAATATATAGTTGCTATTTTAGATTTTTCAGAAACAGCTAAAACTAAAGTTTCGAATTGTTTTGCTACTCTTTCTGCAGCTTGATGTCTTGTTCCTGTTTCACTACTAGATACATTTATATCTGGAATTAGTAAAACATTTGCATTTAAAATTTCTTCGAAATCTTCATCTAATAAAATTGCACCATCTAATTTAGCAAGTTCTGCTAATCTTTCCTGTGTAAATTTTTCTTCAATTTTAAAACCACCACTACAGATAGACTTTATTTTATTATTATTAACAAAAACAACTAAAGCTCCACGCCCAGATTTAGAAATTTTATCAATTGCATTTCTTAAATCTCTTCCATATGCAAACATCCTTAATACTTCTTTCTTTTCCATTTTTTAAGCGGGGAAATCTTCCTTTTTCTATTTATAATACTTTCGTTTATAGAGAAAAAATTATTTGATATTATATACGACGCTTACACTTGCTGAAACATCTAAATTCTTTGGTTGTATATTTGTTACAGCAGATTTTACTTCCATAGCTCCTGCTGCTTGATCTGTTCTAGTATACATTGGATAAGGCATATAGTTATAATCTTGTGAACTTACTGAAACTAAAGAACCAAGTTTCTTTCCTAATCCTAGGGCTATTGATTCTGCTTTAACTTTAGCATCTTTTGAAGCTTCTGTTAATACTTGAGATTTATATTGATTATTTTTTTCTGGAGTTAATTCAAAATTAATATAACTAACTAAAGCACCTGCATTAACTGCAGCATCAACGATTTTACCAACTTTACCAAAATCATTTGTTTTAATTTTTATATTATTAGAAGTAACATAATCTTTTAGAGTTTGAGCTCCATTATTCCAATCATATTCAGGATATATATTATAATTTTCAGTTTGTATAGTTGATTTATCTATTCCAATTCCAGATAAAGCATTTAAAACACTCTCAGAAATTAATGAATTTTTATTTTTTGCATCATCTGCAGATTTACTTCTTGTTTCTATTAATAAATAAACTATTACTTGATCTGGAGCAACAGACATTTGATAATTTCCAGAAGCTGAAATTGTATTACTAGAATTATTTTTTAATAAATATATACCAAATAATGTACCTAAAACAATTAACAATACTGCAATAATAATCGTAATATTCAAATTTTTCATATTAAATTTAGTCTTAAAACCTATATAAATATTTCTAAAATCTTGTTTTTTGATAAAATAACATAAACAAAAGATTTTTAAATAAACTCCATTATAAAATTATAAAAAATGAGACAAGCTTTTTTTAATAAAATACTCCTAATTCTAATACTAGGATTAGTATTGATTAGTGCACAATCGGTTAAAGCAATTTGTAATGAAACACAATGTGATGCAACTTGTGTTAAATGCAGTGATAATTCTTGTCATGATACTGGATTTGTATGCCCTGTTGCACCAGCAGTTTGCAGTGAATCACAATGTGATGCAACTTGTGTTAAATGCAGTGATAATTCTTGTCATGATACTGGATTTGTATGCAGAGAGGAATTAGAAGTTGAATCTATTTCTCCAGAAAGTATTGAATTAGGTAAAAGTCAATTAAATATTCTTGTAAGAAATACTGGAAATGTTGATTTATCAAATATTTATGCTGAAGTTACTGGTGACGGTATAATTATGGTAGATAATGTTAAAATAGATAGATTAGTTTCAAATGATAAAGATTATGCATTTGTAACAATAACCGCCTCAAAACCAGGAGATATAGATTTAGTTATAAAATTATATTCAAATGATGGAAATTTAAAGAAAAAAGATACAGAACAAATTAAAGTTGTTGGTGCAGTTGAAAATAAATCAGAAGTAGTTTATAATAAAACCCTACTAAATGATAATTTAAATAAATTAAAAGAAATATATAAAACATTAGATGCTGATTATCAAAATAAAATAAATAATGGTTATCCTGTTGAAAATGTTTATGATAACATAAAAGAAACAAATAATTATCTTAAAAATGCACAAGTAGCATTATTATCAGATAATTTAAAAGATGTAGATGTTAATTTAAAAATAGCTGAAGAAAATCTTAATGATATTAAAACTGAATTAGACAATGCAAAGAAAAAACAGCAAACGTTCATGGAAAAAGTAAAATCTAATTTACTTTATATCAGTTCATTAGCTGCAGCAGTTATTACATTACTTACAGCATATAAATTAATTACAAATCATATTAATAAAGATAAATTAAAAGATTTAAGTCAAAAAATAAAAGATAAAAGTAATGTATTAGTGCTAAATGACTTACGTAAAAAAATAAAAGATAGAAATGAAGTAAAAGATAAACCTAAGAAAAAATCTTCTAAAAAAGTCAAACAAGTTGAAGAAAAAATACCTGAACCAGAAGAAGAATAATTATTTATTTCTAAAAATTAATGCATAATGAAAAAAGGAAATCCAGTTTCTTTCTCTATTAATCTTACTTTATCAACTAAATTAGTTGTTCCTTCTGGATAAGTTTTTAATAAATTTCTTACTCTCCTTTTTGGAGTCTCAGCATAATCGTATAAATAAAATAAAATTTCTATTGGTTTTGGTTCATGTTCTTTATCTAAATACCCATATTCTCTTTTAAGACGAGCTTCATCTACATGTTTAATTCCTAATGCAAAAAAAAGAGGTTCCCTAGATTTATGTTCCTCAGATTTAATTTCAAATAAATATACAGCATACATTTTTGATTAAAATAAGGCATAAATTTAAATTACTTTTGGTGGTTTGTTTAAGAAAAATTCTATAAATAATTTAATATTCTTTCTACTTTTTGCTTCTAAAAACATATTATATTCTCTTTCAGTCATTTCTTTATCATAACCCCCACCATAAATATCCTCTTGTTCTTTAAATAAAAAATCTGCCATTTTTTGTGCTTTTTCCCATTTACCCAAATCATAACAATATAATATCATTTCTAAAGAAGCTTGTTTTCTAAATTCATCTGATAAATTTCTTTTATATTTTTCTGCATCTTCTTCTAGTTCTTTTGATAGATTATCTTGTAACATTGATTTAAGAAATAATTTAGGAGAAATAGCAATTTGTTGAACATGTCTAATTTCATGTATAACTATAGGTAATAAAGCAGTTAATGATAAAAATTCAGATCTAGCCCTATTAAAAAATATCATAATTTCATAACCTTGTTTTTTTGTAGCTGCAACTAAATTTGTAGTACTCCAAGAATTATAATCATAAGGCATAATTTTCTTATCTGATGATAAATTTCCAATTAAAACATAAACTTTCCACCCTTTTGGAAGATTAAAATGATTTATTATTTTATTTATATTTTTTTCAAAATCCTTTTTATTTTTAATCCAGAATTTTTTTCTATTTCCAATTAATTTTTTTCTAGTATCTAATGCTTCTTTTAAGAAAGATTCCATATATTAATTATTAAATTTTAAAATATAAATATATCGAATATTTTATAAATAAGTAATATATTAGTTAATTATGAAAAGAGAGGTAATTTCTAAAAAATGCTATTAAATATACCTACAGCAATTTGGTTTGGGTTTTTAACTTTTACTTCATTATTTACAACTGCATCTTTAGGAGTAGCTGTATTTTATTTTAGGAAAAATGTTTTTAATTATCATAGATTTTTTGCTTTAATAACTGTAAGTTTAGCACTAATTCATTTAACTCTTGCAATACTATTATGGTTCTTTGGAGTGTTAATATGAAAAAATATTCAGATCAAGAATTAATGAAACTATTAAATATAGACTCAAATACTTTAAAAAGATTTAAAAAAATACAAGAAGATACAATTAAAGAAGCTAAAAATTTAGCAGAAAAAACAAAAGCAAGAAAAAAAATAAAAATTTTAGGTATATCTGGAAGTGCAAGAGATGAATTTGATACAGCTCAAGAAAAATCTAATTCTGAAGAATTATTAAAAAAATGTTTAGATTATTGTAAAAAATTAGGGGCTGATATTGAATTAATACAATTAAGAAAATACAATATACAACATTGTAAAGCTTGTTACTCAACCTGTAATACTCAATGTCATTTTTATTGTTCTTGTTACCCAAAAGGAACTAAACAAGGAGATGATATGTCTAATATTTTATATGATAAAATATTAAACGCTGATGGAATAATATTTGCAACTCCTGTAAATAATTACTCAATGTCTACTTTAATGAAAACATTCATAGATAGAACAATAAGTTTAGACGGAAGTTTAAAACCAGCAAATCTAGAAAAACCAAAAGATAAAGAATTAAATATAAAACATATGAAATTTGTTGAATTAGCAGCAGATGAAAATATTCCTGGAAGTGGAATGTTAAAAAGATTCATGGGAAAAACAGCTGGTTTTATAGTTACAGGTCATGAAGAAGGAGCTTCAATGGTAATTTCAAGTTTATACATGTACTTAAATGGTTGTGGAATGATTTTTCCTCCATTTAATTATGTTTATGCAATGTCTTCTGTATGTAATTCAACTTATGAAGATAAACCTATTGTTACAAGCAAATGCTATGATTTGCAAACAGAATTACTAGCCAAAAATATTTTAAATTCTATTAAAATAAATAATAATAAAACTATTGATTGGAAGTATGATTATACTGAAAACTAAGGAGGAAAAATGGGAGAATGTATTTGTGAACAATGCCCAAGTTGGTTAGACTGTAGTAAAGATAAAGGGAAAAAAGAATTAGTATTTTGTTTTAAAGGAAAAAGTAAATGCATTAAAGTGCAAAAAGGTTGTATGTGTGGTGCTTGTCCTGTAAAAGCAAAATTTAAATTAAAAAACTTTTATTTTTGCATGAAAGGAACAGAAGAAGAACAAAATAAATAATTTATTTAGATAATTCTTTTTTGGATTTTAAAAAAAAGAATCCAACAATTAAAAAAGTTGCAATCGGAGATATAGCACTTGGGATATTTATACCAAAACTGTCTAAAATCATTATAATTCCTAAAAATAGTATTGAATACATGGCTCCATTTTTTAGATAAATATATTTTTTTATTTTATCTACTCCTTTTATTGTAAGTTCTCTAACAATTAATGCACCAAGACCATTACCAATTATTATTAATGGAACTGATAAAGTAAAAGCAAAAGCCCCTAAAACAGAATCTATAGAAAATGTAGCATCTATAACTTCTAAATAAAATATCTTACTTAAATCACTTAATCCTTTTTGTTTTAATCTTTTTTCTTGTTCTTCTGCATTAGTTTTAAAACCATGTGTAATAAAAAATGCTGTAGATCCTAAAACAGCTCCAAAAGCCATCATAGGTTCTTGTTTAAGAGAAAACCAAACAATTTCAGTTAATAAAATTGAAACTACTGCAAAAAACCAAACACCATACTTTTCTACTAATTCTTCTCCAATTAATCCGTAACTTTTTGGTTCTAAAAAATACCAATGTAAAAATAAAAATACTAAATATGTTCCACCACCAATTAATAATATTGGAGCAGATTTTTCTATAGATTGAATTATTGCAGGATCAGAACTAAAACTAGCAACTAATGCACCCCAAGCACCAATTGCAGGATTTGAAGCCCAAACAATTATCCAAGGTAATAATCCCCTAACAATAAAAACTCCAATTAAAATACCAAAAAACAAAAACCATTTTCTAGATTTTTGTTGCATTGTTCCAAGTACACTAGCATTAATTATCGCATTATCTATACTAGTTATTATTTCAAATAAACTTAATCCAAAAATAGCTAAGATTATAGTTATCCAATCCATTTTAAATCTTTAATAAATTTACATATCTCTTTTTAAATTTTACTCAAATCTTGTAAATATGAAACCAAATTTAGAAATAAGCAATATAGAAAAAATATTATTAGAAAATCCCCATGTTATTGAAATACACCATTCTGACCCTTTTGTTAGATTAAAAATTAATAAATCTCTTTATCGATCAGATAAACGTGCACCTGATATGTATAATATTTGGCAATATCTTGAAAACCCCTGTATTCGATATGATTTTACAAGTCACTCAACAAGAAGATTATGGAAATGGACACTAAATCAAAAATTATATAATTATGTAGAAAAAGATACATTTAGAACTACTAACAATGTAATACCTAATGTGATATTTTCTATGTTTAATGAATATTATATTGGTCCAAATAAAGATCAATTAGAAACAAAAATTGAAATTGCAAAAGAAGTATATGAAGAAGTAAAACTAACAGTACGTGATCCTGCAACAGAAAAAAGCATTTTAGCAATAGAAAAACATAAATCTGCAGTTTATGATGTATTAAAATTTTTATCAGAACAAAAACCCATTAAGATTTTATAATTTAATCTCCTTAATAATTAATTTTCCACAATTTTCTGATTCCATTTTTATTTCAAAATCTGTAATTTTTAATTCTTTTTTAAATAAAGGACAATTTAACACTAAAGATTCAAAACAACCCCCTTCACCTATTAGAGAAACCCCATATTTTTTATTTAATTCTCTTAACTTTATAATTTCTTTTTCAGTTATTATTTTATTTAACCAAGATTTGTTTAAACCATCTGCTGCAACACTTGTAAAAATAAATTTAAAATTATTATCTATTAATTCTTGTATTTCTTGTTCAGGATTCATATGCCATAATGGATTAATACATTTTATTTTTAGTTCTTTACAAATATTTGCTATTCTTGAAGATTGATATTCTGAAAATAAAGCACCTGTAACCAGACCTTCAATTTTATATTCTTTAATTGCTTTTTCAATTAATTCTTTTAAATCTCCTAATTCTTCTTCTTTTTCTCCTAAAGTTTCTTTAATTAGTATAGGTAAATTCATTGCTTTAGCTTGTAATTTAGTAATTTCAATATTTGAAGTGTGAAACATATAAGAATCTAAATTTTTAGAAATAATTGTTAATAAACAAGAAATTTCATGTTCTTTTGAAGCTAAATAAGCAGCATAACAAGAATCCTTTCCACCAGAAAATAATACTCCCAATTTCATATAATTACCAAAAAGGAAAAATATATAAATATAACATAGAGACTATAAACTATATTTTAGAGTATATAAAATGGAAAATATAGCAGTAATTCTAGGGGATCCAAGATTACCTGATCCAGTTAAACCTAATGGTAAGTTTAACAAAGAAGATATAGAAACAGTGAATATATTAAAAAGAGCTTTAGCTGAATTAAATGAATATCAATTTATTTATTTAGATAACCATATTAAACTAAGAGAAGACTTAGAAAAAAGAAAAAAAGAAATACATCTTGCATTAAATTTATGTGATGAAGGATTAAATAATAATCCAAAATCTGAAAAATACATCCCTTTAATGTTAGAACTTCGTAAAATTAATTATACTGGAGCTAATTTAAGATGTATAGAATTATGTTTTGATAAAGATAAAGTACTTAAACTTGCAAAAGAAAATGATATTTTAATTCCAGAATCAAGATTAATAAAAAGACATAGTCCAACTTATAGATGGGAATCAAAATTCCCCGTAATAGTAAAACCAAATTATGGTGATGGAAGTTTTGGAATTAATCAAAAAAGTGTAATACTGGATCAATATAATTTAGATATCAGATTACATAAAAATAATTATCCTTTATTAGTACAAGAATTTTTACCTGGAAATGAATTAACTGTAGGTATTATAGGAAATAAAGAAAATTACAAAATATTACCAATTATAGAAGAAGATTATTCTCGATTACCTGAAGAATTACCAAAAATATGTGGTTATGAAGCAAAATGGGATCAAGAATCTCCTTACTGGAAATTATTAAGTTCAAAAAAATCAGATCTATCAGAAAAAGTTCAACAAATTATAATTGAAAATAGTATTAAATTATTTGAATTAACTAATTGTAGAGATTATGCAAGAATTGATTGGAGATTAGATCAAGAAGGAAATCCGAGATTACTTGAAGTAAATCCAAATTGTGGGTGGTGTAATGATGGACATCTTGCAAAAATGGCTAATTTAGATAATATTTCTTATCCAGAAATGTTAAATTTAATTATTAAAGCTTCTGAAAAAAGATTATATTGATTGTAAATATTCTTTTTTATATTTAAAACCATTTTTCTTTGATATTTTATCTAGAGCTTTTATAAAATTAGATCCATATTGAGCAGCTTTTTTCTTTCTAAATGCAAATTTTTTTAATCCTAATTTACTAGATACTTCTCTTAGTATTAATTTATTTTCTTCATTTATTTTGTATTCAGCTGGAATCTGCATAGCTAATTTAATTAATTCTTTTGATAAAAAAGGAGTTTCTATTTTCATTTTAAAATATTTAGCAATTGCTTGATCTCTCATTATATCTCTATCATACATATCCTTTAACCCAATCCAACATTCTTTATTAATATCTTTAGATAATTTATGTCTTTGATAACCTGCAAATATTTCTTCTGAACCAAGACCAGTAAAAATTATTTTTACTTTATCTTTTTTTGCTAGTTCCATTGCACTATAAGTTACTAAACCAACTCCAATACTAACAACATCTATTATAGGTAAAATTTTAACTAATTTTTTAATTCTATCTTCAATATCTTTTAAATCTAAAATTTTAATTTTTAACTTTAATTTTAATTTTTTAGCAACTAATTTTGCGTATTTAATATCTTCAGAATCTTTAAAACCAACTGTATAACAAACAAAATTATTTGTAAATTTTTTAGCTATTAAAGCAATTGTAGATGAATCTACTCCACCAGAAAATAAAATTCCAAATTTTTCTTTTGGTATTTTTACAGAATTAATTAACTCTTTTTCTAGTAATTTTTTAATTTTAGTTTTATCTTTAAGAAGAATATTTGTTTTTAACCCATTAATATAGGCTAACCATTCCTTTTTTGTCATATTGTCTAGAATATAGAAAAGCATATAAATGTACACTTGATAATCTTAATAGAGGTGATTCCATGGAATACGTTCTAAGACAAAAACCAAAAAAA
>JAQUND010000046.1 GCA_028717785.1 Candidatus Nanoarchaeia archaeon | reverse complement strand
GAAGATATCAATAAATTTATAAATGTCTATAATGCTAATTTTCCATGGCAGATGAACAATTATTAGTACCATTAGAAGAATACCTTAAAGCAGGAATTCATATTGGAACTAAATTTAAAACTCAAGATATGATGTCTTTTATATATAGAGTAAGACCAGATGGCTTATCTGTATTAAATGTAGATGATATTAATAAAAGAGTTGCAGTAGCATCTAATTTTATTGCTCAATATAATCCTGAAGATATTTTAATTGTATGTAGAAGAGAAAGTGGTTGGTCTGTAGTTAATTTAGTTTCTAAAATTACAGGTATGAAAAAATTAACAGGAAGATATCCACCTGGTATTTTAACAAATATTAAATTAAAAAATTTCATAGAACCAAAATTAATAATTTCAATTGATCCATGGCCAGATAAGAACGCAGTAACTGATGGTAATAGAATGGGTATTCCAGTTGTTGCTTTATGTGATACTAATAATGATGCAAAATTAGTAGATTTAATGATTCCTTGTAATAATAAAGGTAAAAAAAGTCTTAGTTTAGTATTGTATATTTTAACAAAAGAATTTTTAAAGAAAAAAGGTATAATTAAAGAAGACGCTGAATTTAAGTATACAATAGATGATTTTTCTAAAGATTAAATTGTGTTACTATTTTTAAATAAAGAAATGTTTATATATAACTTATTTTTTAAATAAATTATGACCAATTTAACAATAGATTCAAAATTAGATGAAAAAGATTCTGCTTATGTAAGTTCAATTTTTTATGAAGGAAAAGAATTATTAGAAAAAGAAGGAGATCATATTATTTCTTTAGAAGAAAATGCAAGATTAAGAATACAAGAAGGAAAAAATTCTTCTGTATCACGACATGGAAATTGGACTAAAGCAGGACTTATTTATTTTCCTAGGGCTGCATTTTTAGTTAAAGAATCTTTTCCAATTATGCGTGATGCTAGAACCGCATATTTTTCTTATATGAATATAGGGAATCATGATGGGGGGCATTATTATTTAAATAATTATCAATTACGTGAAGCACTTATTGGTTCAATAGAAATACCTGCACAATTAGAATCTATTTCTTGTGATCAATTTGGAGAAAATAAAATAACTCAATTTCTTTTTGGTGAATATGCAAAAGCTTATGGAAAATTTTTGCAAGAATCAGGAATTAAAGAAATGCCAATTAAGCTTTGTAATTTAGAAAGTGAATACTTTTCTTCATCTAAGAATTTTTTTGCAACTTTGTTTTGGTTTGATTCTCTTAATCATAATGATTCCTGTTTATATGGTAATTTAGGTTTGAATTTTTTTAATGGGGTACGTGGAGTACAAAATTAATTAAATATTCGATTAAATTCTATTATCCGTTTTTGTTTTATCTGCAACTATTAAAGTAGAAGTTCTTTCAATTTCTTTTATTTTTGATAGAATATTTAGAGTAAAATTATTTAGATCTTCCATATCAATAGCTTTAACTTTTAGAATCATATCATATAATCCATATAACATATGAATATTTTCTATATATTTTGATTTAACTAATTCTGCAGCAACTTTGCTTTCTTGCATGTTTTTTACTGTTAATAGTACGTAGGCTAATACCATTTTATTTTTTCTTTGTTATTTCGTTTTTCATTAAAACTGAATTTGGAATAATAATTGTATCTTTATTTTTAGTTTCTAATTTAACTTCGGTTAGTGTTATATCCACTACTTTACCTTTTATATCCTTTACTATAATTTCATCGCCTTTTTCTACGAATTTTCTGTGGTGTAATAAAATTCCTGCAGTTATATTTGGAATTAAATCTTTTAGTGTTAAAATAATAAATATTACTAATAAACTTAAAATACTAATTAAAATAATATTAAGAATAAATGTAGCTAATCCTAAATATTTTAGTGCATAGATTAAAAATACTAAATATAAAATATATTTAAGTATTGTTGCTATAAATTCTTCTAAAGGAATATCTATTTTTAAAGTACTTTTTAGAATTTCATTTAACTTAAATTTAGCAATTAATTTTTTGAATAATTTAGATATTAGTCTAGATATTAAAATACCAATTAATAAAATTAAAATAGCGCCTATTAATTTTATAATTCCATTAGATACAAATGTATTTATATCAAATAGATTCATTGTTACATTATTGTAAAAACTCATATGATTTCATATAAAAAAAGCTTAAAAAGGTTTTTGTTATAGCTAATTATGGCTACTAATGCGGGTTTAGAATATTCTCTGGCTGAAAAAGATTTTGGTAATGCAAAGACAATAGATGAAAAAATTGCAGCAATGGAGATTATGCTTAGGTTAGCCCCAAGTCATAAATCTGCAGAAAAATTGCAAATGCAATTAAAGCAAAGATTAGCAAAATTAAAAGCTGAAAAAGAGAAAAAAGCAAAAAAATCAGGTGGTAAAACTTTAATTATTAAAAGAGAAGGAGCAGCAAGAGTTGTTATTGTTGGAATGACTAATTCTGGTAAATCTACTTTATTAACAAAATTAACTAATGCTCATCCGGAAATTGCAGAATATGAATTTACAACAAAAGAACCTGAAGTTGGAATAATGGATTATAAAGGAATAAAAATACAAGTTATTGAAGTTCCAGCTTTAACTGAAGATTTTAGTTATACTAAACATGGACATGAATTTTTAATGTTAATTAAAGATGCAGATTTAGTTATTATAACTGCAAGAAATCAAAAAGAAAAAGATTTAGTAATTAAACAATTATGGAATAGCAATATTGATAATCCTATTATTTATTATGAAAATCAAGATATAGAAGAAATGAAAGAATTAATTTGGAAACATTTGAAATTAGTTTATGCTTATACAAAAATGCCTGGAAAAGAGCCAGATTTTCCTCCTGTTGCTTTATCAAAAGGATCTTTAGTTGAAGATTTAGCTCAAAAAGTTCATAAAGATTTTTTAAGAAATTTTAGTTTTGCAAGAATTTGGGGTTCAAGTTCTAGATTTAGTAAAGGACAGCAAGTAGGATTAAAACATATTATACAAAATGGAGATATAGTAGAATTTCATATTAAATAGTTAAAATTTTTTTAAATTTTTCTTTTCTAATAAAAATAAAATTAATAATCCTATTAAAGAAATACATCCTGTTATTAAAAATACAACTCTAAAATTAAATAGTTGTGCTAGTATTGCTCCTGATGAAGCAGTTATTGCCATTCCCATATTAACTCCTGCTGAATGTAATGAAGATTGGTATCCTCTAGCTCCTTTTTCTAAATTAGAAGTGAATAAACTAGACCAGGAAGGAAATGCAAATCCAGCCCCTACTCCATGAATAAGTTCTATTAAATAAATATGCCAAATTTTTGTAGAAAAAATGTAACCAAATGGAACTAGGACAATAAAAAATGTTCCAAGACATAACATCCAAAATCTATCTTTAGGATTAAAAACTTTAGCAAATAAAATTTGTAATATTGAATTTGTTACTAAATAAATTGCACTAACAATACCTACTGCAGCAATAGTTCCACCAATAAGATTTTCTTTAATAAAAATAGCCATAATTGGATTTATTAATCCCAAACCACCAAAAACAAAGATATCAGATAAAATTAGTAATTTTAATGTTTTATTCATTGTGCCTCTTTTATTTATTTTAAATTTCTTCTATTTAAAAGAGTTTTGTTAAATTAGAATTAATGTATTTACTTTAAAATGGAAACAAAAGAAAGCTTTATATATAAATTATTTAACGATTAAATATGGCATTAGAACCAATAGTTTATAATTATGATAGATTTAAACACAGATTTATGAAATTAAATTTTAAAAAAAAATTATATTTTAGTAGACAAGAAAGTTTATATTTTAGTTTTTCTGAAGAAGGAAAAGGAAAACCTATGGAAGAAATTCATTCAGCTTTTATAAGAGGATTAAAAGATGGAAATTTTGTATTGAATCCTTTTAATGCTAAAAGTATAGATGAACAAAGTAAAATTGAATATGATATTTTATTACCTACGAGGTATGTGGATAGTTTAGATGTAATTTGTTAATTTTTTCTAAAATCTATTTTTAATTAAATTCAAAACTTATTTAAGTTAATTAACTCTTTTTATTATATGAAACAAGCTATTCTAGTTAGAGCTGATTTAAAGATGAGTAAAGGTAAAATGTCTGTTCAAACTGCTCATGCTTCTGTTGAAGCAGTTCTTAGATCTAATAAATTAAAAGTTGATGAATGGAGAGAAGAAGGTATGAAAAAAATTGTTTTAAAAGTAAATTCTGAAAAAGAATTATTTGAATATAAAAAATTAGCTGAAAGGGAAAAATTAATTACAGCTTTAATTAAAGATGCTGGATTGACAGAATTTAAAGAACCAACAATTACTTGTTTAGCCATAGGTCCAGATGATGAAGAAAAAATAAATAAAATAATAAAAAATTTGAAGTTGATTTAGTTTCTGAATTTTATAATCCAGGTTTGTTTGTCATTTACAATTGGACCATGTGTACTAAATACAAAATTACATGTTATATCATAATCTTCTAGAGGATTTTGTTGCCATCTTGTTAAATCTACTCTATAAACTATTTTACTTCCTTCAGTTGTTCTTGAAGTTAATCTAACTTCATCGCTTTTATCTCTATTGTCAAAGTAGTCATTGAATTGAACTCCTTTGTAATTTTTTAATAAAGCTGTTTGTACAACTTTCTTGTCATTTGAATAACATTTGAATTCTTGGCCCATGGTGTTTGCTATTGTTTCTCCAAGATTTGCTATGTTTGCTTTTATATATGAAGGTATTTTAACTGTAAATTCATTATTTCCTGTTTTTTGACAGTTAGAATCTCCACATTGTAAAGGCTCAACGTAGATACTGGATGGACAAGGACCACAATCTGCTGGACATTCTGTTTCTAGTGTTTGTATATTACACATTTCAGAATTATCACAGGTGCCGTCTCCACATGTTCCCTCTGCTGTTGGTATTGTTGTCGTAGGCGTTTCTACTGGTACATCAGTTGTTTTTGCACAACCTGCCATCAATAGAACGGTTATTAATAAAACCAAAATTAGGGTTTGTTTCATAGTTTATTTTTAATATACTAGATATTTAAAGGTTCCGAAATACTTATATAGTGATGATTATTGCTAATTTTGGACGGCCATAGTGGCTTGGCAATACCCGATCCCATATATCTTAATAGGATAGGGAAGTTCGAACTCGGAAGTCAAGCAAGCCTACGTTTCATGTTGTACTGTTCTCTAAACGGGAAGCATGTTTAGCTGTCCTCTTATATTCATTAAATTTAATTCACTTTTTATTTTTTCAAAAGCTTTTTTATTTTTAGAAGTTGCATTATAAGATTTAATCATTAATTCTAATCTTTTATTTTTAAGGGGATGTTTAAATCCTATATTTTGTTGGTATTGTGTAATATTTTCTTTTCCAGTTATACATAAAATATAAGTTTTATCATAATCACTAAACTCTTTACTTCTTATTATTTTATTTATTTTTTTATAAAAGAAAAACCAATAACAATTAAAGATATTATAATTAATAAAGGTTTTGGAGTAGTTAAACTTTAAAAAATCATAAAAAGAGGTATAGGAAATAATAAATATAAAATACCTAAACAAAGATTGATTATTGTATAAATACTTAGTAAATAAACATAACTTTTAGAAACTTGTTTTCTATATATTTATAATAAGCTTTTTAAATTTAAAAAGGGTTGGATTAATATGGTTTTTAAGGATAAATTAATTAATAAGAGAAAAGATGGATATTATTTACAAAAACTAGGGTTTATTGCTTTATTAATTTTATTTTTTCTTCCTTTAGTAAATAGTGTAGGAAATAAAGTTTATTTTTATGATTTACCAGATATAGAACCAATTTCTATAGGGTTTTGGGCTGGTGTCTCTTCTGTTGGAGATACTATTGTTATTACACTTGTACTTGAAAATAGAGGATCAACAATATCTGATCCTTTTGAAGTTTATTTTTATGAAAATACTATTTTATCTAATGGAGAAAATAAAAGTAGAATTATTGGTAAAGAAATAGTTGATGGGTTAGAAGAATTTACATATGAAGAAATTACAAATGAAAGTGAGAGAAAAATTTATGGAACACAAAGAATTTATGGATTAAAACAAGTTAATGTAACTTGGATACCTAATTCTCCCGGAATTTATAATTTTTATATGATTGTAGATCCAAATAATAAAATAAAAGAATGGAATGAAGAAAATAATGTATATTATTACAATGGAGATCAAGGACATATCTATACTAAAGGACCTCTTGCAGAAATAACTACTCCAGAAAATGGGGCTATTTTTAGAGAAAATGAATTAATTGCTTTTAGTGGAAGAGGCACAGATGTAAAGGAAGGTTGGTTGAATGAATCAAATTTTGTATGGAAATCCGATAAAGATGGTTTTTTAGGAAATGGAGGAGTGGTTATATTTAATCAAGAATCAATGTTTAAGGATTATTATAAAAATATTGAATTAACAGAAGAACAAAAAAATGAACTTGAAAAGTTAGAAAAAGAATTAAAAAAAACTTCAAAAAAATTATCAAAAGGGATACATAAAATATCATTAACAGTTAAAAATAAAGAAGCGGTTGAAAATACCGATTATATTATAATTGGTGTTTATAGTGAAGGAGAAAAATCTATTGAAATTAATGCTACTAGATTAGAACCTCCAAAAGTGTATGTTAAAGAAGTAGATAATAATTTTTTTGATAATATTTTATCCTGGTTTATTAAAAAATTTAAAGTATATTCTATATATTGGGATAATATTCCTAATTCAAAATATTATCAATATAATTTGGATACATCAGGATGGAAAAATATTAAAGATAATATTATTCGATTAAGAATTTCTAATGAAGGGGTACATAATATACAAGTTAGAGGAATAAATGAGTTTGAGATAGAGGGACAAGAAGGAGCAGAAATTATTTATATCAATAATTTATCAAAATGAAAAAGAATAAATTTACTAAAAGTGTTATAATTGCTATAAATGGAATTGCTCATGGAGTTTCTAAAGAAAGAAATATAAAAATTCAAATTATAATAGGTTTATTTATTATTTTCGTATCTATTTTACTTAAAATTCCTAAGATAGATTTTATTGTAATATTATTAATATCTTTTTTAGTTATAATTTTAGAATTAATAAATACAAGTATTGAAAAATTAATAGATAAATTATCCCCAAATTTTGATAAAGATTATGGAAAAATAAAAGATATTATGGCAGGGGTTGTACTTTTGTCTGCAATCTTATCAGTTATAATTGGATTATTGTTATTATTCAATCCTATTACTTCTTTTATTAAAGGATTATTTTAAATATTAAGTATATTATAAAAAATAATAAATAATTTGAGTTTTAATAATGTTTATATAGATTAATTCTATTTCTTATTTATGTATCAAGATAATAAAAAAATTGCTTTAGAAAGAATTAAACAATTATTTCAAGAAGCAGATTTAATTTTTAAAGAAAATCCAGAAAGAGCAAATCGTTATGTTCATTTAGCTAGAAAAATAGCTATGAAATTAAATTTAAGATTTCCAAGAGAATTAAAAAGAAAATATTGTAAACATTGTTATTCTTATTTAAAACCAGGAATTAATTGTAGGATAAGAAATTATAAATCAAGAATTAGTATTTATTGTAGTAATTGTAAAAAATTTACAAGAATACCTATTAAGAAATAAATAATATTTTTTTAAAAAATAAATTTTTAAGCTCTTTTAAATTTAGAAATTTTATCAATTAAATCTACATGTCCAAGGAATAATGCTCTACAACAATATCTATTAAGGCCTAAATCATCAAGAACTTTTTTAGGTGTTTCTCCTTTTGCAATTCTTTCAGAATATTTTGCCCATAATTGTGCAACTGGCTTATTACAACTTAAACATCTAATTGGGATTATCATTTTTATTAATACTAAGATATTTTGCATTTAACTCTCTTTATAAATATTTCTAATACAAAAAAATTAAAGTGGGAATGTTTATATATTCAATAATAGTTCTTTTATTTTATATGCCGAGGTCGCATAACCTGGTATTGCGCCAGATCTTTTCAAGAGGCGAACCTCGAATAGGCGACCCTGGAATCAGGTTATAGATAGCTGGTGCCCGCAAGGGCTTGGGGGTTCAAAAGAACTTTTCAAGGAAACCTTTGGAAAGGCTGAAAGTCCCCCCCTCGGCGTCCTTATTTATTTTTTATTAATAATTCCATTTGTTCTCTTTTCTTTGGATGATTAGATCCTATAATCTTAGAAAACCCTTCAATCTCTCTAATAACTATTCTATATCTTCCCTTAAAACTATAAAAATGAGAATTAAATTTAAGATTATCTAAAAGTGTTTTTACTTCTTTTAGTCCATTCTCATTTGTTGAGTCTAATCTAATTTCTTTCTTTTTAGTTTCTATAGTTCCATCTCCATCAAAATAAGCCCTACAAAATGCAGATTTTATTTTGTTATTTGCATTTTTAATTTGTTTTGGAACCTTCCATCTTTTAGATCCAAATAATGAATAATCTCTAAGATATTTCACAACTTCTATTCTATTTATGCAAAAATTACCACTTTTATTAAAATGTCTAGAATATCCAAAAACCTTGTTAAATATATTTATAAAATGTTTTTTAAGTCCTTCATCAGTATTAGAAAATGTAATACTTACCCTTTTACTACTTCTTCTATAAGATTTACCTCTACGTTTATCATACCCCCAATGATTATCTATATAATCAGAATCACAACCTTCAGCACAGATATAACCTAAAATTTCTGCTAATTCAATTGTTAGTATTTTTGCAGAATTTGATAATGGTTTTTTAGCATGTACATTATTTGGATGTGGAACTGTTTGAGTATATTTTGAAACTGTTCTTGAAGAAATATTAAGTTCTTTAGCAATATCTTCTATTTTCCAGCTTAGTTTTTTTAATTTTATTGCTTTATTTTTTAAATCCATATATATCTATATTTTTATTGTTTATAAATCTTCCCCTCGGCGCACTTTAATATCTTTATATACATATGCTATTTTAATACTAGAAAGAGTATTTATAGCTTAGGCTTTAAATCTGAGCTGTTTTGTACCCCTTCGGCGTATTACTTTTGAAAACGACGGAAAATTAAATAGGATATTAAACAAGCAATTAAAAATTCTCCTACAAGTAATCTTTTTAATGTTAATAACGAATCTCCTATATTCTCACAGTCATTATCGAATATACAAAGAAAAGAGGAAACTGCAGGTATGTAAGATACTATTGGTTCGCAACCAATACATTCTTCTATACTTGTTTTTATTACAGGTATAAATGATAAAATTATAAATATGATTATTGCTACAATAATTTTCTTTATTAATTGTTTCCATTCCATGCTTATATTATAAAATATAAATATATAAAATTTCTTATATTAAACAAATCTTAATAAATTCATTAAAATGCTCATTTTAAGGCATTTTTAAAGAAATATAGTGTAAAACATCTAAATAGTAACCTTTATAAATAAAATTAATAGGAAAATTAGGTGAGGAAAATCTTTCTAGGCACACAAAAAATGAAGCAGCTTCAAAATTCAAACTAAATCCTAGAAAGTACTATAAATGGGCCGGTAGCTCAGCTTGGTAGAGCACCTCGAGATGAAAATTATTAATAATCACAAAATCAAACAACAATAATCAATAAGCTCTGGTGAAACTTTTATCGAGCAAAGAAATGAGGTGGTCGTGGGTTCAAATCCCATCCGGCCCGTTACCCAATTACAAAATGAAAGAAGAAAAATTCGACATATCACAACATGAACTTGTACCTTTGCATATTAAACTTACTGACGAAGAAAAGCAAAAAGTTCTAGATGAATTAAATATTTCAGAAAAACAATTACCAGCAATGAATGAAAAAGATGTTATGGTAAAAAAATTAAATGCAAAAGCTGGAGATGTAATAAAAATTATCAGAAAAAGTGCAACAGCTGGAGAAAGTATATTTTATAGGGTGGTAGTATATGACTGATTATAAAAAAGTAATAAAAGAATATTTTAAGGATAAATCATTTATCCAGTCTAATATAGAATCTTTTAATAATTTTATTGATTTTGAATTACAAAAAATAATTAATGAAACAGAAGATATTATTCCAACAATAATTCCAGAAGAAGCAGAATCTTTTAAAATTAAATTTTCTAAAATAAATATTATTAAACCAGAAATTGTAGAAGCAGATGGTTCTAGAAGAAAATTATTCCCTATGGAAGCAAGATTAAGAACTTTAACTTATGCAGCTTCAATAGAAGTTGATGTTTCAGTTTATGTTAACAATGTTCAACGTGAATCTTTTACAATTGAAATTGGTAAAATTCCAGTTATGATTAAATCAAAATATTGTCATTTATATAATTTAAAAGAAGATGAATTATTAAGTCACGATGAAGATCCAAATGATTTTGGTGGTTACTTTATTCTAAATGGTAATGAACGTGTTTTAATTATGGTTGAAGATTTAGTATCAAATAAATTATTTATTTCAAAAGAAGATTCAGGACCACAAATTTATACAGCTAAAATTTATTCAGAAAGATCATCTTATAGAGTTCCTCATACATTTGAACAATCCAAAGATGGATTAATTACATTATCATTTACAAGATTTAGAAAAGTTCCAGTTATAGGAATAATCAAAGCTCTTGGTTTAGTTAAGGATCAAGAAATAGTAAAAGCAATTTCTAAAGAAAAACAATATGATTCAGTTTTTATTAATTTAGTTGAATGTGTTGATTTAAAAACAGAAGAAGATGCTCTTGATTTCTTAGCAAAAAAAATTGGTATAACACAAAATGTTGAACAAAAATTAGAAAGAACAAGAGAACAATTAGATAAATATTTATTACCTCATCTTGGATTAGAACCAAAAGATAGAATTGTTAAAGCTTATAATTTATGTAAATTAGTTAAAAAATTCTTAACCATTGCAGAAGAAAAGAAAGATATTGAAGATAAAGATCATTTTGCAAATAAAAGATTAAAGTTAAGTGGAGATTTACTTGGAGATTTATTTAGAGTAAATTTACGTAATTTAATCCAAGATATTTTATACAATTTCCAAAGATTAGTTAAAAGAGGAAAATTCCAATCTATAAGAATCATTATTAGAAATGAATTAGTAACATCAAGAATAAAAAGTGCAATGGCAACAGGTACTTGGGTTGGTGGACGTAAAGGTGTTTCACAAAATATTGATAGAACAAATGCACTTTCAACACTATCACATTTACAAAGAGTTGTTTCTTTACTTGAATCAACTCAAGAAAATTTCGAAGCAAGAGCATTACATGGAAC
>JAQUND010000045.1 GCA_028717785.1 Candidatus Nanoarchaeia archaeon | reverse complement strand
GTACCTTTTACTAAATTCCAATCTAATCTAATTAATTGTTGTACTGCTGGATTTTTTGTATTTAATTTGAATAAATCTGATTTTCCAACTCTTCTTGTTTTTATAACAATATTATTTTTTTCTAATTTATCCCAAAAAGTTTGTAATGTAGAATAACTAACTTCTGAATTTTTTGCAATTTCTGTTAAAGGATAATCAAATAATTGGTAAGTTATTAAAAAATCTAATACTTTCATTACAGGATTACTTCCAAATACTTCCACAAATACTGTTTCGTCTTTCATTCTTTTATTCACACTCTCTTTATTTATTTTATTTATTTTATTTAAGTTATTTAAGTTATTTAAGTTATGTATATTAAATAAATTAATACTATATAAATGTTTCTCTTTATGTTTTTAAATAACAATATTAGAAACATTTAAATATTCTGAAAATATGTTAAAATATGGATTATAGTGAAGAGGATTGGATAAAAGCTACTATCTTGTATAATCTTAGAAGAAAGAGAAAGATTGGAGAATCTCATACTCCATTTGATACATTAAAAAAAGGATTCCCTCCAAATCTCAAAGGAGATGTAGATAAAATTAGTAAAATATTGATTAAAGAAAAACTTTTGATACCTAAACCAACTTCTTATGGATTACAAGTTTCTTTAAATAAAGAAAGAGTAGTTGAAATTGAAGAATTTATCAAGAGAATTTTAAAGTATGAATTTTAGTTAATTTTATAAGTTCTTTTCAATATTATTACAAAATGAATGAAGATTTCATAAAAGCAGGTAAGATTGCTTCACAAGCAAGAGAATATGGAAGAACTTTAATTAAAGAAAATGCTTCTGTTCTTGAAATAGCTGAAAAAGTTGAAAAAAAGATATTAGATTTAGGTGGGCAAATTGCTTTTCCTGTTGATGTTTCTTGTAATCAAATAGCAGCTCATGATTCTCCAAGATACAAAGATGATAGAGTTTTGTTAAAAGGAGATTTAGTTAAATTAGATTTAGGAGCTCATCTTAATGGAAATATTGTTGATACTGCTTGTACTGTTGAAATTGGAACTAAAAAATATTATGAAATGATACAAGTAGTTGAAGAAGCTTTGAATAATGCAATTAAATTAGCTACACCTGGAAGAAAAATATATGAAATTGGTAATGCTATTGAAGAAACTATTGTTTCTAAGAAATTTAGTCCTGTTCGTAATCTATCTGGACATGAAATTGATAATTATATATTACATGCTGGTTTAACCATTCCTAATTACAATAATGGAAATAAAACTGAATTAAAGGAAGGACAAATATTTGCAATTGAACCTTTTGCAACTTATGGAGATGGAATTGTAGTTGAAGGAAAACCATCTGAAGTTTATGGATTAAATATAGAAAAACCTGTAAGGGATGCTAATGCTAAAATGATATTAAAACATATAAAAGAAAATTATAAAACTTTACCTTTTTGTAAAAGATGGATAGCTAATAAGTTTAATTTACTTAAAGCTAATTTAGTTTTAAATACTTTAGAGAAAGAAGGAATAGTTAGACAGTATATGCAATTAGTTGAAAGGTCTAAAGCTAATGTTAGTCAAGCAGAACACACTATTGTTGTTTCTGATAAACCTATTGTGTTGACAAAATGAAAAAAGAAAAATTAAATACTGAAGAAACAAATGAATGTTGGGTTTTATTAATTTTAAACTTTTATTCCAAAACTGGAGCAACCCTAGAAGAAATTTATAAAGAAGATAAAAGAAAAATTAATTTAGATTATACAAAAATATTAAATATTTTAGATAAATTAGAAAAAGAAAAATTAATTAATAAAAAATCACAGCAAATACAATTAATATATTTTATAACCTCTGCAGGAAGAGAAAAATTAAAAAATAATATAAATAAATTAAATAATAAAGATTTTGTAGATTTTATTAATTTAGCTCCACCTGAAATTATATTAAGTCATAGAGTTTATAATATAGAAAATAGTTTATTTTTTGGAGTTCTAGGTTATATGTTATTTCAATTTTCTATTTGGTTAATTCAATTTCAAAAAATATTATCTGCATGCATTATTCTTTTTTTAAGTATGTTTAGTATTGGTTGTTCAATAGGTTATTTTAGCAATACTATAACATTTGTTATTTATAGATTATTTAAACCTCTTAAAGAAAAATTAGAAAAATGGAAAAAAATTACAAGTATATTAGAATTTTTATCTAAACAGTTAAATAATCTATATTATAAAATTAGATTTTTAATATTTATTATTTTATTAATTCCTATACTGATTTATATAAATTGGAGATTTTATCAAAAATTTCCTGAAGAATGGGAAATTTTTTGTTATTCAGAAATTATTTTATTGGTTATTGGATTAATTTATAAGGCCTACAAAAAAATAAAAGAAAAATCTTTTTTAATTAAATAATTTTTAATTATTTTATATATTTTTTAAATAAGTAATCTAATAAATATCCCATTGCAATTATAAATGCAAGTAAAATAGATAAAATTAAAGTAAATAACCAAAAATCAATATTAAAAAGTTTAGAAAATAAATTAATTAAAAAATAAAAGAATGTAGCCATACAACTAGCCTGGGGAAATTGAACATTCCAATATAATCCCTTTATTTTTTTTATATCCCTATAAAATAATTGATCAATTATAAAACATACTGAAACTCCAATGAAAATAAAAGGTAAAGAATAATAAGCAGATTTTAATAACAAAGGAATAATTAACAATCCTTCATAAGTTATAATATTTATTTTAGAATCCAAATATAATAAACCTGGAAATATTGCACAAAGATACAATAATGATTTAGGAATATCCTCTATTTTAAATTCTTTTAATTTTGTCATTTTATCACCTTATTAATTTTATTAATATTTAATGATTTATATAATGCACTTATCCAAAGTAATTTCTTGATTCTAAAGAAATTGTTGCACTTCTTGCCTTTTTAAGATAATGTTCTTCTATAAGTTTATACTTTTGAACATCTTCTGGTGAAGCAGATGGTTTAATTTTTTCTATTGCCCTTTCAAACATTTCCATAGGTACTTCTGTAGCTAGTATATTTTCTCTAAGCGTAGATAATCCAGCTTCTTTACAAATACCTTCTATATCTGAACCAACATATCCTTCTGTTAATTCTGCTAACATATTTAGATCTACTTCTTTAGCTAAAGGCATTTTATTTGTATGAATCTTAAATATTTGTAATCTTGCTTCTTTATTTGGAGGACTAGTTAAAATTATTTTATCGAATCTTCCCGGTCTTAATAAAGCAGGATCAATTAAATCTGGTCTGTTAGTTGCTGCGATAATAAAAATATCCTTTAATTCAACCATACCATCCATTTCAGTTAATAAAGTATTAAGTAAACTTTCATTTGAATCTGAAATAGAACCAGCTCCTCCTCTTGTTCTAGCAAAACTATCTATTTCATCAAAGAAAACAATACATGGAGCAACTTGTTTAGCTCTTTTGAATATTTTTCTTAATCTTTCTGTTTCTTTTCCAATTATTCCTTCTTTTTGTAATTCGGGTCCATTAATTTGAATAAAATTTGCTTCAGATTCTGTTGCAATTACTTTAGCAAGTAAAGTTTTTCCTGTACCTGGAGGTCCATAAAGTAAAATTCCTTTTGGAGGATTTATTCCAATTCTTTTAAATGCTTCTGGATTTTTTAATGGCCATTCAACTGCTTCTCTTAATTCTTCTTTTAAATCTTTTAATCCACCAACATCACTCCATTTAACATCTGGAGTTTCTACAGTTACTTCTCTTAATGCAGAAGGTTGAACGAATTTTAATGCTTCTTCAAAATCTTTTTTCAAAACTTCTAAACCTTCCATTTGTTCTTTTGTAAATTTAGTACTTTCTTTTAAATTTAATTTAGGATATTCTCTTCTTAAAACACTCATAGCTGCTTCTTTAGATAATGCTGCTAAATCTGCTCCAACAAATCCATGAGTTATTGAAGAAAAATATTTTAACATATCATCAATAGAATTTTTTACTACTTTTTCTAAAAATTGATTTGAAAGAATCTTTGCTTCAACTAATGTATCATATATAACTTTTGCTTTTTTAAATTCTTCTTCTATTTCTTGTATTAAAAACGGATCTCTAGGATCATCTTTTCCTCTAATGCCAAAAAGATGTTTCTTAATATTCATAGATTCATATATACTTTCTAAATCTTTCTTTAATTTAGGTAAATCTTCATTTAATTTTTTAATACCTGATTTACTTTTAGTTATTGATTCTATATCTTTTTCTTTACTTTTTATTTCTTCTTTTAATTTAGTTTTATTTTTGTCTACTGATTCTTCTTTTAATTTTAATTTTAAATTAGTTATTTCTTCTTCTAAAATTTTAATTTTTTCTATAGATCTAGTATCATAAAATTTAATTTCTTGAAATAAATCATTAATGAATACATCTTTTTCAAAATTAAATAAAGGCATACTTCTAGTATGAATTTTTAAAATATTTAATCTTCCTGCTTTATCTGGAATATTAATTTCTATTTCTCTATCAAATCTTCCTGGTCTTCTTAATGCTGGATCTAATGCATCAGGTCTATTGGTTGCACCCATAACAATAACTTTTCCTCTAGAATTTAATCCATCCATCATAGTTAGTAATTGTGAAACAACTCTTCTTTCAACTTCTCCAGAAGAAATATTACTATCTCTATTTGGAGCAATCGCATCAAGTTCATCTATAAAAATTATACTTGGAGCATTTTTTGAAGCTTCATCAAAGATTTCACGTACTTTCTTTTCTGATTCACCATAAAATTTATTAAAAATTTCAGGTCCATTAATTAAAATAAAATTAGCTGAAGTTTCATTAGCTACTGCTTTTGCTAATAAAGTTTTTCCTGTACCTGGAGGTCCATAAAGTAAAACTCCTTTTGGAGGTTCTACTCCTAATTTTTCAAATATTTCTGGATGTTTTAATGGTAATTCTACCATTTCTCTAATTTTTTTTACTTCAACATCTAATCCACCAACATCTTCATAAGCAACATCTAAAATTTTTTCATTTTCTTCTGCTACTTCTGTAGCTTTAGGATTTATTGTTAATTGGGTATTTTCTGTAATAATAACTGATTCCTTTGGATTTGCATTAACAACAACAAATTTTAATCCACCAAGACTAAAATTACCCATAAAACCACCTTGTTCAAAAACATCAAAAATATCTTCAAATGGACTTCCTGAAAAAGGTCTTCTTCTACGTGTAGTTCCACCTAAAGAAATTAAATCTCCTTTTACAACAGCTCTTCCAATTAATCCTTGTTTAAATGCTTCCGGATCAGCTTGAACCATAATTCCTTTTTGAGCTGGAGCAATAGTAATTGATTTTGCTTCTTTAACATCTGCTTTTGTAATTTTAACAAATTCACCAATTCCTGTTTTTGCGTTCTTCCTAATTACTCCATCCATTCTAATTATAGATTGACCAATATCTGTTGGATAAGCTCTATCAACAATACCAACTGTTTTCTTTTCACCTTCAATTTCAATAATATCTCCAACATGAACTCCAATATCTTTCATAGTTTGAGAATCAATTCTAACAATTCCTTTGTATGCTTCTTCTTGTAAAGCTTCCATTACTTTTAATTTAATTTCTTCTTTTGCCATTATTCTTTTGCCCTTCTAATTAATTTAATTCTTCTTGTTATAAAACCATTTGGTGTTTTTTTAGTATCTGCTTTTTCTCTTATAATTGTTTTTCTTCCATTTTCTTCTTTTTCTATTGTTCTATCATAATTTCCATCAGGACCAAAATTTAATGATATTCTATTAGCTTGTTCAAAAGCTAAAGTAACTATACGATTCATTCTTTCCATATCTTCTGTCATTTTTTTATGAATTTGTTGAAAAGGATCTTGTTCTTCTTTTTCTTCTTCAAGTAAATTAATCATTTCTTTTGGAATTGAGATAGTATAAGAATTTCCAACCATTCTTAATTTAACATTAAATTGTTTTTTCTTTACTCTATCAAATTCATTGTATTTTTCAACATCAACTGGGTGATAGATTATGTTTCCACATTTTGGACATTCAAGGATACGAATATTAAAACCATCTTTAATCATAGTTTTCTTATTAGTTAAAGTGTTACATTTATCGCACAAAACCTTTGAGTCAAATATATCTTTCATTGTATATACCTTTGTGTATACACAACTAGTATTTAAATATTTCTATTTTTAAAAATATATTTAAAATTAACTAGAAATAACTTCTTCTAAAAATTTTTCCTTTAAAAATTTATGAAGTATATCGAATCTTTTAGATAATTCTGAATTTTTTATTGGATTTCCTTGTTTATCTACCCAATAACGATCTTGTTTAGTAAAATTTTCATCTTTGAATGTTTCTCTTCTTCCAGCCAGAGTATTATATTCTGTACAAACCATTCTTCCTTCTCTTAAACTATCTTCTTGTATTGTAACATAAGCTTGAATAAGTCTACTTCCAGGAAAAGGCACTGGAATAGAATATTTTTCTCCATCATATTGGATAACAAATCCATTAAAAGGAATTCTTTTAGGAATATCATCAAATTCTTCGTTATTTATTCTTGCTACCATTTTTTATTAAATAAATCTCAATTTATAAACATTTATCTTCTATATTATTCTATATAAATATATATAAAATAAACAAACTTATACTAAATATGCAAAAACTAATCAATTTAGATAATAATATTACAATTATGTATGGTCCAGCAGGTTCTGGTAAAACAACTATGGCTATGATTTCTGCAATTGATTATCTAAGAGAAAATAAAAAAGTATTATACATTGATACTGAACAAACTTTCTCTGTTGATAGATTTATACAAATATCACAAGATAAAAAATTATTAGATAATTTCTTATTAACAAGAATTGGAAGTTTTAAAGAACAACAAATGAACTTAAATGGATTATATAAAATAAAAAATAATGTTTCTCTAATAATAATGGATACCATTGGTAATCATTATAGAAGTTTAGTAAAATCAAAACCAGATTTAGCTAATAGAATGTTATATTCTCAATATAAAACACTAAAGGATTTATCAAAAACTGTTCCAGTATTAATTTTAAATCAAGTTTATGAAAATCCTGTAACCAATGAAATAAAAATGGTTGGTGGAAGTGTTTCAAGTGAATTTGAAGATCATTTAATAGAATTAAAAAAAGAACCAAGACAAATTATTTACAAAAAAGAAAATAAATCAAGATTTTTTAGAATTGTAACAGAAGGAATTCATTTAGTTTAATTATTCATTAATTTGCAAATTCTTCATCATTTGCATTTCTTTAGGACATATTATTTCTGCTTCTAATGAAATTTGTGTTTTCAAATCTGTTTGATCTTCAACAGATTTACCATAAGCTTGTGCTTCTGCTAATCCTGTAAATCCATATCTTTTTGCATATTTTTCAGCTCTTGCTTCAGCTCCAACTATATCTTCATTAATTAATTGATCACAAATAACTGATCCTTCAAATTTAGCATAATTAGATAATTTAGAAATATCTGGAATTTCTTGTTGATTTTCTGGTGAAGCAGATTTAAATTGTTCATTTCCAAATCCTTCTGTTCGATTATTACAACCCGCTATAAAAATAGTTAACAATAATAAAACAATTATTTTATTCATATATTAAAAAATTAATTAAAGTATTTAAAAGTTATTATTTCTTTTCTTTCTTACCTATACTTTCTATATATTTACATTTAGGATAACCAGGACAAGCTAAGAATTTTCCATAGAAACTAGTTCTAACAATTAAATTAGATCCACATTTTGGACATGTTTTCTTTACAACTCCTGTTTCTAAATCACTAATTTCTTTACTAAGAACTGCATCTTCTATTTTTTTTGATTCACATTCAGGATTAATACAAAGTTCTTGTGGTCTTCTTCCTCTTCTTATAACCATAATTACAGGATAATTACATTTATCACAGATTTTTTTAGTATTTTTAATTAAACCAGAAGGTAATTTTAAAGTAATTTTACATTCGGGATAATCAGAACATGCAGCAAAATAACCAAATTTACCTTTCTTAATCATTAAATTTCCTTTTTTACATAAAGGACATAAACCAAGAGTATTTTCTTCTGTTCTTGTTTCAACAGTTGCTTCAGCTAATGCTTTTCCAATATTTAATTCATTTTTCTTAAACTTATCAAATATTTTTGTTAAAGCTTTTTGTGCTTCATCTAAAACTTTTTCTTTTTTATATTTTCCATCTTTAATATCTTCCATCTCTTCTTCAAATTGTCTTGTTAAATTTTCATCAAGAATTTCTGGACAGTATTTTTCTAGAGTTTCTACAACTTTAAAACCAAGATTAGTAACCTGTATTTGTTTATCTTTAACATAATTTCTATCAAATAATGTACTAACAACTTCTGATCTTGTTGCTTTTGTTCCTAAGTTTTGTTTTTCTAATTCTTTAACTAAAGAAGCTTCATTATATCTTCTTGGAGGTTGTGTTTCTTTATCATAAATTATTACTTTAGCATTTTTCAATTCATCTTTTTCTTTTGCTAAAGGTAATTCTTCATCTTTGAATTTTGCAAATCTTCCATATAATGTATGCCAACCAGGTTCTTTAGTTACTGTTCCACTTAAAGAAAATAATTCATTATTACAATTTATTTCATAACTAACTGTTTCTCTTGTTGCGGGATCACCAAAACAAACAAAAAACCTTCTAACAATTAATTCGTATAAAGCATATTCTCTATCTTCAATATTTTTAGGTAGTTCACCAGTTGGATAAATAGCTGGATGAGCGGGATCTGTTTTCTTTCCTTCAGTTGGTTTTAATTTTTTCTTTAATAACGAACTTGTTTCTTTAGGGAATTGTTTTGATAAAGCAGTTAATATTTTTTTATAATCAATTGATTCAGGTAATTTTTGAGAACTTGTTCTTGGATAAGAAATATATGAATTTGTATACAATGCTTGGGCTATTTGTAATGTAACACTTGGAGAAAAACCTAAAGTTTTGTAAGCTTCAATTTGTAAACTAGTTAAATCAAAAGGAGTTAATGGTTCTTGTTTAAATTCATGTTTAGATATTTTAGAAACTATTGCTTTCTTTCCTTTTGTACTTGCTAAAATAGAATCTGCTTTTTTCTTTTCTTGGAAAGGATTTGATTTATGGGTTGCTTCAATTTCTTTTTTATCTAATAATCCTTTAATAGATAATTCCCAGAATGGTTCTGGTTTAAATGCTTGAATTTCTTTTTCTCTTTTATATAAAATATATAATGCAGGTCCTTGTACTCTACCAGAAGACATTATCTTAAACATATTAGTTGCATGTTTTATTGAAAGTGTTAAAGCTCTTGAAAGATTAATACCATAAAAATAATCTAATTCGTGTCTTGTTAATCCTGATTCAACTAAATTTTTATCAATATGTTTTGCAATATTTTCATAAGATTTTAATAAATCTTCAGTAGTAGTTGTTGAATACTGCATTCTTTTTGCATCTTCTTTTTTACAAATATATTTTAGAATATTATAACCAATTACTTCTCCTTCTACATCCCAATCACAAGCAACAATAAAATTATCTGCTTTAGTTACAACTTTTTTTATTAAATCTAAATATGGCTTAGTAAAAGAAGCTCCTTTTGAAACTAAATAAGTTGGTTTCCATTCAACATTAAATATTGGATATGTCCAAGCTTTTTTATCTTTTTCAGTTACAGTATACAAATGACCAACAGCACAAACAACAATTATTTTTTCTTTATTATGTTCTAATTCATAATAACTTACTTTACTTATTACTTTTTTTTCTAATTTCTTATCAGATAAAGCTGTAGCTATTTTTAATGCAGCTGATGGTTTTTCTGTAATAATTAAAGTAGTCATAATAACCTCTAAAAAAATAAACTATTTAAAAGTTGTTAAATTGTAATAATTTTTCCTTTTCTTCCAACATTAATAACTTTAGTATTTCCTAATTTTTCTTCAAGTCCTTCTGCTTCGTGAACATGAGAACAAAGTAATATATCTGGTTTTAAAATATCAATTGCTTTTTTAACACCTTTACTTCCAGGAAATATATTTGTAAACTTTTCCATTATAGAATCTGAAGGATGAACATGAGTTACCATTATTTTTTTCTTTAAATCTTTAATTCCATTAAATCCTTTTTGTAAAGCATCAAAAATTTCTGTTTCACTTAATTTACTCAATCCGATATTTGCTCCACCACAACCAAATAAACCAACATCTTTACATTTAATGTAATAACCGTGTAAATTTTGAACATCATATAATTCAGCTAAAAAATCTGCTGTTGCAAATGTTTCATGGTTCCCAGGAACTAAAACAACTTTTAATTTTCTTTTAACAAAAGGACCAATTAAATTTTGTGTTGATTGTTCTGCATAAGTTAAATCTCCACATAAAACCACTAAATCTACTTTTTCATCAGAAGCCTGTTTAGCTAAACTTTCAACTAACTTAGTATCTCCGTGTATATCTCCTGCTGCTAAAATTTTCATTTTTTCTTAGACTTTACAATTAACTTAGACCCATTTCTGTATTTAATACCTTTTTTATTCCAAGCTATAACTGGAAGTATATGTGATAATAACTGTTCTGCAGTCATTTTACGTTCTTTTCCATTTGTAATTTGTATCCAATTGTTTTTATCTTTTTTATAAACTTGTTTCCATCCACTTTTTAGAACTAAATAAATTATAGATTCGCTATTTTTCATTTTACCAATAAATTATCCCTATTACATTTATAATGAAATATATTGAAAAAGTTAAAACCATTCCCCACATTTTATTTTTAATTCCTACAATAACCCAAAGTATATTAGATAATCCCCAAATATAAAATCCTTCTTTAATTAAAAAAGCATTTAATATTGCACCAATTATACTTAGAAAAGTTGCAATCCATTCATAAATTTTTTCTTTCTTCATTGAATACTTAAAGTTTCTACTAATTCTTTACCTAAAATAGTTAATTGTTCTTCTAATCCAATTACTTTATCTTTTACATTATAATTAAATGCTTTTCCTAATTGTTCTGTTGGTCTATAATGATAAGGAAAACGAATTAATAAATTTCCATCACACATATTAATTAAAGATTGATCTAAATAATCACTTTCTGGAAAAACATCTTTCATAACAAAATCTAAATCAGTAATTTCTTGTAATCTCTCTTTTCTTTCATAAAAAAATTGACCTAAACGAATTCTGTCTGAAGTAAGTTTAAAATTATCTTTTCCAGAAAGATAAAGTAAAGCTACTAAAGTTTCTCCTACACTCAACTTCATTTTTTATGTTCTTTTATATTCCCCGTAATTGTCCATTCCTCATACATGAAAGAAGCTATATTGCCGGCCCCATAAGGAGTACCATAATCTTCATTCATAGTAGTTGGTTCTCCATTAAATTTTGGAAAAAAATTATCAAAATCTTCTTTATATTTTAAATCAAGTGTTTTTTTACTTGCATCTAAAACAAATTCTGAAATATTTAATTCTTTTAATGCATTAAATAATTCATCTATTGTTTCTTTAGTCATTGTTTATTTTTCTTTTTAAATTCTTCAGCGTGTTTTTCTGTACAGAAGAAATAATGCTTTCCTTTTATTTCTAATTCAATTGGATTATGGTTATTTACTATTTTTCCACAAACAGCACATTTAGTTAAATCTTCTTCTTGTCCTTCCATAATTCCTTCTTCATCTTCAGAAATTTCATCTGCTTCTTCTAAAGTTTCTGCATCATCCTCTTCATAAATATCTTCATCGCCTTCTGGTTTTGCCATGTTTTGCCTCCTTCTTAGGTAATCCAATAAACTTTTGATTACCCATATATTTTTGTAAAACTTTTGGTATTTTTATTGAACCATCTTTTTGTTGATTATTTTCTATTATTGTAACTAAAATTCTTGAAGTTGCTAATGCGGTATCATTTAATGTATGTAATACAATTCTTTCTCCTTCTTTTGTTATATATTTTATATCTAATTTTCTTGCTTGATAATCTGTACAATTAGACAAAGACATAACTTCACCATATTCTTTTATTGTTGGTCT
>JAQUND010000044.1 GCA_028717785.1 Candidatus Nanoarchaeia archaeon | reverse complement strand
ATGAAAGAACAATAAAATCTAATTTAAGAATTATATATGCTTATAGAAATCCAAAAACAGGGAAATATTAATTCAAAATTATGGTAAAGGTCCAATAACTGCTGCTCAAGGTAATTTATTTCCTGCTACAGAAGAAACACTAAATGGAGTTAGTTTGGATTTGGGTGGAACTAATTTTAAAACAACAATTCCTACAAAATTAAGTGTTTATGGTAAAAGTTATAATGAAGCATATTTACCTTCTGGAGATAAGGTAACAATAGAAATTGATGGAATTTTATATCCTATGGATTTAGTTAAAAATAATTTACAAGTTGTTGCAAAAACTAATGATAATAATGGAGTTAGAGTTGATATAGCATGAATAAAAAAGCAGTTTCTCCTTTAATTGCATATATTTTACTAATTGGAATGGTTATTGCAATTAGTGCCATTGTTGGAAATTTTTTAATTAAACAAGCAAGAGATATTAATTTTGAATCTAAAGAAATAGAAATTTATTGTGCAGATGTTGCTATTGATGCTTATCCTGTTTGTTCACAAACTTTATCCGAAACAAATAAAATAATTGGTATAAATATAACTAATAGAGGTTATTATAGCGTTGGTAATTTAAGTATTGTTAAAAGAGAAGGAACTAGTGTTAAAACTTTAGTACCTGAAGAATTTTCATTTTTTACTTATACAGATGGAACAATTAATACAATACAAACTCCATTAGATCCAGAAAACAAAGGAATGCTTAAGGTTGTTGTTGATACTTCTAAATTACCAAGTACAGAATTTTTAATAACCCCAATTTTAAAAATTAATGATAAAATAGCTTCATGTAATGAAAAGGTTTTTAAATTATCAAATATTCAGTTACTTGAAGTACCTTGTACTTAAAAAGAGAGTGATATGATGAAAAAAGCAGTTTCCCCATTAATTGCAACAGTTCTTTTAATAGGTTTTACAGTTATTATTGCAGCAGCTATTTGGATGTGGTATGGTCGTGTTGTAACAGAAGAATATATGAAGCAAGGAGCTTTAACTCAAATTCAAACTGATTGTCTTTCTGAAATTGAATTACAAGTTGTTGGAGTTAGTGTTAATGGAGATATTTTAAATATAGAAATAAAAAATAATGGTAATAAAATTTTTAATGGAATTAGAGTTTTAGTCAATAGTGGAGAAGAGGTTTTAAGTGTAAAAGAAGGTTTTAATCCCTCTGAACAAAAAAGTGTTGAAGTTAAAACTAAAATTTCTTCTGTTAATACAGTTACAGTAATGCCTATGATAGTTCGTCAGGGAGTTCCAGGAACTTGTTCAGATAAAAAAGTAATTTATGATTTAACAAAAGTTTAGGGAGGTGAAAAAGAAATGAATAAAAAAGCAGTGAGCCCATTAATCGCTACAGTTCTTATTATTGGATTTACAATTGTACTTGCCGCAATGGTTATGCAATGGGGTGGTGGATTTGTAAGATCATTAACAGAACAACAAGGAGCAATGGCAGAAGCTCAAACAAAATGTTTGAATATAAATTTTGAAATAGCTGTTGATACAACAGTTCCAACTGCACAAAAAGTTAAAATAACTAATAATGCAGATAATACCATATCTAAGTTTTTAGTTCAAAAAATAAAAGCAGATGGATCTTCAGAAGAAATTTCTACTATAACTGATGATTTAATTGGATATGGTTCTACTTCAGTAACTGTTCCTAGTGCTAAAGCATTAGTAAGCGGAGATAAAGTTAGAGTTATTCCATATGTACAATTAGCTAGTGGAGAAGATTATGGTTGTTCAACTAACGCAGCTAAGGAATATACAATTCCTGCATAAAAAAATATTTTTTTATTTTTTTATTTTTATAATTAAATATATCAAAGAATGAATAAAAAAGCAGATGTTTGGATTTCAGCAGTAATTTATGTAGGTTTAGCTATTACAATTATCACAATAGTTCTTGCAGCAAGTTTACCTGTAATAAATAAAATTAGGGATAAAAATGTTGCTATACAAACTAAAGAAATTATGCATAATTTAGATACAACAATAAGAGATACTGTTAGAGAGGGACCAGGAGCAAGAAGAACTTCTACTATTAAAATTTCTAGAGGAGAATTTAATATTGAAGATGATGCAGTCACTTGGACTATGAAGGATAGTAAATTTATGTTTTCTCAACCAGGTGTAGAAAAAAAAGAAGGTAATTTAATAATTTTAACAACTAATAGTAATATTAAAGATGAATATATTGTTGAAATTACATTAAAATATGATAATATACAATTAACTTCTAATCTTAAAACTTTAATGGGTCAGTATAATTTAGGTATAACTAATGAAGGTCCAATTACTATAGGTACAACTAATAAAATTAAAGTAACCATAAATGAATTGACTTTATAAATCAAAAGCTATATAAATTCTTATTCGATTGTATAATATATGTTTGATAAATCGTCTAAAAGAGAGGTAGGTTCTATTCAAGAAGCACCAAAAGAGGAAACTCTGTTTAAAATAGAAGGACAGAATGAAATCCCTACACTTCCAGAATTTAAAACTAAAGAAGAGACAGATATTAGATATGCATTAATAGCACCTTATGCTTATGCTCATATTCATTGGGATCAAGAAAAACAAGAAGTTATTTATGAAGTAGAAGAACCAAAGTTAGATAGTAAAGAAAAAGAAATTCTTAAAATTTTAGAAGATGGAGTTAAAGAATTAATTAATATTAGTTTTATTTCTATAAAAGAAGGAGATACAGTAATAAGATATTTAGAAAAAAATATTAAAATTTTATTAAAGGAATTAGGTTTTAGTTTATCAAAAGATACTTTTCTTAAAGTAATGTATTATATTTACAGAGATTTTGTTGGATTAAATGAAATAGAACCATTGATTTCTGATTATTTCATAGAAGATATTGAATGTAATGGAATTCAATCTCCAATTTATATTGTACATAGAAAATATAGAAATATTAAAACAAATATAGTTTTTGACAATGTTCCTTATCTTGCAAGTTTTGTTGAAAAATTAGCACAAAAATGTGGACGTTATGTTTCTTATGCTTCTCCTTTACTTGATGGAACTTTACCAAATGGATTCAGAATTAACGCAACATATACTGCAGATATAAGTTCTAAAGGACCTACTTTTACAATAAGACAATTCTCAAAATCTCCATGGAGTCCTCCAAAAATGATTGAACTTGGAACTCTAAGTCCTGAAATATTGGCTTATTTATGGATGTTAGTTGAGCATGAATTTAATGTAATGGTAATTGGTGGAACCGGTTCAGGTAAAACTACTTTGTTAAATGTACTTGCATTTTTTATTCCACAACAAGCAAGAGTTGTTTCAATTGAAGATACAAGAGAATTAGCTATAGAACACGAAAATTGGCTTCCAAGTGTAGCTAGAGAAGGAGTTGGTCTAGCAAATATGGTTGGACAAAAATATGGAGAAGTTACTTTATTCGATTTATTAAAAGAATCTTTCAGACAAAGACCAGATTATGTTATTGTTGGAGAAGTTAGAGGTAAAGAAGCTTTCGTATTATTCCAGGGAATGGCATCAGGTCATCCATCTATGGGAACAATGCATGCAAATGATGTTCAAACTTTAATAAGAAGATTAGAAACACCACCAATAGAATTATCTCCATCTTTAGTTGAATCTATGGATGCAGTTTGTATTATGTCTCAAGCAAAAATAAATGGAAAAGAAGTTAGAAGATTAAAACAAGTTGTTGAAATAATTTCTGTTCCAGAAGAAACAGGGCAAGCACAAGTAAATGTTTTAGCTAACTGGGAACCAAGAACAGATACATTTTATTTTAAAACAGATAGTTATATTTTTGAAAAATTAACAACTCAATATGGATTTACAAAAGAACAATTAAATTTAGAATTTGAAAATAGAACTAGATTATTATATGAATTATATAAAAGAAAAATATTTGATTATAAAAAAGTTCAGGAAGTAATTAATGAGTATGCTAGATCTCCTAAAAAGATTTTGAAAGATTATGGAATTATACAATGAATAAGATAGAAGAACAAAAATATATTAAAAATTTTGCTAAAAAAGTTAAAAAAGGTAAGGAAAAATTAGTTGAAGAAAAATATACTATCTATAAGTCTAATAAACTTGCTGCATTTTCTAATAAAATTCTTGAACCTTTAACAATGTTTTTGTTAAATAAATTTCCTGATTTGTTTAAACCTTTATTAAAATCATTAAAATTAGTAAGATTCAATATGCTTTCTAAAAGTTATATTAGTTTAATGTTGTTATTAACAATGTTATCTTTTTTAGTATTTTCAGTATTTTTTTCTTTAGTTTTTTTAAATCCTATTAATGGAATTGCTCTTGGTTTTGTATTTATGATATTTACATTTATAGGAATATATTTTTATCCACAATCAGATATAAGTACAAGAAAAAAGAGAATAAAAAATGAGTTACCTTTTGCTATAATTCATATGGCTGCAGTTGCTGGTTCTGGTACACCTCCAATTAATATTTTTTCATTACTAGTTAAATCTGAATCAGAATATCCAGAATTAAGTAAAGAATTTAAAAAAATTCTAAATTATATTAATATTTTTGGTTATAATTTAAGTACTGCTTTAAAGGCAGTTGCAGAAACAACACCTTCAACAGAATTTAAGGAATTATTAAATGGAATTATTTCTTCTATAGAAACAGGTGGTAATTTAAGAGCGTATCTTGATGGAATGTCTAAAGATGCACTTTCAACTTATCAATTAGAAAGAAAAAAGTACGTTGAATCTATTGCAACATACTCAGATATTTATACAGCTTTACTGGTTGCAGCACCATTATTATTTATTACAACTTTAACAATAATTAATGTTATAGGGGGAGCAATTAGTGGAATAAGTGTAACAACAATTGCAACTGTTGGAACATTTGTTGTAATTCCAGCTATGAATCTTGCATTCATAATATTTTTGAATTTAACTCAACAAGAGGTATAAAATGGATATAAAATTTGAAATAAGACACATAATATTTATTGTATTTGGTATTCTAGCTTTAATTGGAAATTTTTACTTTTTTATGGGAACTAGATGGTTTAAACCTATGTTTGTTATAGCTTTTGTTTTAATGACTTTTCAGTTTTTATTAGATTTTCTACAAGAAAATAAAAGACAAAAAGAAGTTGAATTGAAATTTTTGGAATTTGTTAGAGCTTTAGTAGAAACAGTAAAATCAGGAGTTTCTGTACCAAAAGCAATTCAGCAAGTAAGTAGAGAAGATTATGGTTATTTAACAACACACGTAAAAAAATTAGCTAATCAATTAGAATGGGGATTTCCTTTACAAGCAGCATTGATTAATTTTGCAAAAGATACAAATAATAGAGTTATTGCAAAATCAGTTTCAATTGTTATAGAAGCAGAAAAAAGTGGGGGTAATATGGGTGAGGTTTTAGAAGCAGTAAGTAATTCTGTTTTTTCTATAAAAAAAATTAAAGAAGAACGTAAAAATTCTGTTTATTCTCAATTAGTTCAAGGATATATTATTTATTTTGTATTTATCGCTATAATGTTAGTTATGCAGATTTATTTAATGCCAAAAATAAGTCAATTAAGTTTAGATGTTGGTGCTGGTTTAAGTGGAACTTTAATTCCTGGAATGGGAACTGGTGCTGCTAAATTATCATCTGATTTTATGGATCAATTATTTATCTATTTAGTTATAATTCAAGGGGCTTTTGCAGGATTATTAATTGGTAAATTTTCAGAAGGAGAATTAAAATATGGAATAAAACATGCTTTAATATTAGTAATAGTTGGTTATTTAATTATAAGTACAGTTAGAGGAGTTTAATAATATTTAAAAACTCAAAATGTTTTATAAAACTATGAATAAAAGAGGTATAGCTAATCATATAGACTGGATTATTGGGATTAGTATTTTCTTATTATATATTGTTTTTGTTATAATTACTTTAAAACCAGGAGTTCAACCACTAAATGAAGGAACTGTTTTATTAAATATGATTCAAGATAATTTTATTTCTGATGTTAGTTGGAGCATTACAAAAATTCCATTAAAAGTGAATATTTGTCCTAGTAGTGGAATTACTGGAATAAAAATTCCATTCCCATTTAGTGATTTAAGTTCTAATAAATTGAATGTTATTGATAAAAGTACAGGCAATATAGTTAGTTCTGATCTGGATGGAACTAATTTATTCATAAGCACTTCTGAAACTGCTTCTGTTGAAAAGTCGTATGATCTCTTTTTATCAAGTGAATCTTTTTTTAATGAATATTCTAATTCACAAAATAATTATTGTTTACCTACAATTTATATTTATGGAGTTTCAGAAACTTTAACTGGAATATCCGAAGATAAACTTAATGTATTAAAAACTAAAGCAAGTTCTAGTTATGAACAATTAAAAACAGATTGGAAACACTATCCAACAACAAGTGATTTTAGTATTACTATTAATGATGGTAGTGAAGAAAAAATAATTGATAAAAACCCACCAGAAAATACAAATGTTTATGTTAGACAATTAGTTGAATTTATATTAAACAGTAAAGGAGAAAAAGTTCCAGTAACTGTAACAATAAAAGCATGGTAATGAATAAAAAAGGTTTTGTAAAAATAATAGAAGCAGTAATTGCAATAATTATAATATTTATTTTTATGTTCACTATATTACCACAAGGAAACAAAGTTGAGAAGGTTCCTGAAAATATTAAATTATTTCAAGAAAAAATTCTTGATGAAATTGAATCTAATGAAACACTTAGACAAGAAGTTTTAGAATATCCTGTTTCAGTTAGTACATTACAAATTATTTCTTATAGAAATAATATTAATATAGATAAATTCATAAAAAATAATTTATATCCCACTTTAGAGTATAATTATACTGTTTGTACTGATAATAATGAAGTTTTAATTTGTAATCCTGATTTTTTAAATTTACCAACAGAATATGAAAATATGAAATTACCAACAAATAAAGCAGTTTATGCTAAAAGTAGAATAATTGCAAATTCTACACAAACAAATACATTTAAATTATATGTTTGGGAAAATTTCTAGGATTATAAAATGAATAAAGATTTAGAATTAGTTAATTCTTATCAAAAAGAGATTATTATTTTAGGTGAAATAAGTGCTTTATTGGGTTGGGATCATCAAGTTTATATGCCTGAACAAGGAGATAATTCTAGATCTAAACAAATTACTTTGATTAGCGCTTTAATTCATAAAAAACTTAATTCTGAAGAGTTATTTAACGCTGTAAAACGATTAAAGAATAAAAAAATAGGTAATAAAGTAATGATTAATAGATTATACAAAAGTATTTCTAAATCTAGAAAATTACCTTCAAAATTTATTGAAGAATTATCAAAAGAAATTTCTCTTGCTCATTTAGCTTGGAAGAAAGCTAAAAATGAAAATAAATTTGAAATATTTCAACCACATTTAGAAAAATTAGTAAAATTAAAACAAGAAGAAGCAAAATATATCAAATTACCAGGACATATTTATAATAGTTTATTGGATGATTATGAAGAAGGTATGACTGTAGAAAAATTAAAACCTATATTTAAGGATTTAAAAGAACAATTAATTATTCTTATTAAAAAAATAGAATCTTCTGAAAATTATAAAAAACAAAAATTACCATTAAATAAAAAATTTGATCAAAGTTTACAAATGGAACTTTGTAAAGATGTAATGAAACGAATAGGTTTAAATGAAAAATTTTCAAGAATTGATATATCTGAACATCCATTTTCAACACAAATAGGAACAAATGACGTAAGAATTACAACTCATTTTCAGAATGATATATTATCTGCTTTTAGTTCAGTAATACATGAATCTGGACATGCACTATATGAATCAAATCTTCCAAACAAATATGAACATACTGTATTAAAAGAAGCTCCAAGTTTAGGATTGCATGAATCACAATCAAGATTTTGGGAAAATATGATTGCTAAAAATAAACCTTTTTGGATATATTATTATCCTATTTTTAAAAATAAATTTAATTTAGATAATTTTGAAGAATGGTATAAAAATATAAATTTAGTAACTCCAGGAAAAATTAGGATATATTCTGATGAAGTTCACTATTGTTTACATATTATTTTGAGATTTGAAATAGAATTAGGACTTTTAGAAGGAACAATTAAAGTAAAAGATTTACCTAAAATATGGAATCAAAAAATGAAGGAATATTTTAATGTTATTCCTGAAAGTGATAGTGTTGGAATGTTACAAGATGTTCATTGGTCTAATGGAAGTTTTGGTTATTTTCCAACTTATGCAATAGGAACAATTTATGCAGCTCAATTATATAATAAATTAAAAAAAGATATTTCAAGTATAGAAAATAATATTAAAAAAGGAGATTTTAGTTTAATAAGTAAATGGTTATCAGATAATATTCATCAATATGGTTCTTTATACTTAGCAGATGATTTAATAAAAAAAGTTTGTGGAACCGGATTAAATCCTAATGAATATATTAAATATCTAACTGAAAAATATAAAGAAATCTATAAATTTTAAAAAATAATTTAAAAAAATTTCAACGATATGATTTTTGTCTTTTTGCTCTAGCTTTAGAATCGTTAGGTTTGTATTGTTCTTTTCTTCTAATATCTGCAACTAGTAAATTTCTATCGTATTTTAAGAATTTTTCTTTTAATTTTTTATTGAATTTAACAAATGCTCTTGCTATAGCTAATCTTGCAGCTTCGTTTTGTCCTTGATATCCGCCACCTTTTACATTAACATTAATATCAACTTTGTTTGCATCATCTTCAGCAAGTAAAATAGCTTCATTTATTCTTTCTCTTGCTAATACAGGAGTATAATTTTTTAATAATACAGAGTTAATTCTTACATTTCCTTTTCCAGGACTAAGTGATGCTTTAGCTAAAGCACATTTTCTCTTTCCAATTGTATTAATTACTTTCATTTGCCTATTAATTGTGTTAATCTGTCTACTCTCATAAATTTTGCTGTTTTTAATCTATTAAAATCTGCTTGTTTAACTGTTTCCATCTTTTCATTTTTATATTTTTCTGGAATACCTAAATAACACATTACTTTTCTAAATGCAATTTTACCTCTTCCTTGTTTGTAAGGTAACATTCCTCTAATAGTTCTTCTAACTAATCTATCAGCTTGTTTTGGAAAATAAGGACCTTTTAATCTATTACCACGATCTGTTTTTTCATTATATCTTGCAATTATTTCATTTTTCTTTCCAGAAATTACAACTTTTTCAGCATTAACAATTATTACATCTTCTCCTTCAAGAGATTTTCTAGCTGCAAATGTTGCTAATCTTCCTAAAATCATATTTGTTCCGTCTATTATCATTTTATCCAAGTATCCTTATATTTTTACCTTTAGGGTTTTCTTTTGCTAATTGTTGTATTGAAATTGCTTTTCCTGATTTATTAATTTTTTCTCTTGCAGCTTCAGAAAATCTAAAAGCAGCAACTGTAATTTTTTTATCTATTTCTCCAAGACTTAAAACTTTTCCTGGAACTAAAGCAATTTCTCCATCTTTTGTATATTGATTTATTTTGTATAAATTAACTTCTCTTCTTTTTCTATTTGATCTTTCTAATTCATAAGCTACTCTTTGCCATAACTTACTTTTTTCTTTAAGTGATAAAATTTTCAAATCATTAATTAATTTTGCTAATACTAAATTTGAAGGACCTGTTCTATTTGCCATTTATATCTCCTGATAACTTCTCATCGTTCTTTTTCCTAATCTTGTTAAACTATAATAATTTTCTGGTTTTTTATTTTTATATGTTGGATTTTGTAATATTATTTGATAAGCTTCTAATAAATTTAATCCTGATGCTATTTGTTTAGGTTCATATCCTATTATTTTTAATTTTTTTTGAGATATGGGACCATTTCTTAAAAGTTGAATTATTGCAAATTCTAATCCTTTATCTTCCATTATTTCTGCTATTTTTGTTGTTGCTTTCATTTTTTTATTTTATGCGGGAAGCAGGGCTCGAACCTGCGTAAGCACTAAGCTACTAGCTCCTTAAGCTAGCCCGTTTGACCACTCCGGCATCCCCGCATATTTTTTACGGGCATACCGAATTTATTAATGTTATTATAAGCTTTTTACTTGTTTTGAAAACTCATCAAGTTTTTCATCTAAAATATTTAAAGCTTCATCCATTATTTCTTTAGGACTTAATTGACCCCAAGCTTCTACTTCGAATATAAAATCTTTATCGCTTCCTTTTATTTCAATTGCATCTGATCCACATGCTTCTACACAAGCTTCACATAAATCACATTTAGTAACATCTTTAATTGTTATTTTTTTATCTTTCATTTCAAATAAATCTTTTGGACAAGATTTAACACATTTAGCTGCATTAATATCTTTTTTAATTATAATTTCTGGGTAACTTCTGAAAAATACTAAAGCAGGACTGAATTTTATATGTTCTTTTCCTTTTCCTAATTTAGCTGTTGCTTCAAATTCTAATTGTTGATCTTTATCTAATTTAACTATAGGCATATCATCATAAATTGGTTTTATTTTTGGATCTTGACTTTTTAGATCTTTACTATAAACAGTACAAGGACCATTACAATTTAGTGTAATATTTAATTTACATTTTGCACAACCTTCACCTTTACAAGAACATTCTTCAGGTAATGTGTAAGATTTTAAATCAGTTTTTAATGGAATTAATCCTAATCTATGTGCAACAATTTCATCATATAAAGGAGAACTATTTTTGTAAAAATTAACTTCGTCAATTGCAATTGTTGGAACTTCAACAGTCATTAATCTTCTTAATGTATTTGCAAATACATGATCTATTCCTTTTAAAACAAATGTAACTTTATTTTGATTTTTTTCTAAAAGTTTAATTTCCATTTTTATACTCTACGACCTCTTTTTCCGTAACATCTTTTACATCCATCATGTGGAATTGGAGTTACGTCTTCTATTAATCCAACTCTTAGCCCAGATCTTGATAATGCTCTAATTGCTGCATTAGCTCCTGGACCTGTTGTTGCTGGACCATTATGTCCACCTTTTGCTCTTACTTTAATATGAACAGCATTAATTCCTTTTTCTTTAGCTGCTTCTGCTGCTACTTTTGCTGCAGACATTGCTGCTGTTGGTGATCCTTCTAATCTGTGAGTTTTAACCATCATACCACCAGAAGTTCTTGTTATTGTTTCTGATCCTGTAATATCTGTAATATGAATAATTGTATTGTTATAACTAGAATAAATATATGCTATTCCCCATCTTGTTTTTTCTTCACTCATTTTCTACTACTGATTCTACTCCTGGTTCTTCTTTTGCTTTTATTTTTTTAAGTGTGCTTTTTTCAACTACTCTTTCTGGATGTTCTATATTACTTATTGCTGATTTTGGATTGAATATAACTTTATCATTTTTATTTAGTATATAAGCTGGAGCAGTCATTTTTTTTCCAGAAACAAATATATGTCCATGTTTTATGAATTGTCTTGCTTGTTTTATTGATCTTGCTAATCCTGCTTTATAAACATAAGTTTGTAGTCTTTTATCTAAAATATTTTCTATTGTTAAATTTAAAACATTTTCAACTTTATCAGTTTTATCAATTAAATTTAATCTATCTAATCTATCCATCAATTGTACTTGTTCTAATTTATTTTGATCTGATTTTTGAGCAATAATTTTTTTAGCTTGTCTTGTAAATGTTTTCATAGCAGAATGAGCTTTCCAAATTTCTTTTTTATTTTTTAAACCATAGGTCTTTTTAATAACTGTTTCTTTCTCCATTCTCGCTCTTTCCCAAGGGTGATTAGGAGTTTTGTATTTTTTCTTTAGTTTTATTGGATGTCCCATTTTTATTTTTTAGCTGCTGGTGCTACCTTTTTCTTTGCTACACCTAAACTTTTACCATGTCTGAAGTGCGCTCTTGTTCTTTGTCCTCTTACTGGTAATCCAAATGAGTGTCTCATTCCCTTATAAGACTTCATTTTTCTCATCATCTTAATATCAAAGTCTTTTTTCATTTTAAGATCTGTTGATATTACATGTTGATCTTCGCCAGTTTCTGGATCTTTTCTTCTATTTA
>JAQUND010000043.1:6061-12551 GCA_028717785.1 Candidatus Nanoarchaeia archaeon | reverse complement strand
TCACAATTTTTACAAAATTCTATTTCATCTCTATTTTGAATATGTTTTTCTAACATCTCCATTCTTTTTTTACTATACCATAAATCTTTTATTGTACTTTTATATAAATTACCTAGTATTCCTTCACCTTTAGGATCATATTTTACACATATATAAAAATTACCTTTATAGTCTATTGCAGGATGATTCATAAAATCCCTACAAATAAAATCTTCCGGTTTTACTACTTCTTTAGTATAATTATTCCTTCCAGAAGAATGATGTAATATTCTTTTTACTATAGGTAAATTTAATTCTTTTATTATAGACATTCTTTTATCATCTATATTTCCTACACATCTAGCCACAACTTTTTGATTAATTGGTTTTATTTTTAAATATTCTTTTAATATTTCTAATTGATCATTTCCTATTACATCATTTTCAATAATAGAAACTGATATAATATTTACTTTTTGTATATCATTAGCTTTATCATATAAAAGTATTCCATTAGTATCAAAATGTTTTATTTGTCTACTAAATAAATCAAATGTTTCTTTTAAATAAGGATATAATAAAGGTTCCCCATTATTATGAAAATGAACAATAGTATTATTTTCTATTTGGGGTTCTATTATTTTTAATAATTTAAAATCAATATCACCTTTAATAGTTCCATCTTTCCAGCGGGGGCACATCCAACAATGCTTATTACATCGACTAGTTAATTCTATATTAATTTCAGTAAACATTCTAATCCAACCTTTCATCAATAGTAAAATTATCAACTATTATTTTATCAATAGTACAAATACAATCATTTGCAAAATCTTCAAACCATATTTTTTGAAACTTTAATGCCTCTAAAACTTCTTTTCTACTCATTTTATGTTTTCCTCCTAATTGAGGAACATCAAATCCAGTTGCATTTTCAACTAATTTATTAATCTTATCTTTAAACATGTAATTCATCCTTAAATCGTTTTAATAATTCTTTAATTCCATCAGTAGATAAATATTCATTATAAGTTATTGGAATATAAAATATTGATTCTTTTCCCCATACATTTTTTATAGCATTTTCTATTTTCCATATAAAAGCTTCATTATCTAAATGAGATTCAATATACTTATTTTCATAACTATTTAATTTTAATTCTTTATATATTTTTAAAGTTATTAAATCCCCACTATTATATAAATCTTGTATATCTTTACTTATATGAGACATAAATTCATTTTCTTTTTCTTTTAAATATGTAGAAAGAGTATTTTTAAACATTAAAATAACTCTCCATTATTATAATAATACTCCCATACTGGAGTTATTACATTTTTACTACTAACAAGAAACGGTTTATTTTTTCCAGTAAAATGAACTATACTTATATCTACCCCATTAAAAATAACTTCCCACCTATTTTCATTAAATAAGTATGTGTATAAATATTCATCTTTATAATATTCATTTATTCCTGAAAAATTGTATTCTAATCCTATATCTTTTACTATTAAATTCTCTTCTATGAATATTTGATTTAATAAACTTTGAGCTAATAATCTATATTGATTTTCATATTGTTTTAAATATGATGAATATATTTTTTGTATAAAATTAAAAAAACTATGGGTTCCTCCTATCAAACCTCCATTAAATCCTTTTATTCTTGAATATTTTTTATTTAATTCCCCTGCTAGATAATATCTCCCTGCACTATCTATATGGTGATAATTTAAAGAAGAAAAAGCGGCATCATCCATAACAGATATACAATCACAATTAATATTTATTTCATCAAATAAATGATCTATATTTTTTAATAATAGCATATCTGTTTCTAAATAAATTATTTTATCTGCTTTTATATCTCCTAACTCAAGTTGTAAATATGGGGAACAATCAGACATCCAAGGAGCTTTTTTATAAGAAAAATTAGTAAGATTTTTCTTTATAGTTTCATACGGATAACTATTTTTTAATCCTGTATCAATAATACATAATGGACTTTTTATATTAGCTTTTTTATATGAATTAATAAAAGCTACTAATCCGGGTTCAAATCTTTCATTAGCAATTACTACTATTTTATTCATTTTTATTTCCATTTATAGATCCTAAATTATCTATTACTTTTTCATAATTACATATTCTATTTTCTTGGTTTTTAATTTCTTCTATTAATTGACTATTTTCTATTTTAAAATTTATATTTTCTTCATGCAAACTTATATTTTCTATTTTTACTTGTACTAATGAATCTATTAAATATTTTAAAACCTTTCCCATTATTCTATTCTCCCATATATTTTATTTAAACAAGAAGATTGTTTAAAAGATAATTCTTTTTTATCTTTATAAATACTATAATATATAGAATCTATAAACTCTTTTTCCCAATCATTTAAAATTATTAATTCTTTATTCTGAGCTTCTATAATAGTATTTAATTTAGCTTCCCATTTTATTTTAGTTTCTTCACTTATCATTATGATAATTCCTTTTACTATTTATCCAATTAAGTAATCCATAAATAAATGTAAAAATAAAAGAAAGTAAAAACCATGAAATTAAAATATTAATAATAGTTTCAAACATTATTTTTCCCCTATCACAAATAATTGTCTATCAGATCCCCATCTAAAATATTTAATTCCAGTTATTTTAGTTAACCAAAATCCTAATCGACAAGGTAAAAAATTAGGAATCATTCTTTTTTCCCATATTGCTTTATAATACCAAAACCAAGTAGCTCTTTTTATTTTAAAATTATTTAATTGAACAGCCATTTTTAAACTAGTTAAAGTAAAAGGTTTTATATGAGTATAATCATCATAGAAAAAATCTTTTTGCTTTTGATAATCTGGAGTTAAAATAATTAATTTTCCCCCATGCTTTAATACTCTATATATTTCAGATAAAAATAAATCAGTATTATTTATATGTTCTATAACTGATTTAATAAAAACAAAATTATAATAATTTTCTTTACACGGAATATAATAATTTTCTCTAGATGGAATATAATCTTTTTCAGCATCATATATATTTTTATCATTTAATATAAAAATACTATTACAATAAACTTTTAAAAAATCTTCATGTATACTATCTCCCGATCCTATAGATAATATATTATGATTAGTTTTTATTCCACTTTCTTTAATTATATATAACATTAAATCTTCTATAAATTGTAAATTTCTAGTTGGATATGAATATTCATTATAATTCATTCTTTACTCCTTACAAATTCAAAATAAATACTATCTCCAATATAAACAAAAAATAGCTTTAATTTAGGATTAAAGGCTTTTCCTTCTAAAATAGTATAATCCCGTAAAACATTATAATCTTGTAAAAAATTAGGTATTTTTCCTTCAATACAAATATGATAAGAATTACAAATAGCATTATCATTTTGAATTAATTCTAATTTTTGACCTTTATAAATATATTTTCTTATATTAGTTTCTTTATTTTCCCATATTTCTATTTCATTATAAGTACAAGAAAATCCTAATTTTAAAAAAATAGAATGGACTAATTCTATATTTTTAACATATAATCCAAAATGTTTAATAATCATATTAATTTCCTTTAAGAAATAAAAGTATCATAAACATAATATAATTTATCTAAAGCATCCTCTAGTAAAGAAGGTTTTATATTTACTGGAGGAGCTATTTTAATCCATCCTTTTCCTGTTTTAGTTACTAATATATTAAACTTTTCAAATAAGTAAGTATAAAATAATTCTTCTGAATCTATAGATAAATCTGTTTTTAAATCTAAAGCTCCAACCATACCTATATGATTACAATATTTTTTATCAAATAAATTAAAAAAATTATTCATAGTTTCTATATTTTTAAAATAAGTTCTATAATTATCTTTGCATCCCATTTCATAATCTATATATTTTAATATCCCATACCCAGCAGCCATTTGAAGTGGCTGACCTGAATGAGTAGAGCTTAATTCTATTCCATCTAAATTAAAGTTTTTATGATAACAAACAGCTGATAAAGGAAATCCACCCCCCATAGACTTGCCTATTATCATAATATTTGGAAATATATAATCATATACTGTTCTAATAAATCTATAAAATGTTCTATAAAATCCTGATTGTATTTCATCATATATTATAATATTCTTATTATCTTTACATTTTCTTAAAATATTACATTCTTCTAAACTTAATAATTTACAATCATATCCTCTATATCCTTCTACAAAAATAGCTTTATTTTTTTCTTTTAATAATTCTTCATTTATTTGATTATATGTTTTTATATGTGGTAAATTTCTTTTTCCCACTAAAGCTTCCGCTCCTAATGTTCTACCATGCATAGCATCTTTAAATCCTATACATTCATATCCATTATTAATCATTATTTTTATAGTAGCTTCTATAGCTTCTGCTCCAGTTGAAAATAATAAAATATTTTCATATCCAGTAAACTTTTTTAATTCATGTAAATATTTTTCTTTTATTTCAGTATTATATCCATAAGCATGGGAACATTTTTTTAATTGTTTTTTTATTTCTCTTAATACATAAGGATTGTTATGCCCAAAGTTTTGAGTAAAAATGGATGAAGTTAAATCTGTATACCATTTTCCATTAATTAAAACTTTTGATCCTTTAGCTTTTTCCCAATTAATATTATTCATTAACATTTTTTACTTCCTTATAAAATCTAAATAATTACAATCATAATTAAAATTACTAGCTATACTTTTAGCTCTTCTATAACTAAATTTCCAATCACATATTCTATATGAATCATAAGCTTTTTTATAATGACCTCCATTTCCAAATAATAATTTTTTCCTTCTTACTACTCTATTTGCATATCTCTTTTCAAAGCTATTATTCTTTTTTATTAAAGAATACTTTTTATAACTTCTACTCATAACTTTTTACCAATATCTATAGCTTTTAAAATAAAAAACTAATACATATTCCTACTATTATACCTAATATATAACCAATTATTATTCTAGATATATGAATATATATTAATATAGGAGTCCAATTTTCACGTTTACTTAAACCAATATTTTTAGATTCTTCATATCCTTTTTTACAAATATTAAAAATATTTATCATTATAATTTACTCCCTATTTTTAAAGCTTTTAAAACTACTTGATCCATATTATAATATTTATATTCTGCTAATCTACCTAATAAAATTAAATTATGATATTTTTTAGCTAGTTTTTTATATTTATTATAAGTATCTATATTTTTTTTATTTAGAATAGGGTAGTATGGGATATCATTTTCTTCACATTCTTTAGGAGTTTCTATACTTATAATTGTATCTTTATGTTTTTGTTGAGTTAAATATTTATATTCAGTAATTCTAGTATAAGGAATAGTAGAATTTGGATAATTAATTACTCCACATTCTTGATGATATTCAGTATCAAATATTAAATTATTTTTAAATAACAATGATCTATATGGTAATTTTCCATAACAGTAATCAAATAAAGCATCCACTTTACCAGTATAAATAATATTTTCATATTTTTCTAAAATTGAATAATTTATATTAAATTTAATTTCTATATTTTTATGAAAAACCATATAAATAAACATTTTTTCATATCCATCTTTAGGAATACCTTGATATTTATCTAAAAAATAATTATTTTCACAAGAATTTCTTATTTTAATTCTTTCTAAAATACTTCTATCTATTTCTTCTGGTTTTAATCCCCATTGTTTTATAGTATAATTTTCATATATATTTTTATAAATTACGTTTCCTAATTCTTTTAAATAAATATTATTAGAATTAAGTAATTCATAAATTGATATTTCATTTTTATCAACTAAAGAAGTAAACATAATACTATTTTTATCAGAATCAAATATTTCAAAAAAACTATTTAAATTAATAGGGAATGTTATTAATTTATTATCTAATGATACTTTTACTTTATGTTTATAATTATTCCAATAAGTAAATTGGGATAAAAAATTATGTACTTTTTTATTATTAGTATGGAAAATATGTGGTCCATATTTATGAATTAAAATATCGTTTTGATAATAATCATAACAATTTCCGCCTATATGATCTCTTTGTTCTATTATTAAAACTTTTTTATTTTTATTTGCTAGAATATTAGCTATAGAAAGTCCAGCTATACCTGCTCCGATTACTATATAATCATAAGCCATATATTATTCCTTTATGAGAATAAATAGAATATAAATTGGATTTAAATAAAATAATCTTTTTACTCCTACGGTTTACCGTTTGGTATTATATAAATATATAATAAACTATAAAAATATAAAAGTTATTTCTTTTCAAATAATTTCATATATTGAGAAGGAATCCAAAAAACAGTCCCATCTAAATTTTCGCACATTATTTGATCTTTTTCTTTATCATAATAAATAAAGAACATATCTTCACCTGTTCTAGTATCAACTAAATGTTCATAAGGGATATACTTATTATCCATTTTTATTCCTCCTTTT
>JAQUND010000043.1:0-5961 GCA_028717785.1 Candidatus Nanoarchaeia archaeon | reverse complement strand
TAAATTTTCGCACATTATTTGATCTTTTTCTTTATCATAATAAATAAAGAACATATCTTCACCTGTTCTAGTATCAACTAAATGTTCATAAGGGATATACTTATTATCCATTTTTATTCCTCCTTTTATTCTACTTTAGAAACTTCATTCCATACTTTATTATTTATTTTCTGTTTAGTTAGTTTTATCTTAAATATTTTATCACTAACATCTAAAATATTTTCACTTCCGATAGAATTAGCTACTATTATAAATTGAAGATTTAATTTTTCTGATAACATTTTAATAGTTTGAAAAGCTTGAATCTGTAATTCTTTCGGTTGTAATTTTTGTAATGGTTCATCTAAAATCAAAACATTATCAGTATGACTAATATTCCATAATGCTATTCGTAAAGCAAAAGAAGTTAATTCAACTAAACCACCCCCACTATTTTCTAACGGATCAATTTCATATCCATCCTTTTTATAAATTAATTTAGCAGTGGTTCTATTATTCATAATTTTAAAATCAATATCAAATATTATATTTTGAAAACAAGTAGCAATACATAAATTTACAGTATCTACTATATTAAACTTTAATTGTTCTTGTGTTTCTTTAGCCACTTGTTGAATAAATATTTGAGATTCTTCTAATAATTTTTGATTATAAATAAAAGTATCTAAATTATTTTGTAATAATTCTCTTCTTTCTTGAAGAGATTCCAACTTACCTTTATTTCTCTGAATAATTTCTTTATAAAAACTAATATTATTCATCTTCCTCTTCTTTATTTACAATCTCTTCTATTTCATTATATAGCTTTTCTAGTTTATTTTCATCCTTTTCTATATCTTTTTCTAAGTCTTTTAATAATTGTTCAGCTTCCTCTATAGTGGAAATATTAAATTCTTTTTTCCATTGCTCTTCAATTTTTGATTTAGCCCCTTCTGCCCTGTCCCTGTTTGTTTTAGCCTGTTCAATTTTCTTTTTAAGATTATTAAAATCACTTATATTCATTACTTTTCCTCCTCTATTAATTCTCTAATCATTTTAACAGTATCCTTATTTAATTTTTTATTTATTTTTATACTATTTTCAATATTTTCTATAAAATCTAAACTTACATTTTCATTCTTTTTTATTTTTTCTACAAATGAAGTAATTCTATCTATTTTTGCTTTTTCTTCTATTATATAATTATCATCTACCATCATTATATCATCGGATAAATAAATCCTTTTTATTTTTTCTTTTTCAGTATTTACATATAGTATACTTGGTTTATAATCTTGTTCATCCGTTTTTTGTCTTATAGCACAACCTGGATTTATTACGTATCTCCCTCCATTATTAAACATAAAACATTTATGATTATCTCCAGTAAAGATCCATTTCATTTTTTTATGTTCATCTAAAATATCTTGAGCTGTTTTAGCATTTACATTCGGAGGAATACTTTTACTATTTTCAAATATTAATTCATGAGTAAAAAGTAAATCTGTTTTATTTTCTTTATACTCAGAATTAAAATGATGCCAGGTTCCAAAATTATCCATACCTTCAATAATTTTACTATGCTTTTTTGATAAAGCACTAAAAATACCTATAGAACTATTATTAATATTATCTAAAGAATGATATGGAAGTTCATGATTTCCAGCTAAAAAATGAACTGTGGTATTAATTTTATTAAATTGTTCTATAAGCATAACTATAAATCTTGAAGGAATATTTGGAGTATCAAATAAATCTCCAGTAATAATCAAAGGGACTTTATATTCATTAGCAATAGATACAATTTCCTTTATCATTAATTCTTGGGTTTTTTCCCAATCCTCATCTATTCTACATCTTGGCCTATCTGATCTAATATGTAAATCAGCTGCTAAAATAAAACTAGACATTTTTATTTTCCTTTAAATAAGCATTTTTACAACGATCACATAATTCATATTCTTTAATACATTTTGGAAATGAGTAATTAAATTTTATACATGTATTAAAAGAAAAGTTTATTAAATTAACTATAGTAGTACTATTATTAGAACAAGATACTCCACAATAAGAAACTAATCTATTATTATTTTTATTATAAAAAGGGGGATTATCTTCATATTTTAAAATATGAATAAATTTCCCTTTTGGGGTTGTAAATAATTTAAGATTCATTTTTCTTCTCTTTTCTTTCTTTATTTTCTCTAACAACTAATTTTATTCTATTAGCTGTAGAAGCTAAATTATTTTTTAAAGCTAAATCAAAAGCTTCTTTATTTAATAATTTTAATTCCTTTAATAATTTTCTGTTATCTATTTTTCCATAATTGAAAATATTTTCTAATATTCTTAATTTTACTAATATTAAATTTTCATTATAGTCACTTTCTATTTCTTTTCTCCATTGTTTTAATTCATTATGTACAGTTTTTTTAATATCATCTATAGAAAGATAATTTGAATGTCTAACTTTATCTATTATAAAATTAGCTATGTCTTTTGAAGATTTAATTGACATCATTTAACTCCTCTATATTATTATCAAATATTTCTGGATATTTTTCTTGTAATTCTATATACAAAGGTTTTAATAAACTTCTCATTTGAGGATGAGCTGTTTTATTAAAAAGTCTAAGATTAAAAATATATATCCATTCTCTAAAATTAGTTGATATTACTATTTCAGTTTTTAAACAATTAGGAAGAATAGCTCTTGCTATTTGTGGAGGAACATTATGAGATACTGAAAGTATATATAATTGTTCACATTCTATTAAATATCTATTTAAAGATATAGGAAAATTTAACATTAATGGATTATTAATAAAAGTTAATTCATTATTAAACTTATCTTTTGAATAATTACAAAATCGAGTACTTTCTTGAGTATAACTAGCTAAACGATGTCTAACTAATTCATGTGAAATCCCTCTATCAGTAATAAACTTTACAGATAAAAAACTATGTTCTAAAACTGATTGATGATTTCTTTCTTTTATCATCTTAATAAAATCTTTATAGGATTCCTTATTTATTTTATCTTCTGATTTATAGGCAACCCTTCCTATTTTTTCTATTAATCTTAATTGTTCTTTAGGATGTGTAATTGATAAAATCTCATAAGACTGTTCTATTATTTTCATATTTTCTCCTTTAAAATATTTCCACATAATGGACAAGTATTCGGTAATTGTTTTTCATACCATTTAATATCTTTATTATATTTTATAATATCTTCTTTATTATTTTCATAATCTTCTATATTATTTTGTAATAAAGTAAACTTTTTATTTTTATCATTTAATTCTATTTGTAAATTATTTATTTTTATAATTAAATTATTAATTATAGAAAAATCTGCTGAGCCTTTTATTATTTTATCTTGTCTTTGCCAATCAGTAAAGGAGGAAACTAATTGATCAAAATCTTCTCTCTTTTCATTTAAAGATTCTAGTAATAATTCAACTTTTTTAACTAAAGGCTCAGCGGACAAAATTAAACTAAATTCATTAATAATATTTATTTTATTTTCATATTCTTCTATATACTCCTCTAAAGTTTCTTTTTTCTCTATTCTATCATTATATCTTTCTTCAATTTTTTCTATCTTATCAATTAATACTTGAGCATCATCTAACCAAATATAATTTCCAATATCTTTATCTATTAAAAATAATTCATTTTCAGTTCTGTTTTTTTCTTTATTATTTTCCCTTTTTTTACTTTCCACTTTACTTAAAATTCTATCTATTAAATCCAGTCTAATTGTATTATTAAAAAATCGTGCTACTTCTCCTGCTGAATCTGATAATAAAAAAGGAGCATCCATTTGTTTTTGAATATTTACATTATCAATATTAAAAAGTTTTGAAACTTGCTCTGGAATATCTTGTCCTATTGCTTCTAAATAATTTTCATCATTTATAATATATCCATTAAACTTTTCAGGATGATCTATCTTTTTAATTTTTCCTTTTCTTCTTTCAATAGTATTATTGTTTACTTTTACTTTTACATAAGAAGATTTTATAGGTTCATCTTTTTTATTTTTATTCCAAAACGAAATATGAGAATTTCCTAAAGGTCGATTATAAATAGCCCAATATAAACTACGTAATATAGAAGTTTTTCCTGAATTACTAGTTCCTACTATAGTATTAATTCCAGGAGAAAATTCTAATAAAGTTTTTTTATGAGAATCAAAATTCTGTATTATTAATTCTTGAATCATTTATATATCCTTACTCATAGTAAAAACTTCAAGTATATCTATTTTTTTTACTAATTTTTCTATTATTTTATTTTGTTCATTAACTATTTCTAATAAACCATTTATTCTACTTGTATGATTATCTAATGTTTCACTAATTAATTTTAAAGCAGAATTTATATATTCTAAATATTTTTCTTCTTCATTCATATTAAAACTCCTTTTCATAATTACTAATAAATGGAATACCTATATTCAAAAAAGATTTTACAGAAATTAATCTAGTAAAAGATTTTACTTTACTAGAATATCTAATAATAAAAGAATCTTTAGAAATTATTTTAATCACTTTTACTTTATGTTTTCCATCCGTACAAGTTATAGAATCACCTACAGTCATTAAATCCCCCTTTCATTTTTATTATATAGTATATCCTCAATTTTTTGTGGAAAAAATCATTTTTAATAGAAGAAAGTAAAAAACCGCATAAAGAGAGTCTAGGACTACATCAAAATACCCTCTTAAACTTTTATAGAAAAGTTATAGGCGACTTTATAGAAGATAAGGTACTTTCCTCTATAAACGGAGTATAAAAAGTTCTAGAGCTTTTATAAAAAATAAAGATTATTTATTTTTATGGCATACATAAACATCATCCCATTCCTTTATTGATAATATTTTTTCTTTTACTTCTTTATTTATTTTTCTGTTTGCTATTATAGAACCATGAGCATTTATTTTAGTTCCATATAAAGTATTTAATAAATGTTGAAATAATTCTTTTTGACTATTTTCTATATTATTATTATCTATCATTAATTGAGCTTCTTTTATAGCATTATTACAACAAGCCGCTATTTTTTTAATATGATGTAAAGTTGCCATTTCACTATTATGTTTTTTTACTTTCATAATTTGATTATTATTATCTATTACGCGAATTCTCCAATTTTTATTATATTTTTCAGCTCTACTATTAATAGAAGTAACAAAAACATATCTTTGGTCTACATAATATCGACGTTCTTTTTTATTCCCTTCTATAGGAACTACTTTTAAATTTAAAAATTTAGAAGCAAAAGTATCCCAATTAATTGGTTCATCATTTTTCATTTGCTCTTCTATTATTTCAAAAGCTTCATCATATTTTATATTTTTTTTAGAACTAGTCATTATTTTTCTCCTTTATAATAATAGTAAATGAAAGATATGATTCAAATCTTTTAATAGAATCTAATAACATTTTAAAATGCATATTTAAACTCATAGTATTTATATTTCCAAAACTTTCTGGAATTATTTCTAATTCTTCTACTTTATTTATTAAATCAGAAAATAAACAATTAGATTTATTTATTAATCTATCTGTACTTTCTATTAACTCTATTAAATTATTTAATTCCATATCTTCTTCAATTTTCTTTTTATCTCTAACAGTTAAAGCTTTAGACTTTTTATCCTCTAGGGCTTTTTCTTTTATAGCTTCTTTTACTTCACGAGTTGAATCTCTTCCTTCTTTAATTATACTTTTTGCTAATTCTTTTTGTTTATTTTTAGGAACATCATAAACTTTTACAGCTTTACGAAAAGTAGAAGCTTGTTTTGTAGTAGGAAATTCTTCTACAGCTTCTCGATCAATAGTTTCATCCTGAATAGTTGCTAGGGCTTCCTGAATCATCCATTGTTTCCAATTTTCGCCGAGGAATTTCAAAAGTATGTTTTGCCCAACTCCTTGTTTTTGTATGTCTTTTACAACTTTTTCAGTAGGGAA
>JAQUND010000042.1 GCA_028717785.1 Candidatus Nanoarchaeia archaeon | reverse complement strand
CTTATATTTTTAACTTTTAACATTTAATTTCCCTCCTTAATTGTTTTTTAGGAAAGGTATTTAAAGTTTATATAATTTTCTCTTTTAGAATGCAGAGATACAAAAATATAGTTATTATAGGTACTTCCCATATTGCCATAGAAAGTATAAATGAAGTGGAACGATATATTAGATCACTAAATCCAGAAGTTATAGCTATTGAATTGGATAAAAGAAGATTAGTTTCATTATTTGCTAAAAAAAGAAAGCTTTCTATTAAGGATATTAAAACTTTAGGTATTAAAGGATTCTTATTTAATTTAATTGGAGCTTCAATAGAAAAAAAACTTGGTAATTTAGTTGGAACTGCTCCTGGTGGAGAAATGAGAAAAGCAGTTGAGTTAGCAAGAGAATTAAAAATTAAAATTGCTTTAGTTGATCAAGATATTAATGTTACACTAAATAAATTAACTAAAAGTATAACCTTAAAAGAAAAACTAAACTTCTTTGTTGATATAATAATGGGATTATTTAAAAAAGAAAAAATCAATTTTGATTTAAAAAAAGTTCCAAATAAAGAAATTATTAAAAAATTAACAACTCAATTTAAGAAAAGATATCCAAATATGTATTTTGTTTTAGTTGAAGATAGAAATAAGTATATGGCAAAGAATTTATATAGACTAATGCTTAATTATAATGTTGTACTTGCTATTGTTGGAGCGGGTCATGAAGAAGATTTAATTAAGGAAATAAAAATATGGGAATCTTTAGTCAAAGAGAGAAAAATTACGCTTTAGTTACTATAATTATTTTATCTTTTGTATTTGGTTTTAATGATAAATCAGAAATTTTTGATGTAAATCACTGGTTAATTAATTTTTTATTAACTGTAATTGCTGTTTCAATTTCATTTTTATTATCTTATATTGCAATTAAGAAAGCAGCTGAAAAAATTGGTTGTGAAACTGAATATGGAATTTGGAGTTTTAGTAGATTTGGATTTGAACCTCATCAAAAAGCAAAGTTTATGAAAAAAGAGTTTGCATTCCCTATTGGAATTATTTTACCTTTAATTATTACATTATTATCAAATGGATTATGGTATCTTCCTGTTATTGGTAAAAATATTTTAGTAGAAAAAGGAAGACAAGGAAAAATATTTAGTAAATTAACAGGATATGAAAGAACTTTAATATATTTAGCTGGACCATTAACAAATTTAGTTTTATTTTTCTTATTTTTATTCTTAAGTAGATTTGGAATTGATTTTGGTATTTTTATTAGTGTTAATATGTGGATGGCTTTATTTGGTTTATTACCTTTGCCAAATTTAAATGGGGCTGAAATGTTATTTGGTTCTTTAGCAATGTATTTATTTGCATTATTTTTTACAGTAATGTCAATTTTATTAGCTCCTATAAGTATTGTATTTGCAATTTTATTAGCTTTAATTGTTGCTTCAACTATTGTAGTTGTTTATTTCTTTAAAATTAGTTCTTAAAAGAAGCTTTAGTTATTTCATAATTTAAGAAATCTAGTATTTTTATAGATAAAGTTTTAATTTCTTCTTCAGATAATTGATCTGTTACTCTGAAATTCTTTTCAGAAATTACCTTAGAACCTGATAAAACCTTTACTAAAAGTTGAAGTTTATGTTGTTCAGAAAATAAAAGTAAGTCTATACTAATTTTATTTGTGCTATTAGGATCTGAAGTTTCTTCTAAAATTATTAAACGATTTTTATTCCTTGAATTTTTACCACCTAAAACAATCCATCTTTGTTTACTATTCTTTATAAAAGATTTAGTTATAATATTGTATAATTTAATTACTTCTTTAGTTATTTCTGGATGAATAGAATTTTTTAAAGGTACAGCTTGTTTTTGTCTCAATATATTTTCAAACCAACTAATTATACCCATATTATAATAAAAATTAAAATGTATATATAACTTTCTAAAAAACAAAAATATATAAGTATGTTCGTATAATTATTTATATGGATAAAAAAGAGGTTTGTAGAAAAATAAAAACAGAATTACAAATTCAAGGTAAAAGTATACAAACTCAAAAAACTTATTGTTATTTTAATGAAAGATTTCTAGATTTTGTTAATAAAGATGTAAAAGATATTGATGAAGATGATGTAAAATCTTTTTTAGCTTCATTATTATCTGAAAAAAAATATGATTTATCTTCAGTTGCTTTAGCAAGAAGTTCTTTAAAATACTTTTATGATGATTTACTTAAAAAAAATATTTTAGTTAATATAAAAACTCCAAAAAAACAACGTAAACTACCAGATGTACTAACAAAAGATGAAGTAAAATTATTAATTGAAAATTCAGGATCTTTAAGAAATAAATTATTAATAGAGTTTATGTATTCATCTGGGCTAAGAGTTAGTGAATGTGCAAAATTAAAAATAGATGATCTAAATTTAGAAGAAAAAACAGGATTATTAAAATTAGGAAAAGGTGGAAAAGATAGATTCTTTATTTTATCAGAAAAAGTAATAGAAGATTTTAAAAAATATTTAGAAACTGAAGGAAAAATTGAATATGTATTTCCTGGAACTAATGGTGCTGTAGGAGTAAGAGCAATACAAAGAGTTGTAACAAGAATTGCTAAAAAATCTGGAATAAAAAAACATGTTTATTGTCATTTACTAAGGCATGCATTTGCAACACATTTACTAGAAGATGGAGTAGATATTAGAAAAATTCAATTATTACTTAATCACGCAAATTTACAAACAACGTCATGGTATACTCAAGTTTCAACTAAAGAATTAAAGAAAGTTAAAAGTCCTTTAGATAGCTTGTAACTTTAAAGTAGTTACAAATGGAAAGGTTTATAAACATGGAAAATGCAAAACAAATTATGACCGATCCAGACACACGTAGAAGAAGAGATAAATTATTAGAAGGATTACTATTTTACATAGCTAGAGATCCAGTATTAAATAAAAATTTAATACTTCAAGGAGGTGGAGCCTTACATTTTATATATTCTTCACCTAGGTATTCTAATGATTTAGATTTTGTAGCTCCTTATTTTACTGAAAATAAAAAAAGTTTAATAAGAAAACTTTCTGAAGATTTAAAAAATTATCAAACTTTTACTTTTAAAAATTTGAAATTAGATAGAAATTTCTTAAGAACAAAATATTCTATTCAAGATGGAAATGAAGTTGGTTCTATAGATATATTAGAACAAACTTCAAATGATTTTAAAACTATTGAAGGTGCATTTTCTCCACTTTTAGTAGAAACTCCAAAAGAAATATATGCAGATAAAATAATAAGTATATTGGGTAGAATGATGAAAAGAGGATCTATAAAAGGTACAGATCTATTTGATTTAGATTTTTTAATAAAAATGTATGAAGCTCCAGAAATGGATTTAATTGTAAAAAAAGCAAATAATTATGGAAATATTGGATTTAGTAAAAGAACAAGAGAACAGGTATTACAATTTATTAATGAAAATAAAAATCAAGGTCAAATAATCGCCAATTTTAAAAAAAGTATGACTCCAGATTATTTTAATGAACAAAAATTTGATAATTTATTTTTTGAAAGAGTTTCTGATTATTTAAGAAGTATTCAATTTGATTAAATTAAATATTCTGATTAATACCAACCACATAAATCATTTAATACCCTTAAAACAGGAGTTCTTTTAACTTTACCTTCATGAATTGCAGTTTTTCCTAAAGGAGTTAACTTAGCGAAAAAATAAGGTATTGGAGTTCTAGTTTTAAATTCTTGTTGAACATAACCTAAACTTGAATAGAGATTAAGAACATTTTCATCTCCTTTTACTACCTGATTACCGTAGAAATATTTAGATAATACGCCTATTGCTTGACAATCTAAATGATCTTTACAATCTATTTCTTGCATTTCAAAAATTGTTATTATTCTTTGAATTAAATTTGACATTAGATTTTATTTATAACAAATTTTATAAAATTATCTTTTTATTCACAATAATTTTTATATACTACTTCTTTATTAAAAACTTATGCCTGAATTAGAAAGAAAAATAGAAGAGTGTGAACATAAACAATCATTCTATATTCCTGAAGAAGAAAGAAATTTTCCAATGTGTACAGGAAATGGTTGTAAATGTGATTATAAGGGGGGAATAAACTTTTATTGTGAAGATGGTAAAAAAAGACCGCTTTGTATAAAATATCCTTATCTTTTCTGATTAATTCTTTTAGTTTATAACTGAAAGTTTTAAGCATAATACATATAGAAAGTTTTAATTTATGATTAAAATCTTTTATCTTAGTCCGTTTAAATAATTTTTAAAATTATCTTCTATTATAATTAAATTATATTCGCCTATAGTTTGATTAATCTCTTGTTTTTTATGATTATGATCCCAAATTAATCCATCTTTATCTTCTATAGGAAAATGATCTTGATCAAAATGAACGACATAATCTAATCTTTCAATTAAAATTTCAAAACTTTTTAAAGTATTTTTCATTTCAATAAGAGTTTTTTCTAAACATCTATAATCTGAATTATAAATAGCATATTCAAATTGCTTATCTAATAAAAAAAATCTTTCAATATAACTTTTCCATTGAGCCCAATTAAAAAATTCTTCATAATCTCCTTCGGAATATTTATTATAGAATCTTTTTACTTTATCAACATTACCCGATAAAGCAGCCAACTCTAATAATTTTATATCTGGATTAGTATCTCTTCCTGTAAATATCATATTATTTCTAAATCAAACTTATTTTTATATTTTTCTCCTCGAAAAGATAGCTTTATATAGAAGATAATACAATGATAAATAAAAACATAGACGGGGTGATATAAAAAATGGGTCAAATTATAGCAAAAAACGTTGTTACACGTAAGCCTGGTTTCCTATACTATGTAGATGGTAAAGGTAATGTTTGCGAAGCAAAAATGGCACGTGGTGGAAAAAAGAAGAAAAAATAAATTCTTTTTAACACAGTTCTTTTTTTCTTTTTATTTTTTTAATTCTTATATAATTTAGAAATAGAAAGATTTATGTATAATTCATGTGTATTTATGTGTATGAAAGAATTATCAGGTAAACAATTAGTGTAATTAGCAAAAAAGGCAATAAAAGAAAAGCCAGAAGTATTTGAAGCTCTAATGGAATTAGAAAGAACTGGAAAAGTACCAAAATTTACTAGAAAAGAAAGAATAGATATTACTATAGATACTGAAATTTTAAGGAAGTTTAGAATTTATTGTGAAAAAAATAACTTGAAAATGTCAAATGTAATTGAAAAATTAATTGAAAATAAAATAAATTAATTTCTTTCGAAAAGTTTATATTTCTATAGGTTATTGATATAATATGAATCAATTTTTAAATGATTATTGTAAAAGATCTAGTGCTGAAATAGCAAAAAGAGGAAGTAGATTTACTAATGGAGTTGAACAATTATTTACTCCTGGAGAAATAGCTTTAATGGATGAATGTGTAGATGATTATATTATAACAAGTAGTAGAGATGTCTTATTAAGAGGAGATAGATCGCATATGAGTCCATATGAAAAAACTTTTGATCAAAAAAGTGAAGAATTACGTCAAGCTTTAAAAAAAGAGGGTATTACTGACAAAGATTTAACTGCATATGAAGAATTTTTTAGAATGCAAATATTAAAAATAAGATTTCCATGGGTTTTTAATTTGTATGAACAATTAGTTTCTAAAGAATGTAAAACTGATATAGAATTTTCACAAAAAGTAAATAATATTGGTTCTTTTATAGGTTTTTATAAATTTGATTTTCCTCAATATATGGAGAGTTTAAAATGCCAGGATTAAGTGGATATAGAAGTAGAGTAAATGAATTAAGTGCTTTAGAGGATGCACAAAGAATGTATGGAAATAAAAGTTGGATAGATGAATTATCAGGAAGATTAGAAGAATCAGGTATTACTGATAAATTTTTAAGAATGTATGCTGAAGCTTGTCAATATCAATGGAACTTAGATAGATTTCAAGAAAATTTAGAAAATTATTTAGTTGAATTAAGATAAATTTATAAAGTTTAATTAATTGTATTTAATATGCCAACAGAGAAACGATTAGTAGATATTTTAAAAGAAAATTTAGGTCCAGGTAAAGTAATAACTTGTCCTTTTCCAAATGATGATATTCCTAATTGGCTTGAAAAATATGCAAAATATAGAAAAAAATGTGATAAAATTAAGTTTACTATTGGATATGTTCCACCTAAACAACGTAATTATACAATTAGAAGTGATATTTAAGATGGCAAAAATAAGATTTAAATTTCATCCTTTAGGTTTATTAGGATTTTTAGGTTTTCTTGGCTTTTTGGGCAAATTTAACCCTTGGCAGTATTTAATGTTCTTTAATTTCTTGTATTTTATAAGGTTCTTTGAGAAAGTTAAGGGAAAATAAGTATTTTATTCTTATAATCGTTCTTTACTCGATAGATTTATAAATTTTATTTTATGCTTAAAATAAGAGGTGTATACCTCAGTTAATTCTGAGAGATTAAAATAGAATTAAAACAAATAAAGCAATAATAATATGATATCAAAACAACCTTCGATAGCGGAAATATTTGAATACATTCCAGATTCTGTTAATCTTATTGGATTCCCTTCTACAGAAGTTTTAACGAGTTTACAAAGGTTTTTTGAATGCGAAGTGCTTATTAAGAATCCAAAAAAGAATGTTACCCATAAAAAAAATCTCATAACCCCTAGTTTTCCCCCGAAATTTATTAAAGAAAGACAAGATTTTTTTAGTAGAATCAGAAAAAGTAAGAGAATTCAAAAAGATTTTTTTGATAAAAATCTTCCTAAAATGAATAATATTAGAGACTATGATTCTAGTGATAACTTTTTATATCTTTGTGATGAAATATATAGAATTTTAAATACTGCTGAAAGTGAATTAAATTATTTTAAATATTTACCTGAAACTAAGAATGTGCTTTCTCAATTAAAAAAATTTGATTCAAAATTAGAATTAATGCTTAATAAATTAAAATCTATTGAAGATATTAGAACTTTTGCTATAGACACTAGAGAAGGAATTATTGCTAGTATCCCTAAACTACCTTCGATGAACACAACAAAATATAAAGAAATGAAGAAAAATCAAACACAAGAATGGGAATATAAATTGTTTGAGGAAGTAAAAATAAGAATGAAAAAAGAGGTTCTCAAAATAACTAAAAATTTAGATTTTGATTTTAAACAAAGTATAATTAATTATGCTAAAGAACAATTTAGACTTAATGAAGAAGAAAATCTAAGAAAATCTTTTGAGAAGCTTGCTCTTCCAATTAGAATGTATACGATTTATAATAAATTTTTAGAAGAATTTGAAAAAGAACCAGATCTAGAGGAATTAGCTGAATTAGAAGAAGAATTTGATGTTAAACCAGGTCTTATTCTTCCAGATTTTGGTAGAGAATATAACATTAAAGGCTTATTTCCCCCAAAATTAATGAGTAGGTGGAATAAAGAATCGGTTGTTCCTATTTATTTTAAATCAAAACCTTCAGAAAAGAAATTTTTAATATCTGGTTTGCATAGTGGAGGAAAAAGTTTTCTTTTAGAGAATATAATTTTACTTTCTATTATTGGCCAAGCTGGATTTTATATTCCTGCTGATTCTTTAACTTTGCCTAAATATAAAAATATCTTTTATTATAGAAATGTTGAAAATCAAAGTAGAGAAGGAAAATTTGATAGCGAATTAAAAGCGATTAATAGTATAGTTCATAGAGCAGGAACAAAAGATTTAGTAGTAATAGATGAGTTTTTAGACTCTACAACTGCAGATGTTAGTGCTGCATTAGGTTTAGAAATATTAGATAGACTAATGAAATCAGAATCAACAGTTTTTGTTACATCCCATAGAAGTACAAATTATGAACAACTAGCTGATAAGGGTTGGATTCTCTTATCTCCAGAACATAAAATAGAAGATGGAGAAATAAAACCTACATGGACTTTAACTAGAGGACCCCCAGATGATGAAATTACTAAACAATATGCTCTCCAAAAATATAAGGATGCTTTTGGTTAATAAAAATATTATATAAAGTTATTAATTGAAAGTATTTTTATTCTTATAATCGTTCTTATACGAACACTTTAGTATAGAAAAGGATATAAGTTTTAATTTATTAGACTTAAGATGACTAATACCTATATCATTAATTTAAAAAAAATTCTTATTAAAAACCCAAAAAACGCAATTATTTTAGGTAATATTGCTGCTTCCTTAAATAATTCTAAAAATTTTAAAGAAGCATTAAAATATATTAATAAATCTTTAAAAATTAACCCTCATTCAATTCATAATCTAAGAAATAAAGTGAATATTTTATTAAATCTTAAAAAGAATTATGAAGCAAATAAAATACTTAATTTGATTTTAAAAAAAAGTAAGAATGATATGTATGCATTACATCAAAAAATTTATTTAAATTCTAAAATAGTAAGATCGAATGAGAAAATATTGATTTTAAAAAAAATGTGGAAACTTAAACAAAAATGTGTTAATTTTCACCTTTTAAATCTAATTTTTAAAAATGAAGATAAAAATAGAAAAAATGTTTTATTAAAATATGCTAAAGTCCTTTATAATTTTGATCCTTCTTTTTCGATTCCCTTGTTAATAATAAAAAAAGATTATTTTAATAAATATCCTACATTAAATCTACTTAATTCTATACCTCTTAATAAATTAACCCCTTATGACAGGGCGATTTTTAATCAAATATTTGCATCAAAAATGGAAAAAGAAGGGAAAATAGATGAAGCTATAAAACATTATATATTAGCCTCATTTTGTCCTAAATTAAATAGGTCTTATCTGTATTATAAAATAGCAGATAATTTTATGAAAAAAGAAAAATATATTACTGCTACAAAATATTATCTAAAATCATTAATTATTAGAAAAAAAGCAGATAATTTTATGAATATAACTCTTTTTAGATATGCAGAAGCACTTTTTTATGCTAAAAAATATGTATCTGCAAAAAACCAATTTAGAAAATTAATAAAAATTAATGGAAATCAAATTAGAAATCATATAAAGAAAGAAGCTTTATTTTATATCAAATGCATTGATCGAAGATTATATCCTCCATATATAAAAACTGAAAAAATTAATATTTTCAAAGATATTATGGCTATTAAGGATAATATTCAAAATGTGAACTATAAATTAGATCTTATACATGAAGACACCAAAAATAATAATCTTCTTATTAAAGAATTAATAAATAAAAACCCAGATAAAGTATATTATGCATTGAATGAATTAATTAAACAAAATAGAATAAAAAAACAGGATATAAACCCCCTGAAAAAAATATTAAATAAATATAATAAAATTTCAGATGTTTGTGAGAAAACAGAATTTTGGATTAAAAAGGGAATTATACTATCAAAATACCTTGCTTCTATAATTTCTCTCCTTAATTAAAGAGAATTTCTAAAAAATAGCCGTTCGCATAATGAATATTACGCGAACACTATGCTTAAAATGCCTTATTTTGGCTTAAAAAGCAAGGTTTTTTGATATAAAATTTATTTTTTGTATATTTAACTATTGTAAGGGTAGATAAATTAATTTTTTTGTTTTAATTTCCCTATAGGCAGGTATCATTTCTTTAGTAGACATTAATAATATTTTTTGTTCCCAAATTTCATCTACTTCTTTTTTTGATATATTATATGATTTTGCTAACTCATAAATTTCATCTATCTGTCTATTTAGTTCTTTTAATTTCTTTCTAGCAAACATCCCTAAAATTTTATTCTTACTTTTAGTTTGCACTTCGTTTAATGCGGGCATAATTCTTCTTATTTTAAAAGCTACAAATTCATAAGCTAATCTTTGATTTCTTTTTTCGTTCCCTGTTCCAATCTGTTCTCCCAAAGAAAATAACTGAGCCATTCTACCCAAATTTAAATTAAATTCTTTATCATTTTCCCTTTGTTTAACCCCCAAAACCATATATGGAGTTCCTTTAATTATAGGGCAATTATCGTAATGTCCCTTATCTTCATCTTGTCCACAATATATACAATATAATTTATTATTTTCTTTCATTTTTTAATATTCTCCACCCTCATTAGAATAATGGTCCCAAATTAAATAAATGATTCCTGCTATTCCTACCATAACTATAAACAAAATTATACTTAATACTAAATTCTTTAATATATTTAAGATTTCTTCTTTAAAAAATGCCCAACAAATTAAACCTATTACAAAAAAGGTAAAAATGATAGTTCCTACTTTCTTCCATTTCTTTTGAGATATTAATGGAGGCATAGACTATCCAAGAAATCAAACTTTTTAACCCTTTCTATAATATAATTCCTGCTTAAAACCTTTAATCAATTATTATAACTTTTCATTCAATTTATTGTATGCAAATACAAACAAGCCAGCTGACCAAGCAAATGGAACTTCAGACTTAAATAATAGCTTATTCACAGATTTACCATTATCATAAACTTCATAGACATTATTAGATTCAACAATTACATCTGCTATTTGTTTTAACTGTTCATCTGCTTCTTTCTTCATTCCAAGTTTTTGTAAAGCTAAAACATTCAAAGAACCTACCCATAACCAGGAATAACCTCCATGATAATTTAAAGATCCTCTTAAATGACTAGTTAATGGAGAACGCCAAACACTATATTTAGGAAATGAACTTGGTAGAGGTATAGATTTTATATTACCCTTAATAAATTTCTCAATTAAAAGCGATTTTTTCTCATCTGCTACATTATATAAAATTGCTAAAATATTTCCTGCGCTACAAAAAATATTATTTTTCTTTGATATCCAGGATTTGTAATAATTTCCATTCCAAAATTTATCATTAATAGCTTGTTTCAATAATTTAGCTTTCTCTTCATATTCTGTATAATTATAATTAACTAACTTACATAAATCAATAAAAGCTTGTAAGGCCCCATAATGAAGAACATTTGTATATAATGTAAATCCTCTTTTAATTATTGTATCTTCCCAATTAGCAAATAAGCCTTCATGTAATAAATCTCCTTTGTAATGTAAGAAATTCCAATCCATTGCAGCTTTTATCTTTTTAAAATTTCGTTCTAAATATTCAAAATCTCTTGTTTTTTTAATATAATATAATAAAGAAATTATAAATAATGAATTTTGGTCTAGACTTTTAGCTGTAAATACTGAATTTGTATATCTTGGTCTTAAATTCTTTCTTTTAATCTTTAAACCTGCATATTTTAGACTAACATAAGTTCTATCTATTCTTCTTGGTAATTGACCTTTAGTATTTTGATGATTAAGAAATAAGTTTAGTGTTGATCTTGTTATTGATAAATCATTTACAGATAAAGAACCAAGAATAGCAAAAAAAGCATCTCTAGCCCAGTAATCATCAAACTTTCTCTTACCTGCTATAATACCATGATCTGAATGACATTCCTTTAATGAGTTTAAAGCAATTTCATATGCTTTTTCTAAATTATTTTCCATCTCTTTTTGTTAATAGAAGGTATTTATAAGAATTTATACTAAAAAGTATAGATTAAAACTTTTAAGCAATTATTAAAGGTTTTATACTAAAATATAAAAGTAAAGTTTATATAATTAAAGTGTTTTTGATAAATATGGCAAGAAATATAGATCCCAAAATATTGGGTCAAGTTATGAAAGCCTATTCTAAATATTTATTAGTAAAAGAAAAAAATAAACTGGGAACATTAAGAAGTTCTAATTTAGGTAAATATAGGGAAGTATTAACCCTGGTTAAGGGATTATTGGAAGAGATAGACCTTTTATTGAACAATAGGGATGTCCTTGAAAATCAAATATTTGTTATGAAAGATGAAACTAAAAAGAAATATGCTATTACAGTATTAAATAATTTATTAGGTTTTAAAAAAGATTTATTAGCAAGTAAAGGATTACTTGAAAGTTCTGCTTAAATCGCCTTTTATTAGATATTTTAAATTGTCTAATTTATAAACACCTTCTTTTAAACCTGGGTAAGTTGTACCATTAAAAGATTGGTTTATAGTTATATTTGGAACTTCTAATTTATCGTGTTGTATATCTAAATGATCATATCCTAAAACTGCAACAAATGGATTTTTAAATAATGAAGCATATACACTTAAAAATAAAGTAATATCTTTGTTAAATTCCTTATCATCCTTTTCATATGATGTAACTAAAGGAAAACGTCTATCTTTTGGTATTAAATTAACTAATGGTGATAATGATAATAATTCCATGGGACATTCAAGCCCAAATAAAACTTGTTTATCTAATAGTCTAGAAACTAAAAATTCTTGATTGTGTGTCCAATTTGGAGCATCATGAAGATCACCTATAATTGTTACTTTTGTATTTAGGATTTCTGTTAAAAGATTATTTAAACTTATTTCTGAAATACTCATTTTAGGTCATACTTTTATAGTCAACTCTGATTTATAAGCTTTTCTAATGTTACTTCTTTATAGTAATAATGATAGAAACTAAACATTTAAAAAGGAATTATGCGAATCAATATTAATGGTATTTTGGTTTTTCTCTAAAAAAGAGTCAGATAAGAGAATTGATGAATTACACGTTAAAATAGCTGATTCCTTCAA
>JAQUND010000041.1 GCA_028717785.1 Candidatus Nanoarchaeia archaeon | reverse complement strand
AAATTAGAAATATCTTTTTGAAATAAAAAAGGAGAAGATTGTGGCTGTAACAGGAATGACAACAACTACAAGCGGGACTCTTACTTGTTCTTTGTGTCTTAGTCCAGTAAGAGAAAACACTACAACTTATACGTCTTATGGAACTGTATATGATTGTCCTAATTGTGGACATGTGACAATACAATCAACTGCTGTTGAAGAGAAAAAAGAAAGAAAACTTGAAAAAGCAGAATCTTGGTTTGAAAGAGACAAGAGAGAGAAGAAATTATTTAATATGAGAAAAAAATGCCATTAGTCTTTCAATATTCTTGGAAATTTGAGCAATAGTTCTATCATACGGAGTGTTACTTTCTACTGATTCAGTTTGAGAACGTTCTATAAATAATAAATCAGGTTTTGATCAACATTCTGGACAAACAACATAAATATTTTCAAGTGGTTCGTGGCTCATTTACTTGTATTTTCTGTTTTAAATCTTCCCAATGTTTTTTTACATCATCATAAACATCTCCAGGTACCTGGGCGGCTAAACAAGTTACTACTTTGTCAAAATGTTTAATTTTTGCTTCAAGTTGATTTGTCATAAAGGCTCCTAATCTTTATAAAGATGATTATTCATAATATAGTCAAAAACATTTAAATCGAGATTTTCAGTAAGTAATAAAGACAGGAATTTAATCGTCAGGAAATAATTCCCATGATTCAAAATTCCAGTTCACTATTGTCTTTTGTAAACGAGTAATCATTCGATTTCGACGAGCAGTTCTGATTGCAGTTTGTTTGTTTTTTTCATCATAGGCTGCCCAAGAATCAGGATAACTTCTTTCACAACATTGACGATGGTAAATTTTATTGAAGTCATTCTCATTTCCTCTTGAATGCATATCGTAATATTCGACGACCATGTATGGTTCTTTACCAATTGGTTTATGACAGTTATCACAAACCATTGTTCCAGTTTGACAGTTATCACCGTGAGTTATTCCGTGATGTCGACTGAATCCTTTATGCTTACGTTTCTTTTTGTCAATAGGAACAACGGGTTGAATTGAGTGCGTTTTTGATTGATTAGATTTGATTTTGTTTTTCTTTAAGTTAGTATTATAGGTTTAGATTTAACTGAAACTGCATTTTTGGGCCATACGCAAACATCTCCCTGTTCATACCAGTCTGCTCCATTTGTGTCATCAACTGGTATGTTTTTTAATATGTCTGGTTTTCTGTAAGTTAGAGCGTCTTCTATAGTGTTGCATTCAGTCGATACTCCTTCTATATGGTAAATTCCTTCTACGCTCGGATTAACCAGTTTAATGTATTTATATGTTTTTCCGTGTATATCAATACATAGTAATTCACATTGTTTATTATTGTAATCTAGACCAGTGTCGATAGTACGTGAATTTAATTTTTGACATACTCTTTCAATCCCTATTTTTTTTACTATTTCTCTACGTATTTCAACATTTTTTTCTGTTAAAATAATGGTTGGGTCAATTTTTTCTGCAGGTGTCATTACGATGTCTTTAGTAACGCTCACACCATTTAATGTATAAATTCCCCAGTCATCAGAAAATTTAACTGACATACCGTGTTCATTGTGTAATTGATTTTTATCATTGAAATGTATTTCAGATGGTCTGTCTGATGCTAAACAAATGCCATTAAATGGATAAATCCAGAATGATGTTTTGACATAATCGCAATATAAGTTCCAAATTTTTCTTGTATTATTATCCATTTTTGTTAATTCACAATCAATGAAATCATAAAAATTACACCACCCAACAGAGCAATTTCCATCTGTCCATCCATTTAACTCAAGTTGAGAATGAAGTTGAGAATCAAGTTGAGACAAAAGTCGAGAATCAAGTTGAGATCCAAGTTGAGAATGAAGTTGAGAATGAAGTTGAGAATCAAGTTGAGACAAAAGTTGAGATCCAAGTTGAGAATGAAGTTGAGATCCAAGTTGAGATCCAAGTTGAGAATGAAGTTGAGAATGAAGTTGAGAATGAAGTTGAGATCCAAGTTGAGACTTAAGCAAAAAATAAGCTAGATTGCATATTATGGGAGACGAGAAAAATAATATTGTATCACATTTTATTCTTGCAATATTTAGATATTTTTTTATTGCGTTTTCAGACTCAGACTTATTTATAGGTGAAGTATTGTGGCCTATGTCTCTCCATTTTTTACAGTAAGCAGGTATTTTTTCTTTTTGTTTTTGGGTAAGTTTAATAATCATATATTTTTTTGTGTGTTGTTTAAAAAAGATAAATTAATTTAGTACCGAAGATTGATATAAAAGTTCCTTGACATAAATATCATAAGTTTAAAAATAAACAGCCAATCATACATAGACAACAGGTGTTTATATATTATTGCGAGAAAAAGCGATAGGGTTTGTTGTTTTATGCGATTCTGGTTGCAGATGCTAGTTTCGAGATGTTGTTGTTGATGATGGTTTGGAGAGATGTGTCTGGAATTGAGTTGCCGTGTGATTGGACTGTTGGGTCGAGTACTGCGAAGGTTGTCATGGCTAGGGTGTATTTTTCTGGGTTTAGGAGTGCATTAGCTGCCCATAATCTTCTGTCGTTGTTGTTATTTGAGGATATGTAGGCGTTTGAAGTGGTTAGGAAGTCGTGTTGTAAGTCGTTTAGTAGGGTTAGAGTGTTGGAGAAGATGTTTGTGATCGTGTTAGTTTCGTTAGCGTTGTCGTCTGATATAGTGATGGTTTGGTTGATAGCAAATTTAGAGCTGTCGGTGACGTTTAGTGTTTTTTTGTTTTTTGATTTGTTCGTGTTAGATGTAATGGGTGATGATGGGGGTTCTTCGTTGAAGATGTTATTTGCGGCTTTCATGATTGCTGATCTGATTCTTTTTCTTAGTTGTGTTGATTCGTAGATTTTGCTTATAGATGTTAGTGAGTCGTTGCCTGTGAAGTCTGTGTTTGTGTTGTTTTCGAGTTCGTCGTTTGCGTAGTAGGCTGATTCATTTGTGTTGTTTTCGTTGAGGACAATGAAGTTGATGTATTTAGAATTTAGGACGGGTTTTTTGTTTTTTTCTGAGAGGCCTGTTTCGTAGACTAAGATGCTGTAGTGGTTGATTTGTTTGGGTATGTGTTCATCTGAGGATGTGATTTTGATAGGTGTACCGATGATTGTGTAGAAGGATTTGATTTCAGAGATGAGTTCAGATTTAGTCATTTATGTCTCCTGTTGTTTATGTTTTCGAACTTGTGTGTGTCATAGGAGCGTGATTAGCGTGGGTGTTGTATTTATATTAAATCAAGATTGTTTTGTTATTTATTTTGTGGTCGTTGTTTAGAAGAATTAGAGTTTTTGTATAATATAGCAAGTTTATTGTTTAATGCTCGTTTAACGAGAATGTCTAGTTGAGGATCAAAGTCTTGAATAGCTTTCCAGATTTTTAAAGGGATTGACGTGCAACTTGAAGATGAGTGACCGGATGTATGAACTGAATAATGTTCCCAGTACCATGTTCCGTTTGTGTTTTCTAAAGCGTAAAAGTCGCCATGGTTTAAAGGTGGAAAGTGTAAAGCGTTAGAAACACTACCAATGATGACACTTATTATCCATTGTCCTTCAGAGTTTATAATCGGGATCTTGTGTCTTATTTCTTTCCATAAAAGTTTTGGTTTTTCGCTTGTTTCAAATTCTTTAATGAATTTTAGTGATTTTCGAATTGCTTCTTTTTTTGATGGTACTTTGATATTAGATGCTATTTGTTTTTTTTGTATTGAGTTAAAATTTAAGTAGATAGATAAATAGTATCCTTTTGTGCGTATAAAATTTTTGTTTGTTTTTGCATGTAATCTTAAATGATATGGAAAAGCAACTTTTAGGAATCTTTTAGGATAGAAATTCTTTTCTTTGTGTTTGGAATCAAAGTTTTTATATGGTGATTCGGGTTTTAAGTAAGCATCATAATATCCATAATTAGGATGATATTCGTCGTTATAATCAAAACTACCTTTGCATGTCCAGAAACATTGAACAAAACACCAGAATCTGTTTTTCATTTCTACCTATCTAGAATGGTGACGAGCAAACATGAAAACGATGCCTATAGGTCTTATTTGTTGGCGTGCGTAATCAAAGCGTAGATGGTTCGTTGATATCTTCGCAATTTTTTTGTTTAGGAGTAGTCATAAAGTCATTAGCTGTTTTAGCGTTTGCAAAACAAAACTTAACTGCGTCACTATTATTCCAAAGTTTACTTAAATCATAAGAGCTTAATTTGAAATTAGAATTTTCATTTGTTTTTAAAACTAAATTAAACACATATTCTTCAGAAACATTTGGAATATCGTTAAGTTTGTCAATTGCTGATAATAATTCATTCATTATTTTTTTCCTTTAAGAAAATGAATAGCATGTTTTTTTCTGATATTTGTTTCTAATCAGACATTATCGAGATCATGAGTATTGTCTGCCATATTAAATACTTTTAAAACGATAATTGATTCTGTTTTTAGCGAATAAGTTTTTTAAAAAATCTAAAACTGCTTCGTAATTGTTTAGATTACTTTATAGTTTTTGTTGATGACATCAGCCATTTCTGGACCTTTATAGTATGGTTCGATTTGAATTTGTTTTTGATATTTGTTTTTATTGTTGCCATACCATTGTAATCGCCAATGACCAATGACATATATTCTATGATCTAATTTATAATCAAAAACACCTTTTTTAGATTCTCGTATTTGTTTGTCCATTGAGTGTATTAAATTTTGTCCAACGATTATATACGGTAAACTAGCTTTCGAATTTATTTTTCGTTGTATTTTTTTTTGTTTTTTGTTTTTCTTTAATTGTTGTTGTAGTTCTAATTCTGCTAATGGGTTGTCAATAGTAGTTAAATTTGCGTTTTTACTCGTGATATATAATAGTGAATTAAATACAAATTTGCTTATTTCATAGATATATTTGACGTTTATAGCGCCTCTATATTTTTCTAATTCGTTTTCTTTAAACATTATTTTTTTGATATACGAATCGATTTGTTGTTCTAAATTTCCATTTTCGTTTAGTTCAATTTTGAAATAGAATACGCTGTCATTGAATGGGAATTGATTTGTTGGTTTAAGTAAAGAAACTGCCATTATTCGAATTTCTTTTTTCCCTGTGTGATATTGTTTGAAATTTACATATATGCCATCAATGAACACAGGTTTGTTATTTGCTATATCGATAATCATAAATAGTTTAGTGTCTAGTTTTAGATAGATTTGTTCAAATGGCGCGATTAAAAATCTTGAATCAATTGTCAGGTTTGTGTTCGCTAAATCTATAGCGAGTTTGGGTGTTATGTAGAAAATTTTTTCGTGATATTTTTTCATTGCGACTAGATGATATATGACGTTCGATTGATATATGATTTGAGGATCATCTCTTTGTATTGATACATTGTTGAATCTTGCGTGTTTATAGAAAAAATCAGAAAAGTTTGCAAAAGTTAATGAATCGTATTCATTAAAAAATTTGTCAAATAACATATTTGGATAATTTTTTAAAAAATTTAAAACCGCTTCGTAATGTGTTTTTTGAATAAGGTTCATTTAGTTTTAGACTGAGAATATAAGTTATAGAGTGATTTCTTCTTTGTCAAGCATTTTGTCGCTTGTTTCGCCTTTGTAGAATATTTGAATATCTGAGAAAAGCATTTTTAGTTTTTTTGCTAGTTCTTTGCCTTTATCGTTTAGTTTTTTGATTTCGTTTTGGTCGTCTGTGAATGTGAAACAATCATGTTCGTGGCATTTGTAGTCGTAGAAATTTATCCATTCTTCAAATTCTTTGATTAATTCGTCTGGTAAGCATAAGTCTTCAAATTCTACAGTCGAGTTTATATTATTAGTCCAAATGCCTGAGCAACAAAAGTCTGGCATTACTGTGAGTTCAGTGAATTTGTTCATTTTAATGATTGTTCCTTGATTTTGTTTAAATTTCTCGTTTTGTTTTAGAAGCGTAATAGTTTGTTTTTAGTCATTGTCTTGATTTTGTTTCAATCCACACGCCCGTGAAGAGCGTGACATTTTAGAGATATAGATATATTAAGAAAAATTGTTTTATTCAAAAGCTTTACTGTCATCTTCGTTTTTTAGATTTTCATATTTTTCAGATGAATTATCAAAATAATTAGATTCTGCTGTGATAACAAGAAATCCTGTGCCGCGCCTTAATCCTCTAAGTTCAACTATGATGTGTTTGTTGGTGTCAGAAAATGTTGCTACCCACATTCCGCAACCTTTATATCTTAAACATTCATAGAATTCATCTGATTCTTCATATAATTCATTTCCTGTTGTGCAATAAGTTTTGTCAAGTTTGTATGTTTTATTCATTAGAGCGATAATGCGTTCAAAAAGTTCTTTTCCTTTAGTGCCATAAGGATCATTTTCGATAGTTTCTGAATACATTCCAAGTTTTACTAATTCAGATTCATCAAAGACTAAATAGTATGATTCGCCAAAAGATATAGGTTTGGGTAATTTGTAAGTTTTATATGTGCTTAAGTTCTTGTCTGAATTTATTCTTTCTATAGAAATTCCTATAGCTTTTATTTGTTGTTGACTCATTTTCCATTTAAGGCCAAACATTGCATTATTTTCTTCAGCCATTGAGAAGATAAACAAAAAAAACACAAGAATAAAATTTTTTAGCAACATTTATTCTCCTTTAAGACAGATTTATGAATTTAAAGTGATTTTATGATTAACGATTATGACGTGTATATAATGAATGTCTGCCAGGTTGTTTTAGATTTCAATCTGTACGCTCATAAAAAGCGAGGCTTTTTGTCACATGCAGATATTGTGATTTAAAATGTGCATAGCGAATAGGTTGTTGCGTGTATGTTCGATATGTTTCTATATTGATTATGTGGCGTAGTAGCTTCTCCACCAAAAGCTCCAGTGTCACTTAGTGGACTGATCAACTGGCAATTTTTTGCTACTCGCAGTCTCGTTTTACGCCACATATAATTAAGTTTTCTTAAATGTTCTACAGCTCAAAGAGCAGATGGATTGTTTGATTTTATTTAAAAATATTTCTCTGATTGAAGATCGCGGGATATCAACAATAATTAGTTTTTCTTGGCCTTTATTTGTCTTTACAGTAACGTTTATTTTTGAAGAATCAGTTTCTTCAAATTTGATAATATTTCGTTTGACAATAGAAATAGATTTTGATGTTGGATATATAATTTTAATAACTTTATAATCATCAACTATTTCAATATTAATGTCACTTATTTTAGTTTGCATAAGTTTTGGTAATTCTTTTTGAAATTTAATATTCTTTTTTGTGCAAACTTTGTTTATTGCAATTATCAATCTAGTGATATTATCGCCAAAACAAATCATCCAGTCATTTCCAAGTTTATCGTATTCGATTTCTGTGACATCCCACCAAAAATTTATTCGCAAATCAAATTCAGATTTACAATTAATATAACTATAAAGTCCAACCCGTTCTTTTGTTATAAGTTCTTGCGAATATTCTTCTTTTGAAAAACGTAACACACATTTAAATATTTCTTCAGCTTGACTTTTTCGACAAAAAATGTAGAGACATTGACCATCAGCATTTTTTGTTATTGTTGGAAATACTTCGTATTGATCTAAAGATTCACAAATTCTAGTAAGTGATTGAGGCAATGCACCAAACTCAAATTCAGCACTTCCCATATAATCATAGCTAATTAATGAATCTAGTCCGACAATTTCATCGTTTTTTATATTTCTGAACGAACCTCGTTGAATTAAGTACGGTTTATTTATCGTTTTAAAATCGTTTATTGACTCGTCCATATATTTTTCTCCTTAATTTTTTATTTTATATATTTATTTAATTCAATATTAAAAAATGTAGTGTCAGAATTTCCGAATGTTAGTATATAAATTTAAATTCTTTTAAACTTATAGTTCTTTGTTATATCAAATGTTTGTTAAAAAATGCCAAAAGATGCGATGAAATTATTTCTTTTGAAAAAATATATAAGAACTTAAAAAAGAAATAATACTTTTTAAGGAATGTTTTTTACCAGGTGTCTTCGGGTCCGAATTCTAAGCATGACGAGATAATATAAGAGAACAGATTGTAGTCGAGTGTTTTTGGGAAATTTGATATGTCGATTATTTTTGTTGTTTTAGGTTTGTAGTAGAATCTTTTGTGCCATGTTGTTGGTTTTCCGGTTGTTGTTATAATACCTGTGTGTTCTTGTTTAGTTTTTCTGTCATAGATCCAGTATTTTAGAGAGATTTTATTATCGTTAATATTGTCTAGCCATAGAGTCGTATATTGCGAAGGGTGTGCTCTGTCAAATGGGAATTTGTTTTGTATTGATTTTATGTCATGAGAATAAGATGATAGTGATAAGAATGTAATGATGATAAGAAGTTTGTTTGTCATGTTTTATGAAATTTTATAAAAGCAATGGTATTTATGATGTTGTAAAATAATAAATTCTTTGAATTGTGACGAGTTTTTGATGTTATTAGAGGTGTATGTGGTTTTGTGTCACCTTATCACCTTGAAGACCTATATCGTAATATGTGACAGTGATAGGTATCTTTTTTTGTTCGTGTTTTATTTTTGCTATGCGTTCTAATTTTTTGTTTTTTCGTAGATCTGAGTATGAAACATGAATTGTAGACATAGTGTTTATTTGTTGCGAATTGTCTTTACAACTTTCATCAGATTCTTGTCGATTTGTATAATAATAATTCATTTTTTTATGTATGTTTGTAGTTCTTCAATTATTGATAGTTTTGATTGTTGTCTTTCTCGTTTTTTAGATTTGCTTTTATGATTATTCGTTTTCTCACTAGTTTATAAATCTTTTTTTGCGATGGTTATCTGATGTCCGTGCGTATTTGCGTTGTCTACCATATTGTTGTAATCTGGAAATTTTTTAAAAGTATAATCTTGATAATTTTTAAAACATTCAGTATATACAGTTCTAAAAAGATCAAAATAATTTTTGTCTTTTAATTTATCTTTAAACTCTTTTAAAGTTACAACAGCTAAATTTATAAAAAATTTTTGTTTTTCTTGATAGTATTGATCAACAAATTCGAACTTAGGTGTTTCTATCTCAATTCCCTCATAATTATGAATAGACCATGTTATCGTAGCAAATTTTTTTTCATTATATGTGATATTATTTTTAAGGTCAAATATACATTGTTCAGCTTTATTAAGGTCACAGTACGTATAAATAAAGTGAATAGCGCGACCTATTGATTTTCCAGAATAATGATTCCAGAATGACATAATAATTTCCTATGTTCAATTTTAAAATTCGAGATACACGCTACCATCTTTAGCATAACGAAGTTAATTGTTAATAGAAATCTAAACATTATAAAATTAAATGTGCTAAAGGGTATTAGTTTAAAAAATAAAAGGATTTTTAGTAAACCCTTTTATTTTTATAGTTTCAATCAATGTTCTATGTGATTAGTCGTTTAATACGCCTGATGTGATAAGACACGTGACAGATGTTAAAGCTGTGATTCCTGCTATGACAAAAATGTTTGGTTTTGAAGATTTAGATATTGATTCTTTTTTTTGTAAAGCTGTGTTGTATGGAGTGATTAATTTTAAATTTGTTTTTGAAAGGTTTGATAAAGTTTTTTTGTTGAAGTCTATTGAGATAGCGCTTGAGAGAATTAAACTAGATGATAAGATTGCTGTTGCAGTGTGAGTTGAAGTCCATTTTGTACCATCAGTTAGTTTGCCATCTTTCCACCATTGACAATCTTTTGAACCATCTGCTATTGTGAAAGCTAATCCTGATACGCCTGCGATGATACTGAGAGTGTTAAATATATTTTGTGTTAAGATTTGTTCTTCAAAAAGCGATTGTTGTTCTGTTAATGCTTGAACAATGCTGCTGTTCATAGCGACATTTAACGACTGTGTATCTAGTTTTGGTTGAGTTGTCGAATCGCTTTGCGAAAAAGCGAACGAACAAAGACATAGTGAAAGTAAAAGAAACTTTTTCATAAGACCTCCATTGAGATTAATATTGTTTTGCATTTTGATTTTGTTGTCGTGTTTCATAGTATATAGTGTCTATTGACCAGTTTGAAATTGGTAGAATTGTTGTGGGACAAAATTTTCGACTAATGTAAAAGAAATTTTTGTCATAACAAAACATTAAGACGTTATCATATCTACGTAGTCTACCAAGATCGAGGTGTTCTTTAAGTACAACGCTGATTTTGCTACAACTGTCTTGTGTAATAATGATTTTTTCAGCATTACTTATGCTATAATTAAAAAACACAAACATTAAAAAGAATTTCAACGTTTTTCACATCACGTTGATAAAGCTTTAAGACGTTTTTGAACTTCATTGTTGACCATGTCATCTGTCCAATGACAATATGTCTCATGAAATTCTTTTAAAACTTCTGCTTCTATTTTTTTTATATCAGCAGGTTCTTGCATTTTTCCTCCTTTTTTGTTAAGATGCACCATGACCTGTTATAACTGCTGGTATTGTTCTAAGTAATATTTTGAAATCTAAAAATAAAGACCAATTATCAATATATGACATGTCCATTTGCATCCATTTTTCGAATGTTATATTGTTCCTTCCTGAAATTTGCCAAATGCATGTAATTCCAGGTTTTACAGAGAATCTTCGTCTTTGCCAGTCTTTTTTAAAATTCCTGTAATCACGAACAGGTAGAGGTCGAGGACCAACTAACGACATATCTCCCTTGATTACATTTATTAATTGAGGTAGTTCATCTAGACTAAAAAGTCTAAGAATTTTTCCTATAGCAGTGACTCTTGGATCGTTTTTGATTTTAAACGCTGCTTCATCTTTTCTTTCATTTAGATGTTCTATATCTTTTAATTTGTTTTCTGCATCAGGTATCATTGTTCTAAATTTTATGACTTTGAATATTTTTTTATTGATTCCAATGCGTTCCTGAAAGAAAAAAACAGGACCTCTTGAAGAAAGTTTTATTGAAAAAGCTACTATGAGAAAAACAGGTAATAAACATAAGAATAAAATTGAAGCAATGATAGTATCAAAGAGATTTTTGATGAGCACTATTTTTCTGTACATGTTTCCAGAGAATAGTGTGAGAAGAGGAGTGTCATCAAAATATTCGATTTTTGCTTTTGCTATTTTAAGATCAAAGAGGTCTGTAGATAGACGCGTGAGGATACCTTGTTCTTCTGCAGCTTCTATTATAGTTTGTATATATTTATACCCAGTTCTTAAGGGAAGACAAATGATGATTTCATCGATGGGTATGTCTCTAAAAGCTGTTTGAAAATCAGTGATAAGGGGAATACTTAGGTCGTGTGATTTTGTTCTCCATTTTTCATCTATGAATCCTTTTACCACATATCCTAATTCGGGTAATTTTCGAGCTATTTTCATAGCTCTTTCATTAGTTCCTGCTATGAAAACTGTTCGTAGGTTTTTACCCATATAAGTAGCTATTTGAAGCGATATGAATAGTAGTAGTCTGTTTAAGGATAGTAATAAGAAGCAGATACCTGCATAAATACATATCATGTAATGACTACTTATTTTTAAGTTTAATATTAATTCTAAAAAAAGAATTGAAAGACTGCTAAATAATGCTGTTATAATGCAGCTTTTAATTTCTATGTAGTATGAAGAAAATCGTTTTGAGTCGTATGCACCTGTGCTTTTTAGTACTAAATGATTGATAGTAAGAAATAATAAAATGAAAAAAAAGTATTGAATGTTTAATTCAATTTTATTAAAAAAAGTTTTGTAGTTTAAGCATATAGACAACCAAAGACTAATAGAAATGAGAGCGAGATCAAATCCTTTGAATAGATCAAATAGCAGGTGTCGTTTTGTGAATTTCATTAATAAAACCCTTTTGATTATTATAATATTTTTTCTTATTCAAGTGTTAAATTGTTTGTTATATTAATTATTTCTTTTAAAAGCGTAGAAAAGATCTTTAAAGATTAGAGGGAGTAAGAACCAGGGTTCAATGCAGTATCTTTTATAAAATCGTTTGGGATTTTCGTATAGTCTGAATAACCATTCAAGTCCTGCTTTTCCCATCCATCGAGGAGGTGTTGAAACTGTTCCTGTAGAATATTCGACTGCTGCACCACACGTTAGTATAACTTTTACATTGAGACGATTTAAATTGTCATAAATCCAGTGTTCTTGGATAGGCATGCCCATTCCTACTAAAAGTACGTCAGGTTGATAGTTTTTTATTTTTTGAATAATTGATAAATTTTCATTACTGTTTTTTTCTTTGTTGAAATAGCCGTTTGTATAGTTTATTTGAATGCCTTTGTAAGTTTTTCTGAAATTATTAATGGCTTTTTCTGCAATATCTGGTTTTGAGCCGATATAAAAAAGTTTTAGATTGTTGTTTGTTATTGTTTTTAAAAACGGGTCTAAGTAGTCTACCCAAGTGACTCTTTGTTCTTTGTTGAGCGGGTATCCTATTAATTTTCCGAGTATGATTAATGGCATACCATCTACTCGTTTGAATGCATTTTCGTGTAGTGCTCTCATTTTTACGTCTTTATGGTAAATATAAATTGAATGAAGATTTTGAGACGCAATGATACGAGTAGAATTAGTTGATTTTACTGATTCTAGTAAATAAGAATTAAGTTCTTCAATAGTTGCTGGATTGATATT